>CAZEZY010000008.1:0-33138 GCA_964516635.1 uncultured Tepidimonas sp. | reverse complement strand
TGCAGCAGGCTGGTACCGCCATGATCGCCCAGGCCAACCAGCTGCCGCAGAACGTATTACGATTGCTGCAAGGTTAACGGCATAGAAAGTTGAACTGATGCTTCGGGAACAAACCATCCTGGTCACCGGGGGCACGGGCTCCTTCGGCAACACCTTTGTGCCGATGACGCTTGCCAGGTACAACCCCAGGAAGATCATCGTTTTTTCCCGCGACGAAATGAAGCAGTGGGAGATGGCCAAGAAGTTCGCAGGCGACAGTCGTGTGCGTTTTTTCATTGGCGACGTTCGCGACAAGGAGCGCCTCTACCGGGCCCTCGATGGTGTCGATTACGTTGTCCATGCCGCCGCCACCAAGATTGTTCCGACCGCAGAGTACAACCCCTTCGAGTGCGTGAAAACCAACGTCCTCGGTGCCATGAACCTCATCGATGCGTGCATCGACAAAGGCGTGAAGCGGGTGGTCGCGTTGTCGACAGACAAAGCCAGCAGCCCTGTCAATCTGTATGGGGCCACCAAACTCGCATCGGACAAATTGTTTGTGGCGGGCAACGCTTACTCCGGTGAACATGGCACCCGATTCGCGGTTGTGCGTTATGGCAATGTCATGGGTTCCCGGGGTTCCGTCATCCCCTTCTTCATGTCTATCCGGCACACCGGCACCTTGCCCATCACAGACAGCCGCATGACGCGGTTCATGATCTCGCTGGAAGAAGGCGTCGAACTGGTTTGGCATGCATTCGAAGACATGGTCGGAGGGGAAATCTATGTCAAGAAGATTCCCTCCATGAAAGTGACCGATCTGGCCCGGACGATTGCTCCGGAGGCTCGCCACGAGATCGTTGGCATACGTCCAGGCGAAAAACTCCATGAGCAAATGATCGGGGCCGAGGATTGTTATCACACCTATGAGTATCCGGCGCATTTCAAGATCCTGCCTGCCATCAACGGCTGGGATCTCGATGCCCAACGGATCAAAGATGGCCAGAAGGTGCCTGAGGGCTTCAGCTACACCAGCGACAACAACACGGCATGGATGTCACAGGAAACCCTGCACCAGTGGCTTGAATTCAACAAGGACCAAATCGGGCACATCTGATGATCCCCTATGGCCGACACGACATCTCGGAACACGACATTCAAGCAGTCGTTGATGTCCTTCGGTCAGACTTTCTGACTCAGGGGCCTGTCGTACCCCGGTTTGAAGAAGTGGTGTCCCGGCATGTTGGCGCTCGCCATGCCGTTGCGGTGAACAGCGCCACCTCGGCTTTGCATCTGGCCTGTCTGGCGCTCGGACTGGGCCCTGGCGACTGGCTCTGGACCAGCCCGGTCACGTTTGTGGCGTCAGCCAATTGCGCACTGTACTGTGGCGCTCAGGTCGACTTTGTCGATATCAACCCCCGCACCTACAACCTGTGCCCTGAGGCACTGGAACACAAACTGGTGCAAGCCCAGCGCAACAACAGGTTACCCAAAGTGGTTGTCGCCGTGCATCTGTGTGGACAGCCCTGCGACATGGCAGCCATCCACGCACTCGGCCAGCGCTACGGGTTCAGGATCATCGAAGACGCCTCGCACGCCATCGGCGGCAAGTACAAGGGCGAGTTCATCGGCAATGGCCGCTACAGCGACATCACCGTGTTCAGCTTCCACCCGGTGAAGATCATCACCACGGCCGAAGGCGGCATGGCACTGACCAACCACATCGAACTGGCGAAACAGTTGACCCTGTTGCGCAGCCATGGCATCACCCGCGATCCGGCACAGATGACGCATCCACCCGATGGCCCCTGGTACTACCAGCAGATCCAACTGGGCTTCAACTACCGAATGACCGACCTGCAAGCCGCGCTCGGCATCAGCCAGATGGAGCGTCTCGATGATCTCGTCGCCCGCCGCCACACGCTGGCTGCTCGCTACGACATGCTGTTAGAAGATCTGCCGATCAGCCGCCCCTGGCAGCATCCGGACAGCTACTCCGGTCTGCACCTCTATGTCATCAGGCTGCAAAGGCAACGCCTCGGTCGCTCTCACCGGGCTGTTTTTGAAGGCTTGCGAGACCGTGGCATTGGCGTGAATCTTCACTACATTCCCGTTCATACTCAGCCCTACTACCAGCAGATGGGCTTCAAGTCGGGGGACTTTCCGGAGGCTGAGCGCTACTATGCCGAGGCAATCAGTCTTCCCATGTACTCCACACTGAGCGATGCACAACAAGTGCAGGTTGCTGCAGCATTGCACGAGGAACTGGCTCCATGAAGCTTGCGGTCATACCAGCCCGTGGTGGCAGCAAGCGCATCCCGCGCAAAAACATCAAGCCCTTTTGCGGCAAGCCGATGATCGCGTGGTCGATCGAAGCCGCGCGCCTGTCCGGCTGCTTTGACCAGATCATCGTCTCCACCGATGATGCCGAGATCGCCGATGTTGCCCGCGCTCATGGCGCGAATGTCCCCTTCTTGCGACCTGCCGAGTTATCGGATGACCACACGGCCACCATTCCGGTCATCGCCCATGCCATTCAATGGACACATCAAAACGAAGGGGTCACGACCGAGGTCTGCTGCCTTTACGCCACCGCTCCGTTGGTAGCCGTTGCAGACTTGCAACGCGGCCAGAGGCTGCTACAAGACAGCGGCGCCGATTACGCCTTCAGCGTCACCCGTTACGCTTCCCCCATCCAGCGGGCCATGCGCATCACTCCAGACAATCGGCTGGAAATGTTCCATCCCGAACTGTTCAACACCCGGTCGCAAGACCTGCAGGAGGCCTATCATGATGCCGCCCAGTTCTACTGGGGAAAGCCTCGGGCATGGTTGAGTGGCAAGCCGATTTTTTCTCACCATGCCGCGCCTGTGATCGTGCCAAGGTACCGCGTGCAGGACATCGACACCCCAGAGGACTGGATCCAAGCAGAGCTGTTGTTTGAAGCTCTCATCAACCAAAAAGGGCTGATCACATGAGCTACCAGACCGAACAGGAAGCCTTCTGGGCCGGCGATTTCGGCACCGAGTACATCCAGCGCAACCAGGGCGATGCGCTGCTGGCCTCCAACCTCGACTTCTTCGGCAAAGCCCTGCGCCAGGCACGTGGTACCCGAAGCTGCATCGAGTTCGGCGCCAACATCGGCATGAACCTCAAGGCGCTCAAGCTGCTGCACCCCGGCCTCGACGCGCACGCCATCGAGATCAATGCTGAAGCGGCCAAGCAACTGGGCGTCGTGATCCCGCCGGCCAACGTCTACAACACGTCCATCCTGGACTTTCACCCAGCCCGCCAGTGGGACCTGACGCTCATCAAGGGCGTGCTCATCCACATCAACCCGGATATGCTGCCCCAGGTCTACGACAAGCTGTTTGCCGCCTGTGGTCGCTACCTGCTGGTGGCCGAGTACTACAACCCCTCACCTGTAGCCATTCCCTATCGTGGTCACACTGACCGTCTGTTCAAGCGCGACTTCGCGGGCGAGATCATGGACCGCCACCCGCAGTTGCACCTGGTGGACTACGGCTTTGCCTACCGGCGCGACCCCAACTTCCCGCAGGACGACATCACCTGGTTCCTGATGGAAAAGCGCTGAACGCTTTCTGAGAGACACGAGCATGCTCACCTACTGCAAACACTGCGTGATGCCGGACACCAAACCGGACCTGCACCTGGACGAACACGGCGTCTGCAACGCCTGCCGCAGTTACGAAAACCGCAAGACGGTGGACTGGGACGCGCGTTATCAGGACTTGCTCAAGGTGCTGGACAAGTACCGCCGCCCCGATGGAAGCCACTGGGACTGCATCGTGCCAGTGAGCGGCGGCAAGGACAGCACCTATCAGGTGGTACGCATGCTGCAGCTGGGGCTGAACCCGCTGTGCGTGACTTCTTCAACTTGCGATTTGTCGCCGCTGGGCCGTGCGAACATCGAAAACCTCAAGCGCCTGGGGGTGGATCACATCGAGTTCTCACCCAACCCGCTGGTGCGCGCCAAGCTCAACCGCATCGGGCTCACGCAGGTGGGCGACATCTCCTGGCCCGAACACGTGGGCATCTTCACCATCCCGGTGCGCGCCGCGGTGCAGTTCAACGTGCCGCTGATCGTCTGGGGCGAGAACTCGCAGAACGAGTATGGTGGCCCGGCCGCCGCGGCCGAGAACAACGTGCTCAACCGCCGCTGGCTCGAAGAATTCGGCGGCCTGCTGGGCATGCGCGTGTCCGACCTGATCGGCCAGGAAGGCATCGAGGCCAAGCACCTGATCCCCTACACCTATCCCACCGACGAAGAGTTGCAGCGCGTGGGCGTCACGGGCCTGTTCCTGGGTCACTACATCCCGTGGGACGGCCTGTCCAACACGCTCATTGCCTCAGCCAACGGCTTCCAGAGCTACCACAAGGTGGTTGAAGGATCGATGGTCAACTACGAGAACCTGGACAACCACCAGACCGGCATCCATGACTATTTCAAGTTCCTGAAGTTCGGCTTTGGCCGTGCCACGGACCTGGCTTGCCTGCACATCCGCCGCGGGCGGCTGACGCGTCAGGATGGTCTGGAGGCCGTCAGGCGGCTGGATGGTCTTTTCCCTTGGGAGTATCTTGGCAAGTCACTGGAGGATATTCTGCGACCACTTGACATGACGGTCGACGAATTCATCCGTGTCTGCGACAAGTTCACGAACAAAAAGATCTTCAAGCGGGACGTCAGCGGTGCGCTCTTGAAAGACAGGGATGGCAACCTGACCAAGATCAACGACGACAACGCGTGATCTCATGAAAGTCGGTGTCATCGACTACGGCGTGGGCAACTTGGGCTCGGTGCTCCGGGCGCTCGAAGAGCTTCGCGTCGCCCCAGTGCTGGTCAACCGTGCCACCGACTTGCACGCAATCGATTGCCTGATCCTGCCCGGCGTGGGCAACTTTTCCGACTGCGCTCGCCTGCTCGACGAGGGTGGCTGGACCACTGCGCTGCGCGATGAGGTGCTGGGCTACAAGCGGCCGCTGCTGGGTGTGTGCGTAGGCATGCAGTTGCTGGCCGATAGCAGCACCGAAGGGGCTACCGAAAGCTGGACTACGCCGGGCCTGGGCTTCATTCCCGGCCAAGTGCGGCACCTGCGCAGCTTTGGCTGCACCCAGCGTGTGCCGCACGTGGGCTGGAACGGCATCACCCGTACCCGCACCGATGACCACCTGCTGGCCGACATTCCCGACGGCACCGACTTCTACTTCGTCCACAGCTACGCCTTTGCGCCGCAAGACCCGGCCGACGTGCTGGCCACCACCGACTACGGTGTTCCGGTCACGGCTGCGGTGCACCGCGGCCACGTCTGGGGCACCCAGTTCCACCCGGAAAAAAGCTCGCGCGCGGGCTTTCGGCTGCTCAAGAACTTCATCGAAGGCCCGGCATGCTGAAGGTGCGCGTCATCCCCACCCTGCTGTGGAAGCAATTCGGCCTGGTCAAGGGCGTGGGCTTCGACAGCTGGCGCCGCGTCGGGCCCGTGCTTCCGGCAGTCAAGGTCTATAACCGGCGCGAGGTTGACGAGTTGATTCTGGTTGACATCGTTGCTCACCAGTCGGATGGCGATCCGGATTTCGAGTCTATCGACGAATTTGGTCAGGACTGCTTCGTGCCCCTGACGGTGGGCGGCGGCATCCGGCGCATCGAGCAGGTGCAGCGTCTGTTACGCGCCGGAGCCGATAAGGTCAGCGTCAATACGGCGGCCTACGAGCGTCCGGGCCTGATTGAGGAGATCGCCAGGCGGCATGGTGTCCAGTGCGTGGTCGCCAGCATTGATGTCCGTCAGGACGGCGAGCGAGGCTGGCGCTGCTTCAGCCATGCGGGTAGCACGGACACGGGCAAGAACGTCGTCGCTTGGGCCAGAGAATTACAGGATCGGGGCGCTGGCGAGCTTCTTGTGACGTCGATCGATCGCGACGGCACGATGCAGGGCTACGACCTGGCGCTGATCGAGGCGGTGGTCAAGGCAGTGGACATTCCCGTCATTGCATCGGGCGGCGCCGGGAAATACCAGCACATGATTGATGCTGTCAAACAAGCGGGCGCCTCGGCGGTGGCAGCTGCAAGTATGTTTCATTTTACTGAGCAAACCCCTGCTGAGGCCAAATTGGCCATGGCCAATGCAGGCATTCCTGTCAGGATTCCGTTCAAGGAATCGATCCATAGATGAAAGTCGTCTTGCGAACCGACGCCTCGCTACAGATCGGCACCGGCCACGTCATGCGCTGCCTGACGTTGGCGGATGCGCTGGCGACCAACGGGGCAGAATGCCACTTCATCTGTCGAACGCACGAAGGCAACCTCATCGACTTGATCCGTGGCAAGGGCCACAACGCCCACGGACTCCCGGTGGAAGCGGCACAGCCAGCATCCGTTGCGGCCCTCACCCACGCCTCCTGGCTCAGCGCCACCCAAGCCCAAGACGCCGCAGCCTGTGCCCCCATCCTGGCCACACACCGCCCTGACTGGCTGATCGTCGACCACTACGCGCTGGACGCCCGCTGGGAACGCACCCTGGCACCGCACTACCGCCAGCTGTTGGTCATCGATGACCTTGCCGACCGGCCCCACGCCTGTGATCTGCTCGTCGACCAGACCCTTGGCCGCGACGCGGCGGACTATCGCCCTTGGGTGCCAGGCGAGTGCCGCCTGCTCTGCGGCTCGCAATACGCCCTGCTGCGCCCCGAGTTCGCCGCCCTGCGTCCCTACAGCCTGCAGCGCCGCACCCAGCCGGTTTTGCGTGAGCTGCTGATCACCATGGGCGGCGTCGACAAGGACAACGCCACCGGACAGGTGCTACAGGCGCTGCGTGATGGCCCATTGCCTGCGGACTGCCGCATCACGGTGGTCATGGGTTCGACCGCGCCGTGGCTGGACGAGGTTCGCAGACAGGCGCAGGACATGCCCTGGCCGACACGAGTGCTCGTGGGTGTCAGCGACATGGCTCAACTCATGGCCGATAGCGATCTGGCGATCGGGGCGGCAGGGGCGACGTCATGGGAGCGGTGCTGCCTGGGCTTGCCGACCCTCATGCTCGTGCTGGCCGATAACCAACGCCAGATTGCGCAAGGTCTCGAAAAGTCAGGCGCTGCAATGCTCATCCATCTTGACCCATGCGCAACGACGCAGCTCAGAGAACGACTGCTTCCATTGATTCACGATCCCGCCCTCCTCCTGAACATGATTGCCGGCGCAGCGAGCGTTGTCGATGGATCTGGCGTGCATGCTGTGATGCGGCAAATGGAGGCTCATGATGCATGAAGCGGGTTCAGCCGGCATCCGGCCCATGAATGAAGGCGATCTGGAGCAGGTTCTGTCTTGGCGGAATCATCCTGAAGTTTGCCGCTACATGTACACGCAGCATGAGATCTCGGTCGAGGAGCATGTCCGTTGGTTCGACAAGGCATCGCGGGATCCACAAAGGCGCCTGCTCATCTTCGAGATGGACTCCCTGCCTCTCGGCTTCATCAACCTCCACCAGATCGCGAATGGCGGGATTGCTGACTGGGGCTTCTACGCCGCGCCCGATGCACCCAGGGGAACGGGACATGCCCTGGGGCAGGCTGCTTTACGGTATGCGTTCGAGGCTGAGGGACTGCACAAACTGTGTGGCCAGGCACTGGAACTCAACGACCGCTCTATCCGCTTCCACCTGAAACTCGGCTTCCGCCGTGAAGGTGTGCTGCGTCAACAATACTTCGACGGCCAGCAATACCATGACGTTGTGTGCTTCGGGTTGCTCGCTCACGAATGGCATCAGGCAACATGAAAGAAAAAACGATGTCGAACACGCCCAACATTTCCATCGCCGGGCGCCGAATCGCTGCCGATGCGCCGCCCTACGTCATTGCCGAGCTCTCGGCCAACCACAACGGGAGGTTTGATACGGCGATCAAAATCATCGAGGCAGCGAAGAAGGCCGGGGCGGATGCGGTCAAGTTGCAGACCTACACCGCCGACACCATCACCCTGAACAGCAACGCCGAGGCGTTCCAGATTCACGGCGGCCTGTGGGACGGCAAGACACTCTATCAACTCTATCAGGAAGCACACATGCCCTGGGAGTGGCACAAGCCACTGTTCGAGCATGCGAGCAGGCTCGGCATCACGATTTTCAGTTCGCCCTTCGACCACACGGCGGTCGACCTGCTCGAAGACCTGAATGCCCCGGCCTACAAGATCGCCTCCTTCGAGGCAGTCGACCTGCCGCTGATCCAATACGTTGCCCGCACCGGCAAGCCGATGATCATTTCCACTGGCATGGCCGATGCCGAGGAGATCCAGGAAGCCATCGACGCCGCACGCGAGGGCGGCTGCAAGGAGCTGGCCATCCTCCACTGCGTGAGCGGCTACCCCGCTCCGGCAGAAGACTACAACCTGCGCACCATCCCCGACATGATCGAGCGCTTCGGCCTCGTCACCGGCCTGTCTGACCACACCCTCGACAACACCACCGCCATCGCCAGCATCGCCATGGGGGCCTCGATCATCGAGAAGCACTTCACCCTTGACCGCAACGGTGGCGGACCTGATGACAGCTTCTCGCTGGAACCGGCGGAAATGGCTGCGCTCTGCCGCGACAGCAAGACGGCTTGGGCATCGCTCGGACAAGTGGATTACGGACGAAAATCCAGCGAGCAAGGAAACGTGAAGTTCAGGCGTTCGCTTTATTTCGTGAAAGCCTTGAAAGCCGGCGACATCATCGATGGCGAATGCATCAGAAGTGTCCGGCCCGGTTTTGGCATGGCGCCCAAACACACGGCGGATGTCGTGGGCAGAAGGGTGACAACCGATATTGCCGCATGTTCACCGGTCACTCCAGACGTTTTGGATCCCCCATTTGCCAATGACCCTCCGTTCTGGAGCCAGCCATGATCAACAAGCGACCGTCAACCCCAGCCCCTGTGAACGGCCATTCATTGGCTACGGTCTCATCGGACTGGCGGGTCACTCCGCTGGGTGAGCAAGTTCTGGAAAGCGTGAATGGACAGACCTTCGACCGAATCGGTGCCCATGCAACCCTGCAAGAAGTCTTTCAAGACCAGTTGAGGGCGGAAGACAAACTGTACGTCGTTGTGGGCAGTGATTCAGGCCACCTCATCAACTATGTCAGCCAGTCGCCGCCCCCCAAAGGGACCCGTTTCTTTTTCATCGACACCCCTGCGGCACACGATGCACTCCATGAAAAGGGCGTTCTGGAGCACTTGCCCCAGTACATCAGGTGCGCTTCATCAGACCAGTGGCTGGATGAACTGAGTGACTTTCAACTGAAAGAATACCTCTTCATTGACCAAGTGGAAGTGGTTTTTTCTCTCGCGGCACGCTCTAACCAGTCACAGGAATACGTGCAGCTGGCCTGGGACATTCGGGAATCCATGGCTGGCATGAGATGGGAAACGCTGGCGAGCCTGGGTTCTCAATTGTTTTTTATACGCCAGCTTGAAAATGCCGCCGACAATTTCCTGCCAGCCACGCTCTGGCGACATACCCTTGCCGGCAAAACAGGCATGCTGCTTGCTGGAGGCCCTTCCCTCGACCTCGCGCTGGACTGGGTGATCAGGCATCGTCAACAGTTGGTGGTGATTGCCGTTTCCCGGATCAGCCGGCGATTGTTGGAGGCCGGCATCGAGCCAGACTTTCTGGTTTCAGTCGATCCTGAATTCGAAAGTTATGAGATTTGCCGCGACATGATGCGCTTCTCAGATGCGGTGACTTTCATCAATCGGTATCATGTGCCGCCACAAATGCTGGGGCAATGGCCGCATCGCTGCATGTTTCTTGGGGAAGTGTTGCCTTGGAACTCCAAACTCAATCCAACCGACCCGATCAGCGTCACAGGCCCTACCGTCACCAACGTCGCGCTCGATTTTGCTGGCGCCATGGGGCTGCAACGGATCCTTCTGGCGGGTGTCGATTTGTGTTTCACCCCAGAAGGGCACACCCACGCCAAGGGGAGTTTCGAGCGCCAGGTGGGCCCTCGCTTCGCCTTGACACAACTGGAAGTCGAAACCAATGAGGGTCAGCAGGCCAGCACAACCGCAGACTATGCTGCCGCCATCAAAATGCTCGAACGCCAAGCCGACCACTGGAACTCCAGAGGCGTGGAAATCATCAATTCCAATGCAGGCTCGGCACGCATTGAAAAAATCCGGTATCAGCCACTCGATACCATTCAACTGAACGACGACGACCTTCCCGCGATCCGCGACATAGGCCAAGCGCACGATGTGTTGCCGAACAGGCTGCGCCATGCGCGTGCAGTGGTTCGGGAAATGAAACACAAGCTGGATGAGATCGCCTCGCTTCACAAAGAACTGACACATGCACGCAGGATCGTGGACAAACTGTTCGATGCGAATGGAATCATCCAGAACAGAAATCTGAGATTGAAACTCGACAAGCTGGAGTCCAGCATCAATGCGGCGTTTCCCGATGTTTACCGACTCATACAGATGTGCAGCGTGCAAGCTTTGTTGCGCTCTATGAACAGCAACCGGAATGTCGATGAGTTGGATGCCAAAGAGGTGAAATCCGCGCTTGCCCGTTATTACGATACGTTGTTGATGGGTGCCGATCGCCTTGGCCATCTGCTTCGTCGAGGTCTGGAAAGGGCGCAATCACGTGTTCGTGAATATGACAATACAGCCACTCTGTCGCAACTGGAACCCGTCTGGCTGTCTGCGCAAGAGCCCGGCCGGTTCAGGTTATGGTTGAAATGCCATCACACAACCGAATCCATGCTGGATGCCGAATCCACAAGCGCTTTGAACCGACTCAAAGCCGCTCTGGAAAAGGATATTTCCACAGAGGCTCATGGACATTTGCAACGACTCAAACCCTTGGCAGACCTCACCGCTGCCCATTTGCGCATCGAACATTTGTTCGCGCAAAAGAACGCTCATGGCATCAGGAAAGTCATGGCCGGACTCGAGGAATCGCAAGACAAAGAGCGAACCCTGCCTTACTTGGCACTGGCCAGTGGTTTGCTGGCCGAGTTGGACCAGAAAATGGACGAGGCTCTGGGTCACTATGATGCGGTGTTGCAAAGCGATCAGCGCCCACTCTGGACAACCGCCCTGCTTCGAACCGCCTCATGGGCACTCCAGAACGAACAGCCCGAATACGCCCTTCAAGCCCTGGATTGTCTCCAGGGTCTGTCATCCCGTTACCGACCCCAGTATGCAGACTTGCTGGCCGTGGTGGGCGATGTCAAGGCTGCCATTGGTGTGTATGAGCAACACCTGGTTGAACACCCCAACGATCTTCACAACATGTCGCGGCTGACTCGACTGTTGATCAATGCCGGTGCCACAGACGCCGCTGAACACATGCTGGCGCACATGGAGGCGCAACCCGGAACCAGCGGTTTGGTGGCACCCCTGCGAGGTCTCCTTGCGATGCCTGCGCCCTAGCGCCTGCGCGTCGATTCAAGCCAACCTCAAGATCGGAAGAGGACTGACGATAAAGAAATCATTGTTCAATCCGTTTATTCTGTTGTCATGCTTGCCACCACCCCGATGAGACACGCTAAGGCTTACGGCCAGATGGCCATTCAGACACGCACGGCAACCACCGACGCCCATGGCTTGATTTACCTCTTGTTTGATGCGGTGGATGAACAGCTTTCGATCGCATTGGGTGCCCTGGATGCAGGCGATACCGAGCGCCGTGGCAAGGCAGTGAACAAGTCATTGTTGCTGATCCAGCAGGGATTGCGAGGCGGACTGGATCTGGAAAGGGGCGGCGATCTCGCTGCTCAGCTGGACTCCCTGTACGAGTATTGCGCCACGCGGCTGGTGGAAGCCCACGCCAGTCGAAGCAGGCCGATTTTTGAGGAAGTGAGGACCTGCTTGCGGACGGTTTTCGATGGTTGGAAGGCCATCCGTCCCCAGTGAACAGGAAACCCGCTTCGTTCGCATGGCGGAGCCATGGGCAGTATGGCGCTCTCGCGCTTCAGCGTTTGGCTCCATGGGCGTTTCAGAATGCTGGAACAACCGGACTAAAGCCCGATTTCAACCGGTAGGGGGAGGCTTATCAAGTTGCCAAACGGGTGAAGTGATGTCGCTTTGTGCCGATAAATGGATTAACCCAGCCAAACGAGAAAGTCATGAATACGTTGTCCCACTACCAAGCGCTCGAACGGACTGGCCTTCAAATGGTGAAAGCGGCCAGCATGGGCGACTGGAATGAGGTGTCACGTCTGGAAGGGAAGGCACTCGGTGAAGTGAATGCCCTCAGGATGCACAGCAACCATCACTTGACTTCTTTTCAGTTGGGCAACCCAAACACAGCCCGACAGGACATACTCAAGTCTTTGTTGCGGCTGGATGCGCAGATCAGGAATCTGGCCGAACCAGGCTGGATGACCATTGAGCATTGGTTGGAACCTTCTCGCCGGCGACAAGTGGACATTTTCCAGACCGATACCCATGATGATGCCCTCGATAAATGATCATGAATATCAATATTCTGGATTTTTACAAAGCCATCGAAAACACCAGCGAGCGCATGCTGGCTGCCGCGCTGGCTCAAGACTGGGATGAGGTGGTGATGCTCGAAGGGGCATGCGCGATACTGATCGAACAACTGCGCGAACATGGTTCATCCGTGAAGCTGTCGGCCGAAGATCGCGCCGAAAAACACCGCATCATGATGACCATCCTGCGCCACGATGCCCAGATTCGAGAACTGGTGGAACCCTGGATCGACGAACTCGGGGAACCACAGCGGCCAGTGGCACCTGTGCTCTTTCATTGAGTTGAATGACGCTCACACCTGCATGTTCATCACATCGGTATAGGCTTGCATCATGCGGTTGCGCACGTGCAGGGCAGCCTGGAAACCGATCTGTGCTTTCTGCATGGACAGCATGGTCTGTTCGAGACTGACATTGGGGTTGCCGACCTGAAACTCGGTCTGCAAGTGGCTGGCCTGATTCTGGGCAGCACTGACATTGGTCAGAGCCGTTTTGAGGGCTTCACCAAACCCCCCCCCTGCCACTTTGGGCGTCCCACCTGCAGCAGACATGCCAACGTCACCCAGCTTCGGGGCCAGGTTGCCAGCAGGCTTCATGACTGCGGGGGACACAGAGGTCAAGGGAGTCAGGCGCAGGTCCATGGCAATAACCGTGAGGCGATTGATGCAATGGGCTGATGCTAAACGGCCATGCCGGAAACTTGAACCCGAATAAAGGAGGGAAGCACCGGCTTTTTGCGCTTTAGTTTGTGGGAGCGGCTCCCATAATCGGTTTTCAATATGGCCAAAGCCCTTGCTTCCGAACCATGAACACCGCAGTTGCCGAAACCGACACCGCCCTTCTTTCCAGCAAGATGCCGAACCCGCTGGTTCAGGGGTTTTCACGTCTGGATCTGACACGCAAGATGCTGCTGATTTCCGGGGCTCTGGCTCTGTTTGGCGTGCTCTTCATGGCATTCTTCATGGCCAACCAGCCTGACTACCGGGTTTTGTACGCCAATCTGGCCGATAAAGACGGGGGGGCTGTGCTGGCTCAACTGTCACAAATGAACGTCCCCTACCGTCACGCTGACGGTGGCAATGCCATCCTGGTCCCAGCTGACAGGGTACACGAGACCCGCCTGAGGCTCGCGTCACAAGGCTTGCCACGGGGGGCGGTCACGGGTTTTGAACTGATGGACAATTCTCGCTTGGGCATGACGCAGTTTCAGGAACGACTCACATTCCAGCGCGGTCTCGAAGGCGAACTCACCCGGACCATTTCTTCCCTGAACTCGGTGGCCGAAGCGCGCGTGCACCTGGCGCTGCCGAACCAGAATGGCTTTTTCCGAGAGCAGCAGAAACCTTCGGCCAGCGTGCTCGTGACCCTCTTCCCGGGACGCTCGCTCGACCGCACCCAGATTGCCGGAATTGTCCACCTGGTGGCCAGCAGCGTACCGGAAATGCAGACATCTGCCGTGAGCGTCGTGGACCAGCACGGCAATCTGCTGTCACAGTCGGCGAATGCAGCGAATGAGGGAGTGGACGCAAAGCAGCTGGAATACACGCGTACGCTGGAGCAGATGTACGCCCAGCGCATCCTGGATTTGCTCGAACCGATCGTCGGCCGCAACAACGTGCGCGCCCAGGTCACGGCCGATCTCGATTTTTCTCTTGTTGAACAGACCAACGAGCAGCATCGACCCAATCAGGGCAACAACGAGGCCACCGTACGCAGCACCCAGCTGATCGAGGCCGGTTCTCAACTGGATCAGCAAGCCCCAGGCGTACCTGGGGCCGTCACCAGCCTGCCGCCCGGTGCGCCTGGTGCCCCCATCAATGGCAACCCCGCCCAACTGGGCATCGTGCCCGGCAACAATGTGGGGGCAGGTTCGACTGAGGCCAGTCGACGGCGTGAGCAAGTGATCAACTACGAAGTGGACCGTACCGTTTCGGTCACCCGTGGCTCGACTGGCAACATCCGACGACTCAGCGCTGCCGTGGTACTCAACCATGTCGAAACCACCGATCGCCGTGGCCAGCCCAGCGCCAATCCCCTGCCACCCGAGAAGATCGAACAAATCAATGCGCTGGTGCGAGAAGCCATCGGTTTCAATCAGCAACGGGGCGACTCGGTGAACGTCCTGAATGCCGCCTTCAGCCGCACGGAAGGAGAAATCGTTGAAATGCCATGGTGGAAGCAGCCCGATACCTTGGATTTTGCGCGCAGCATGGCGTGGCCGATCGGGATGCTGTTGCTGGGGCTGATCCTGTTCCTGGGCATGGTACGTCCCGCGCTCAAGATGATGGCCACCCCTGCGCCTGAACCCCGTGCAAGCACCGAAGAAACCCCTCTTCTGGCTGCTGGCACCCAGCTGGATACGGTGGTGGATGATGAAACCCAGCGCCCTGCATTGCCTTCTCCGGTGCAAAATGATGTGACGATCGAAATGCTGCGACTGGAAGACGCCAAACGCCTGGCAAAAGACAATCCTGTCGCGGTAGCCAATATCGTGCGAGGCTGGATGGTGGAAGAGTCAACCCCGGCCGCCACTTGAGGTCTGGAGATGAACACTTATGGCTGAAAACGAAGAGGGATTGCAGGACGCCGCCATCTTTCTCATGTCTCTCGGAGAGGAAGAGGCGGCTGCCGTATTCAAACATTTTTCACCCAAGGAAGTTCAGCGCCTGGGCGAAACCATTGCTCGATTGCGTACGGTTTCCAAGCAGAAAGTCGATAACGTCATCGACAAGTTCACGCGCGAGGCTGGTTCACAGAGCCTTCTGGTTTCCGATTCCGACAATTACGTGCGTTCGGTATTGAGACGCGCTCTGGGTGAGGAAAAGGCGTCCTTGCTGATTGACCGCATTCTTCAGGGCGGCGATGTGTCGGGGATCGAAAGCCTGAAATGGATGGACCCCATTTCGGTGGCTGAATTGTTGCGCAACGAACATCCGCAGATTCTGGCAGCGATCCTGGTTCACCTGGATCAGGACCATTCGGCCAAGATACTCAAGCAGTTCACTGAACGAACGCGCAACGAGGTGATGTTGAGGGTTGCGACACTGGAAGGTATTCAGCCTACCGCTTTAACGGACCTGAATGAGGCGCTCTACCACGTACTGGCAGGAAGCGACAAGATTCGCAAAAGTTCGCTGGGCGGCGTCAAGACGGCTGCGGAAATCATCATCCAGCTGGGCAGCAGCATGGAAACCAGTGTGCTTGACTCGATCCGCGAGAATGACCCAGACCTCGCTCAGAAGATCATGGACAAGATGTTCACGTTCGAAGACATGCTCAAGCTCGACAACAAGGCGATTCAAATGGTGCTGAAGGAAGTGTCTTCCGACACCCTGGTGATTGCACTCAAGGGCGCCAGTTCGGACTTGAAGCAAAAGGTGCTGGCCAACATGTCCAGCAGGGCCTCTGAAGCGCTGAAGGAAGACATGGAAACGCGTGGGCCCGTTCGTTTGTCGGAAGTGGAAAGCCAGCAGAAGGACATTCTGAAGGTGGTGCGCCGACTGGTTGACGAGGGCCAGATCGTGCTGGGTGGAGATAGCGAAGATGCCCTCATATAGCCGCACCACCCATTACCACCGTTTCATTCCCAGTGAAGAAGTGGAGGTCGCGGCCTCCTGGAAATTCAAGCCCATCGACACCCACGAGACCCATCCCGACCCAACGCAAGCTGAACGGCAGACACCGTCGCCTGAAGGGCTGGAGACCATGCGCCAACAGGCTTACGCCGAAGGTTATGAACAAGGGCGGCTGGCAGGTGCACAGGAAACCCGGTCCGCCATGGAACAACAGGTTCAGATCTGGACCCATGAACAAGCGACCCGAATGGCCGACCTGATGAAGCAGGCCGAACAGCATTTCGATCAGCTGGAGCATGTGCTGGCCGATCAGCTGCTGGGACTGGCCTGCGACATCGCCCGACAGGTGATCCGGCGGGAGCTGAACACCCCCCAGGAGTCGCTGCAGGCAGTGACGCGTGAGGCCCTGGCGCTGATGGTGGAAGACGGACGCCCAGTCACCCTTCGAGTCAATCCCGACGATGCCTTGCTACTCAAAAGCGCCTGGGATTCTGGCCAGACCCCGATCCATGTGCGACTGGAACCAGATCCCAAGCTGATCAGGGGCAGTTGCGTGGTGGAGTCCGCCCAAGGAGCGGTGGACGGTCGGCTGGAAAAACGGTGGGCGAGAGCCGTGGCCAATCTGGGCCTGGAAGCGCCCTGGCAGCCCGGAGAAGACGCCGATGTCTGACACCCTGAAGCCGCAGCGCTGGCTGGATTTCATGGCAGCGGCCCGACAGGCTGCCAGCCAGCATACCCCGCTGGAAAGCAGCGGTAAGCTGATCCGGCTGGCTGGTCTGGTACTGGAAGCGCAGGGAATGAAAACGCCAGTGGGTTCCCAGTGTGTGATCGACATGCCCGACGACCCCGACACCGCTGTACTGGCCGAAGTGGTGGGCTTCAATGGGGAACGGGCCTTTCTGATGCCCGCTGGCGATGTGCAGGGCCTCTCGAGTGGCGCCCGGGTGAGACCACTGGCCCCCTATCGCCCGCGTCCCCGGCTGGGCGAAGCGCCACGTCCGATGGTACCGAATGACCGGGGTGTGCTGCGGCTGCCGTTCGGCCAGGGACTGCTCGGTCGTGTGCTGGATGCCCACGGACACCCGCTCGACCGACTGGGCCCACTGAAACAGGTGGAAGTGGGCCCAATGGAGCGGGTACCCATCAATTCAATGGACCGGGCCCCGGTGCGTGAGACGCTGGACACCGGAGTGCGCTCGATCAACGGCCTGCTGACGGTGGGGCGCGGCCAGCGCCTGGGTCTGTTTGCGGGTTCGGGCGTAGGCAAGAGTGTGCTGCTCGGCATGATGGCGCGCTTCACCCGGGCCGACGTGATCGTGGTGGGGCTGATCGGCGAACGCGGTCGCGAAGTGAAGGAATTTATCGAAGACATCCTGGGCCCCGATGGACGGGCCCGCTCGGTGGTGGTGGCAGCCCCCGCCGATTCACCGCCTTTGTTGCGCCTCCAAGGGGCGCAGTACGCCACGGCGGTGGCCGAGCGCTTCCGGGATGACGGCCTGGACGTGCTGCTGCTCATGGATTCCCTGAGCCGATACGCAATGGCCCAGCGCGAGATTGCCCTGGCCATCGGTGAACCCCCTGCCACCAAGGGATACCCGCCCAGCTGTTTTGCAAAGCTGCCGCAACTGGTGGAGCGCAGCGGCAACGGTCCGGAAGGTCAGGGATCCATCACGGCCTTCTACACCGTCCTGTCTGAAGGCGACGACCAGCAGGACCCGATCGCTGATGCGGCGCGCGCCATTCTGGACGGGCACATCGTGCTGTCTCGAAGCCTGGCCGAGTCGGGGGTGTACCCGGCCATCGACATCGAGGCTTCGGCATCCCGGGTCATGCACAACGTCGTGTCGCCCGAGCACCTGCAGCAGGCTCGGCGTTTCCGGCAGCTGTATTCGCGGTACCAGAAAACACGGGATCTCATCCAGTTGGGTGCCTACGTGAATGGCAGCGACCCGGAAACCGACCGGGCCATCGCCCTCTTCCCGGCCATGCAGCAATACCTCATGCAGGACATGCACGACAAGTCGCCCTTCGAAGACAGCGTGAGTCAGCTTCAGGCGACGGTGGCTGAACCACTGAAGCACGGACTCGGAGGCCGCGCTTGAAAGGCAAAGCATCACTGGCCACCGTGCTGGACATCGCCACCCGCAAGCGGGAAGCGTCCCTGCAGGCGCTCGCACGGGCGCGCAACGAACAACAGATGGCCCTGATGCAGATGAGCCAGCTGCAAGGCTACACCGCTGAGTCGATGCAGCGCTGGAGCCAGCGGGCCACCCGGGGGGTGCCTGTGATGTTGCTGCACACTCAGCAGAGCTTCATGACCAAGCTCGAGCATGCGGTGAATTTCCAGCATGGTGTGCTCGACCGGCTGAACCAGAACGTTCAGCGCTGCCAACAACAGCTGATCGAAGCCGAGCGTGAGCTGGCCAGCCTGCAGAAAGTCCAGCAGCGGCGGATCGAGGCCTGGCAGAAAGACCAGCAACGGCAGGAACAACGAACCACCGACGAAATGGCCGCCAACCAGCACTGGCAACATGCCAGTGCCCATCCCTGGAGATCTCAGCCATGAAAACCGAATCCCTGGCGCCCAAACCAGCCGCCGAAGCCCAGGCAACCCATGGTTCCGGGCGAAACGGCAAAGAGGCCCCGGCAGACTTGTTTGCCACCCTGCTGGCGGCTGCCGAAGTCGAGGAGATCGATACACCGGCACTGCCTGTCGCCAACCATATGGTCGAGTTGCCAGACGCGACCACCACCCTTCATGCTCCTCAGGAGCCGGTTGCTGAGGATGTGCTGGCCTTCGCCGCTTACCTGGCGCCCACCGAAGTCACGCTGACTCGCGAGCCAGCATCTATCTCAAAGGGTGTACTGCTAGACACCGTTTCGAACATGGCAGACGACACATCGGTGGCGGTGGCGGTGGCGGTGACACCCGCCTCCCTGCCCGCTGTCGCACCGGACCTGGCCGCTGACGGCCAGAACATCCCAACGCCGCAAGGCATGAGCCTGCCAGATGCAGGGGGGCACGGCCAATGGGTTTCTACCGTGGCGGCGACAACACCCGCCTCCCTGACCGCTGTCGCACCTGACCTGGCCGCTGACAACCAGAACACCCCAACGCCGCGAGGACTGGGCATGTCAGAAGCGGGTGGGCAAGGGCCATGGGTTTCTACCGTGGCGAAGGCCCGCACATCCAGACCACCGCCTCAAGTGCTGACCGAACTGATCCAGTCGATGCAGGGCGCTGCAACCGTTCAGGGCTTGAGCGCCGAACCCGCCCGCGCAGCCTGGCATGCTGGCGGCACTGGACAGTTGGCGGGGGGCTTGGTCGAACAAATGGGCAACCCGGAAAGCATGGACCTGAGTGTTCTGGGTGGAGCGACCTCCGAACGCTCGGGTGAGCAGCGCGAAGGCGGCCAGGGCCAGCGAGGCGAAACGCCTCGGGTGATTCTGGAATCGGCTGGACTGGCCCGCCCGAATGTCGAAGCCTCTGTCGCACAGCGCAGTTTCGCCAGCCTCCTCGGAGACGCGATGGGCGGGGGGATGGATGACGCCTTCCGCGAACTGGGTGATCAGGTGAGCCTGTGGGCAGCCGGCCAGACCCGCAAGGCCAGTCTTCGGCTGGAAGCCGGTCTGCGAGAAGCGCTGGAGGTGGATGTGAGCCTGAATGGTGACAAGGCCCAGCTCGCTTTCCGGACAGATGACGCACAAGCCAGAGACGCCATCAGGACTCACGCTTATCAGATCCTGAACGAGATGTTGAGCCAGGCTGGTCTTGGGCTGGACAGCCTTTCGGTGGGCGGCCGCGATGCCGGCCAGTCCGGTGAATCGGCACAAGAGTGGCGTCAACATGCCGATGGCCGACGCAAAGCCCCGGATGAAGTCGCTGCCGAGCCCGCCAGAGGACTGGGCAGTCGTCGAGGCGCCGGACTGAGCGTGTACGTCTGAATATCAAACCACCAAAAAGGGGCCGATGAGCCCCTTTTTTTGGGCTCAAGCTGGCAGCCAGCCAACCCATAATCAACATGACACAATACCTTGGTCGATGCCCTAGTGGCGTTATCCAACGTATGCCCAATGGAAGGTTAAACCCATGGCGAGCAAACCCGCAGAGGGCGCAGAAGTCAAGCCCAAAAGCAAAAAGAAACTGCTTATCATCATTGCCGCTGTGTTGCTGGTGCTGGTGCTGGCAGCTGGCGCGGCGCTGTTTTTCCTGATGAAAGGCAGCGGTGATGAAGACCTGGACGAAGCAGAGACCAGCCAGAGTACCAAGCAGGCCAAACCTCGCACGCCACCCGAATACATGGCGCTCGACCCGGTGGTGATCAACCTGGCAGACGCAGGAATGATCCGTTATGCGCAGGTGGGCATTACCCTGCAGGTGGACACCAAGGCCACCTCCGAACTGATCAAGCCTTTCCTGCCTTCAATCCGCAACGGCATCCTTCGCCAGATTTCGCGCCGCACCGCACCCGAAATCCTTCTCCCGGAAGGCAAGGACCAACTCGCCCAGGACATTCTGGAACTCGTCCGGCAGGAAACCGGCCTGGGTGCCTCGGCCAAGGCAGAGAGCCCCGTCCAGGCGGTGCTTTTCTCCAGCCTGATCGTTCAGTAATCTGGCAGGACACGACCATGAGCGAAGCCTTTCTTTCGCAAGACGAGATTGACGCCCTGCTGGAGGGGGTGACTGGCGAAAGCCAGAAGCTGGCCAAAGAGGAGTTCGACTCTGCTGGCGTGCGTTCTTACGACCTCGGCAGCCAGGAACGCATCCTGCGCGGGCGGATGCCGACCATGGAGGTGATCAACGAGCGTTTTGCGCGCAACATGCGGGTGGGTCTCTTCAACTTCATTCGCCGCAGCCCCGAGATTTCCGTTGGAACCGTGCAGGTCCAGAAATACAGCATGTTCCTGCGCGAATTGGTGGTGCCCACCAACTTCAACATCATGTCCGTGCGTCCATTGCGTGGCAATGGCCTGATCGTTTGCGAACCGACATTGCTGTTTGGGGTCATTGACAGCCTGTTCGGTGGCAATGGAAAGTTTCATACCCGCATCGAGGGACGTGACTTTTCGCCGACCGAGCAGCGCGTGATCAATCGCATGGTGCAAGTGGTGTCCGATGAATACAACAAGGCCTGGGTGGGCGTGTATCCGCTGTCTCTGGTGTACCAGCGTTCAGAAATGCAACCTCAGTTTGCCAACATCGCCACCCCCAGCGAAATGGTGGTGAGTTCGAGTTTCACGCTGGAAATTGGCGATCTCACCGGATCGATGCATGTCTGCATTCCTTATTCCACCCTGGAGCCGATTCGTGATGTTCTCTACTCCACCGCGCAGGGCGACTCGATGGAAGTGGACCGTCGTTGGGTTCAACTGCTCAGCACGGAAATCCAGTCGGCTCAAGTTGAAATCACCGCCGAACTGGCTTCGACCCGCTCGACGATTGAACAGTTGCTGGCGTTGAAGGTAGGGGACTTCATTGAGCTGGAAAGGCAGCGACTGATTGAGGCGCGTGCAGACAATGTACCGGTTCTCGAAGCCGAGTATGGAACCCACAACGGCAAGTATGCGCTCAAAGTGACCCGACTGATCCGGGAACCTGACACGACCTGGCATGGAGTGAAAGTATGACTTCGAACAACGACTCGAATGGGAAAAATGGGGATGACCAGGCATTTGCGGGTGATTGGGCGCAGGCCTTGCAGGAGCAGTCCAGTGCCGGCAACGATTTTGGCTCGAGTGCGCCTCATTTCGACGGTGATCTCCCCCCCAATCCCGTCGGCAGCAACGACATCAGCATGGTGCTGGACATCCCCGTCCAGCTTTCTGTCGAACTGGGGCGTACCAAGTTACCGATCAAGAGCATCCTGCAACTGGCGCAGGGGTCGATCGTGGAGCTGGATGCCCTGGCGGGTGAACCGATGGACGTCCTGGTCAATGGTTACCTGATTGCGCAGGGCGAGGTGGTCGTGGTCAACGAGAAGTTCGGCATTCGCCTCACCGATATCGTGACCCCGTCTGAACGCCTGCGCCGCCTGAGCCGCCACTCATGAGCCCGTCTTTTGCCGCCTTCGCCCCTGCTCTGGGCTTGCTCGTCCTCATGGGCCTGCTGGCCTGGGGGGTGCAATGGATCAAGAAACGAACCGCGCCCACCGGCACCGGCATGAGCGCCGATCTGCGGCTGGTCTCTCAGCTCATGGTGGGGCCTCAGCAACGTGTGGTGGTGGTGGAGCTGCAAGGCCCGGAGGGGCCGGTTCAGCTCACCCTGGGCGTCACACCCCAGCAGATCCAGACGCTGCACACCCAGAAGGTGAATGTGACGGCTTCGTACCAGCAGGTCGCAGCCGGGGTGGAAGTCGCGGCGTTGCAGGGGCAGAAGGCATGAGCCACCGACAGATGGTCCGTTGGGGGCTGGCCCTGACGCTGGCCACGCTCAGTGGCGCGGCAATCGCCCAGAATGCCCCGCCCGGCCTGCCGATCGTGATCGGCCAGGGCGCTGGTGGCACCCGTTTTTCCGTCCCCATCCAGACGCTGCTGTTCTTCACGGCCCTGTCCTTCCTGCCAGCGGTGCTGCTCATGATGACGTCGTTCACGCGCATTGTGATCGTGTTGTCGCTGCTCAGGCAGGCACTGGGCACCCAGTCGGCCCCCCCCAACCAGGTCATCATCGGTTTGTCGCTGTTTTTGTCCCTCTTCGTGATGGGGCCCACCCTCGACCGCGTTTACGAAACCGCCTACAAGCCTTACACCGAAAACGCCATCGGCTTCGAAGAGGCACTGGCCCGTGGCGAGGTGCCGATGCGCGATTTCATGAAAGCCCAGACCCGCCAGGCCGACTTCGAACTCTTTGCCCGGCTGGGCAAGCTCGACCCGTCCGTGACGGTCGACAACGCGCCGATGCGTGTGCTGGTGCCCGCCTTCGTCATCAGCGAACTCAAGACCGCTTTCCAGATCGGCTTCATGATCTTCATCCCGTTTCTGGTGATCGACATGATCGTTGCCAGCGTGCTGATGTCGCTGGGCATGATGATGCTCTCGCCCGTGCTGGTGGCCTTGCCCTTCAAACTGATGCTGTTCGTGCTGGCCGATGGCTGGAACCTCCTCATCGGCTCGCTGGCAGCCAGTTTCAGCACCTAGCCCCCGGAGGACCCACATGGACGCTCAGGCCGCCCTCACGATTGCCCAGAATGCCCTCTACATCCTGCTCGGCGTTTCGGCCCCGGTACTGGGCGTGATCCTGCTGGTGGGTCTGGTGATCAGCCTGTTCCAGGCCCTGACCCAGATCAACGAAGCCACCCTCTCGTTCGTGCCCAAGCTGGTGGCAGCGGTAGCGGTGTTCGCGATTGCCGGCCCCTGGATGCTGGTGACGCTCGTCGATTTCCTGAGGCGCATGCTGATGTCCATTCCCGACTACGCGGTCTGAGCCAAGTACGCGTATGGACGGCCCGATGATCAGCTTCACCGAAGCGCAGATCATGGCGTGGGTGGCGCCGATTTTCTGGCCCTTCCTGCGGGTGCTGGCGGTATTCGCGAGTGCGCCGATTTTCTCGTCGCGTTCGGTGCCCATGCGCACCAAGATCGGGCTGGCTTTCGTGATCGCGGTGTGCATCCAGCCGGCACTTCCCGAACCTCCCATGATATCCCTCACCAGCAGCGAGGCGCTGGGCGCCATCGTCCAGCAACTGTCGATCGGCTTGGCCATCGGCCTTGCCGTGCGCATCGTGTTTGCGGCGGTGGAAATGGCTGGCGAGATCATCGGCCTGCAGATGGGCCTGAACTTTGCCGGCTTCTTCGACCCCACCACCAATTCTCAGGCCAGCACCGTGGGCCGGTTTTTTGGCAACACGGCGATGCTGCTGTTCGTGGTGCTGAACGGGCACCTGCTGCTGATTCAGGCGGTGGCGGCCAGCTTTCAGACCTTTCCCGTCGGTGATGCGATGCTCGATTCGGTGCGAACCATGCGTCTGCACGAACTCGGAGGCCTCATTTTCTACTACGGGCTGTGGATCGCGCTGCCCATGATCGGCATGCTGCTGTTCGTCAACGTGGTAATGGGGATTGTCTCGCGCATCGCCCCGCAGATGAACGTGTTTGCCATCGGCTTTCCGCTCACGCTGTCGGTGGGGCTGCTGGGCATTGCCTTCACCCTGCCCGTGCTTGACCGTCCGGTGATGCAACTGATGCGGGTGATTGCCGATCTCTTTGTGGGCGGCTGAGGCCCTTCACACCAGGTTGTTGCGGATGGCGTAGACCGTGAGTTCGGCGTTGTTGGTGAGGCCCAGTTTTTCCAGCACTCGGGCCCGGTAGACGCTCACGGTCTTGGGGCTGATCATGAGCTCTTCAGCGATCTGCGACAGCTTTTTGCCTGATGCAATCTTGCGCAAGGTCTGCAGTTCCCTTTGCGACAGACTGTCGTGCGGATCAGCCGACTCAGGGGCACTCAGGTGATTCGCCAGCAACTCGGCGATCTGCGGTGTGATGTATTTTCGGCCCTGGGCCACGGTGCGCACCGCCGACAGGAGATCGGCCGGATCGCCTCCCTTGTTCAGATAGCCCATGGCACCGGCCTTCAGGCAGCGCAACGCATACTGGTCTTCCGGATACATCGACACCATGACGGTGCGCACCGGTGGATCCTCTTGCTGAAGAACGGCGAGAATTTCCAGACCACTGCGACCTGGCAGGTCCACATCGAGCAACAGCACATCGGGTCGTTGCAGTCGCAGCAGTTCACGCAGGCTGGCATACCCGTCGGCTTCGCCAATCACCTTCACGTCGGTGGCCTCCATCAACGTGTCACGCACCCCTCGGCGAACCACGGCATGGTCATCGCACAGCACCACCTTGATCATTCGTTCTCCTCCCAGACATGGTTAGGGCGCTCGCCTGCCAGGGGCAGGGAAAGAATCAGTGTCGTGCCGGTACCCGGCGAGGAGATCACGTCGAGCCACCCCCCCACGCTGCGGGCGCGTTCTTTCAGCCCCAGCAGGCCAAAGGAATGCATCTTCGCCAGATCGGACGCCGAGGCGCCTTGGCCATTGTCAGCGATCTCCAGGGTGAGCACGCCTTCCATGTCGCTGATTTCAATGGTCAGGCGGCTCGCATGGGCATGCTTGTGCACATTGGTGAGCGCCTCTTGTGCGGTACGAAACACCACCAGCGAACGGTTGTCATCCAGTTCATGGTGCAAATGCCCCTTGAACTGGACCTCCAGTCCCGTGCGATCGGCAAAGGTGCGCACATACCATTCAAGCGCAGGCATCAGTCCCTCATCCAGCACCGCTGGCCGCAAGTTGCGCATGATGCGCTGACTCGCACCCAGCGCATGCTCGGTCATTGCGAGCGCCGAAGCCACATGGCGCCGGGACTCGTCGTCGGCCACCCGCCTGGCCAGCCAGGAGAGATCGAGCTTGACCGCAGCCAGGGAGCCCCCGACGTCGTCGTGGATTTCACGCGCGATGTCGGCCCTGTCTCGGTCGATGCTGGCCTGGAGGTGCTCGGTCAGATCCAGCAGGCGCTGGCGTGACTGCTCGAGCGCTGCATGGGCCTCGACCTGAGCACGGCGAGCGGCATGGAATTCGAGCGACCGGCGCAACACCATGGGCAGACGCTGCAGGCGGTTCTTGTCCACGTAATCGCTCACCCCGCGAAACATCGCATCGGCCACCGTGGACTCGCCAATGGCCCCGGACACCAGGATGAACGGCAGATCGGTGGCCGTGGCCCGCAACCATTCCCAGGCATCCATCCCGGAAAAACCGGCCAGGTGGAAATCGGCCAGCACCGCATCCACCCCGCCCGCCAGGATGGCATCCTGAAAGTCCTCGAGGGTATCGACCAGAGTCACCCGGCAGGGCAGGTCATGGCGGTCCAGCATCCGGACCACGAGTTCGTGGTCGGCTGCATTGTCCTCTAGATGAACCAGTTGCAAATCTGTCAAACTACCCTCTGTGGTGTGAACTGAAAATGCCGATAAGCCATTTTGATGCATCACCAGCGTTTTATCGCACGCCATTTGAGCCAGGTCAGCATGAGTCTCTGGTACGCGCAGTTGTATCGGCTTATATTTGTACCTGCGTATTTTCCGTCGGAAATCATTTCAGGCCGTATGCAAGAAGCACCCAGATCGCCCCAAGACTTACGCCGATGGCCACGGGAGGAGTACACCACCGTGGAGCCATTGCCTGAGCGCACCGACGAGCCTGCCGTGGAAATGGAGGTGTCGGTGGTGGCCGACCTCCAGGATTCCCTGCTGGTGGCCACGAACGACCTGAAGCGGCTGGAAGGGCTGCTCAACCACGCCACGGGCAATTTGCTGGACCGCTTCAACCATGCCATGCAGATTTCCGAAACCATGGCCGACCACCCCCAGTCGGAAGAGCTGCGCAAAGCCCTGCATCTGGCCGTGACCGAACTGCAGTTTCACGACATGGCCACGCAGTTGCTCACCCACATCGGCAAGATGCTGCAAGGCTGCGCCTACATCCTGGCCGACGAAGCCATGGAGCCCGACGAGGAAGAAGCTGGCCTCGTCGTGACCCACATGCCCAAAAACCCGAATCCGGTCACGCAGAGCGAAATGGACGCCGGCTCCATCGAACTCTTCTGACCCTCGCTGATACAACCGCACACGTTACAAGGTAATCCCATGCATTCGATTCTCGCCGTTGATGACTCTGCCTCGATGCGCAAAATGGTGTCGTTCACCCTGGTGGGTGCCGGCTTCAAAGTGGTTGAGGCCGTCGATGGCATCGACGCTTTCGAGAAGGCGGAAAAACAGCATTTCGATCTGGTGCTGACCGACCAGAACATGCCCCGGCTCGACGGCATCGGCCTCACGCGCAAGCTGCGCGAACATCCGAATTTCAAGAACACCCCCATCCTGATCCTGACCACCGAATCCAGCGACCAGATGAAACAGGCCGGACGGGCCGCGGGCGCCACCGGCTGGCTGGTCAAACCATTCGATCCGAACCGTCTGATCGAGGTCATCAACAAGGTCATCCGCTGACCCAAACGCCTGTTCGCGCTGCACAAGACCCACTGAGAACCCACCATGGCAGACGACAAAAACGACGGCTTTGACCTGACCCAGTTCTATCAGATCTTCTTTGAAGAAGCGGGAGAAAACCTGGAGCAGATGGAACAGCAACTGCTCAACCTGGATCTGGAAACGGTTGACGACGAAGAGCTGAATGCCATCTTCCGCTGTGCTCACTCCATCAAAGGAGGGGCCGCCACCTTCGGTTTTGAAGACGTGGCGGAACTCACCCACCAGATGGAGTCTTTGCTCGACAAACTGCGGCGCCATGAACTCACGCCGACCATGCCGATGGTGGATGTGCTGCTCGAATCGGCCGATGCGCTGAAGGGGCAACTGGCCAGGCACCAAGGGCTCGGTGGCGAACCGCCCGAAACGGCGGGCCTGGTTCAACGCATCAGAACGCTGGCCAGCGGTGCAGCGCCGGTCACTGCGCCCTCGCCGGTGGCGGCACCCCATCCACCGCCCCCCCCACCCAGTGGCATGCCGACGGCATCACCTCCGGGTCAGACACGCCAGATCCGAGCAGTGATCGGCCCGCTGCCGGACCTCGGCCTGGCCGATCCGATCAAGGAACTGTTTCGAGACATCCCTGGTCTGGGCATCATCGTCGGTGAAGCGGCAGAACAAGGCTGCCGGGTTTATGACATCTCCACCAGCAGCACCGAGGACGAGCTACTCGACCTCTTTGCGTTTCATGTGGCCAAAGACCAGATCCGTCTGGAGGCACCCGGGTACACTGAAGCGGCGCCCACGCCCGATCACAGCATGGTCATCATCGAACAGGGTTATGGCCTGTTCGCCGGTGCGCCTGGCAGTCCGATTGCGTCGACGGTCCCATCGGCCAGCGGGGCGCCAGTTCCTGCCCAGGATCTGGTTCAGGGGTACGGCCTCTTTCCGGGTGCGCCCGGCAACCCGATGACGTCTCAGGACCACGCCCGGGCCCTGGGAGAGGATCCCGAAACGGTCACGGCTCAGACCGCCGCCACGGGTGCCCCCGAAAGCAAGGCCCGCGAAACCGCCAAGGCGTCACGGGTGGCCTCCACGGCCCAGCTGGAAACCACCACCCTGCGGGTCTCGGTCAGCAAGATCGATCAGCTGATCAACCAGGTCGGTGAACTGGTCATCACTCAGGCCATGCTGGCGCAGTACAGCCAGTCGCTGGACGCCACGCTGAACCAGCAGTTGCTGGCAGGTCTGGCCGATCTGGAGCGCAACACGCGCGATCTGCAGGAATCGGTCATGTCGATCCGCATGATCCCGATGTCGGTCGTGTTCAGCCGATTCCCGCGCATGCTGCGTGACCTGGCCGGCAAGCTGGGCAAGAAGGTGGATCTCATCACCCACGGCGAAGCCACCGAACTGGACAAGGGTCTGATCGAGAAAATCACCGATCCCCTCACCCACCTCATTCGCAACAGCTGCGACCACGGCATCGAAATGCCGGACGTGCGTCTGGCGAACGGCAAACCCGAGATGGGCACCATCACCCTGTCGGCCGCCCACCAGGGCGGCTCCATCCTGATCGAGGTCCGGGACGATGGCAAAGGCCTCAACCGGCAAAAGCTCATCGAGAAAGCCCGCAGCAAGGGGATCGACGTCTCCGATGACATGCCCGACACGGATGTGTGGAACCTGATCTTCGCGCCGGGGTTCTCCACCGCCGAAGTGGTCACCGATGTCTCCGGGCGCGGCGTGGGCATGGACGTGGTCAAGAAAAACATCGCCTCACTGGGCGGCTCGGTCGAAATCGATTCGTCCGAAGGCTTCGGCATGAGCGTGAAAGTGCGCCTGCCCCTGACCCTTGCCATCATGGACGGCATGACCGTTCGCGTCAGTGACGAGATCTACATCCTCCCGCTGTCATCGGTGGTGGAATCGTTCCAGGTCGAAGCCACCTCCATCAACACCGTGGCGCAGAACGCCCAGTTGGTGAAGGTGCGCGAAGAGTACATGCCTGTCATCGAAATCGACAAGCACTTCGGCGTACCCCGCAAGCCAGACGACGCCACGGCCAACAGCATCATGGTGGTGATCGAGTCCGATGGCTCGCGCGTGGCCCTGATGGTGGACGAACTGCTGGGACAGCAGCAGGTGGTGATCAAGAACCTTGAGGCCAACTACAGGAAGGTGCCGAACATCTCAGGTGCCACCATTCTGGGTGATGGCAGCGTCTCGCTCATTCTGGACACCTCGTCTCTGGTTCGGCGAACCAGGCACTGAATCGCTGGAAATCGACCATGGACGACACCGCCAGTCTGCAGAGCCGAGAGTTCGCCTGGACCAAGGGCGACTTCGACCGCATCAAGGCGCTGATCTACCAGCATGCCGGGATCAGCCTGCACGATGGCAAGCAGGCCATGGTTTACAGCCGGATTGCCCGCCGGCTGCGTGACACCGGTTACCACCATTTCAAGGACTATCTCGACTGGCTTGAGCACCAGGCCGGTGACAACGAATGGCAGGAATTTGTCAATGCCCTCACCACCAACCTGACGTCCTTCTTCCGGGAAAACCACCATTTCACCGAACTCACCCGCCTCGTGCAGGCAGCCCCAGCGGGGCACGACTGGAAGATCTGGTGCAGCGCGGCCTCCACTGGCGAGGAGCCCTACTCGATCGCCATCACGATGGCCGACGCGCTAGGCATCAATGGCCGCTTCCAGATCTGGGCGAGCGACATCGACACCAAGGTGCTGAGCACGGCATCGCGCGGCGTCTACAAACTCGAGGGCATGAAAAACCTCAGTACCGTCCAGTTGCAGAAGTACTTTCTGAAGGGCAAAGGCGGCAACGACGGCCTGGCAAGGGTCAAGCCAGAGTTGCAGAAGCACATCCATTTCTTCACCCTCAACCTGATCGAGGACCACTGGAGCCTGAAAGAAACCTTCGACGTGGTGTTCTGCCGCAACGTCATGATCTATTTCGACAACTCCACCCAGAGACAGGTGCTGGCCCGTATCCACCGGCTGGTCAAGCCCAATGGCACCCTGTTTGTGGGGCATGCCGAAAACTTCAGTGATGCTCGCTCGCTCTTCACGTTGCGTGGCAAAACCACTTATGGAAAAGTCTAAGTCCATGCACCGAAGTCCCGATTACCTCAAAATCCTGAAATCACGCCCCAGGAGACCGGGCGAAGCATCGTTCTTCTTTCACGATCAGCATTTCAAATACAACGCGGCCAAGGTGTTGCCAGGCGAGTATTTCGTGGCAGATGAAGACCTCGTGATCATGACGGTTCTCGGGTCCTGCATTGCCGCCTGCATCTGGGATTCACGCCTGCGCATCGGTGGCATGAACCACTTCATGCTCCCTGATGGTGGCGCCGATACGTCAGGGCGCTACGGGTCCTACGCCATGGAACTGCTGATCAACGAACTCATCAAGATGGGTTCCTCCCGCGACTACATGCAGGCCAAGATTTTTGGCGGAGGTGCCGTCATCTCCGGCTTCACCAGCATGAATGTCGGCGAACGCAACACCAAGTTCGTGCTGGATTACCTGTCCACCGAGCGCATCCCTGTGGTCTCGAAAGACGTGCTGGACATCTATCCACGCAAGGTGGTGTTCTTTCCGGTCACGGGCAAGGCCATGGTCAAGCGCCTGGCGCACGCCCACCCCGACACGCTCGAATCGCAGGAACGCCAGGGCGTGGCCACCCGGGTGGTGCAGTCGACGGCGGGTGGCTCTGTGGACCTTTTCTGAACCCGTTCCTCGATGCAAAAGATCAAAGTGGTGGTGGTGGATGATTCGGCGCTCGTCCGAAGCCTGCTGACCGAAATCATCAACAAGCAGCCTGACATGACCTGCATTGGCGCCGCCAATGACCCGCTCCAGGCCAGGGAAATGATCCGAGAGCTCAACCCGGACGTGATCACACTCGACGTCGAAATGCCCAAGATGGACGGGCTGGAGTTCCTGTCTCGCCTGATGCGGCTGCGCCCCATGCCGGTGGTGATGGTCTCGACCCTGACCGAACAGGGTGCCGACACCACGCTGCGCGCGCTGGAAATGGGCGCCGTCGATTTTGTGGCCAAGCCCCGGATTGGCGTCGCCAGCGGCCTCGCTGCACTGGGCTCCGAGATCGTCGAAAAGATACGCATTGCCAGCCACGCCCGCGTGAGCCGGCATGTCTCGCCTACGCCAGCGCCGACCACCGGCAGGCCAGACGAGACCACCCCATCAGCCCGGACGCCCTCCCTGCACCGACTGTCGACCGAAAAGATCATCTGCATCGGGGCCTCGACCGGCGGCACGGAAGCCATCAAGGACATCCTGGTTGAACTGCCTGCGGATTCACCTGCCATCGTCATCACGCAGCACATGCCGGCGGGGTTCACGACCAGCTTTGCGGCACGCCTCAACTCGCTGTGCCGCATCCGGGTAGCCGAAGCCGTGGATGGCCAGCGGATCCTGCCTGGCCACGCCTACATCGCCCCTGGGGGCAAGCAGTTCCACATCGAGCGCAGCGGCGCCAACTACGTGGCGGTGGTCGATGACTCGCCACCCGTGAACCGCCACAAACCATCGGTGGAAGTGCTGTTCAAATCGTGTGCACGGGTGCTGGGGCCGAATGCGATCGGCATCATGCTGACCGGCATGGGGGGCGATGGTGCCACGGCCATGAAAGAGATGCGCGACGCTGGTGCCCACAACATCGCGCAGGACGAAGCGAGCTGCATCGTTTTCGGGATGCCGAAAATGGCGATCCAGCACGGTGCCGTGCACGAGGTGTTGCCATTGAAATCGATCGCCCGGGCGGTGATGGAACGGGTGAGCAGTGCCGGCGGGGTGCGCCACCGGATCTGAGCGTCAGACGAGACGGTCGACGTTACGCCCGGACGACGGCAACTCAGGCAGGTTGGAAGTCCGGATGTAGTTGTCGGCGGCCTCCACCCCTCGCTCGCTGCTAGCGGGCGGTACGGCAAACAGAACTTCGGCACGGGCCGCTGCGGCTGCACGGGCCTCGTCCCCGATCAGGACATCGACCGCAGCCCGGCTGGCTTTCCACATGTTGGGCAGCAGTTCCTTGATCTGGGTGTCCATGGCTTCCATGGCCGGATTCTTGACCTCAGGGGGGAGTTCGCCCGCATAACGCTGTCGTTCAGCCCGGACCTGGGCCTGAGCATTGGCTGAGGGCTCGGCCTCCTGGCGGCTGGCCTGCGCATTGCCATTATCCAGATTGCGAAAAGCCTCACCCTCAGACACCGGTGATTCGCCCTGCGAGGTGGGATTGCTGGCCTGCCGGGCGGTGGCCCCAGCGAGAGCCGCATTGAAAGCGTCGGCCTGACCCACTCGCTCGGGTGTCGCGGTGTTGTTGAAATTGTTGGCACGCGGCGTCTCGCCGGTCGGGTTGACCGGTGGCAGCGAGGAAGGGGCATAGCCCGCCTGCGCACGCGAACCTTCGCCAGCCGGCGCCACAGGCGCCAGCACCCCCTGATTTTCAGGGGTCACGTTGTCGCTGGCCTTGGCAGGCGTGGTGGGCAGCACGCGAGCCACCGTCGGCGCCTGAGGCGGCAAAGGTGAAACAGCAATGGAAGAAATGGACAACATGGCTAACTCCTCGGCAGACGGCGCTGCAGGCGGGATTCCCGCTTTCCCTTCCATTTCGGCACCCCTCAGCGAAACTTTAGGGACCGACAAAAAATTTTTAGAAGATACCGCAGGCCGTAGAATGACGATATCCGGAATAAACGTCAGATGCCGGCGTTTTTTCCACCTTCATTCTGAACCGAAAACATCCTCTGAGGCAAACCATGACCGTGATTCCCTCCATGTCCGACCGCGACGGCAAAATCTGGATGGATGGGCAGATGGTGGACTGGCGCGATGCCAAGATCCACGTCCTGACCCATACCCTCCACTATGGCTGCGGGGCATTCGAAGGGGTACGTGCCTACAACACGGTCAACGGTCCGGCCATTTTCCGGCTGCAGGAGCACACCGAACGCCTCTTCAACAGCGCCAAGATCCTGCGCATGAAAATCCCCTTCACTCAGGCACAGGTGAACGAGGCGCAGTGCGCGGTGATCCGCGAAAACAAGCTGGAGAG
>CAZEZY010000007.1:0-33537 GCA_964516635.1 uncultured Tepidimonas sp. | reverse complement strand
CAGTTGGTAGAGCAACCGCCTTGTAAGCGGTAGGTCGTCAGTTCGAATCCGACAACCGGCACCACTCCTCGAAGGCGTTCGTCTGAACAGACGAACGCCTTTTGCTTTCAGGATCCCTACATTCGCCGAATGCCACATGATGTTGGCTTTGAATGGCGCGCTGCAAAACCTCGCCTGCGGGTATTCGGACCATGTCGCAGATCATCTGCGTGCCTTTTCGGCCAGGTGGCCGACACGATGGTCAGAAGCGGGTCCGGACCTTGAGGCGCAATTGCTCCACCCCCATGCCCGACTGTCGCAACGCGGCCAGCAGCGTCGGGCTGAGTTGTCTCAGTTTGGTCCCTACTGCGGGGTTGCCCACAAAAAGGCACCAGCTGGTTCCGTCCAGAGGTCCTGCCCAGACCTGCTGTCGCAGGGCGGCAGGCAGCAGAGGCAGGATGGTGGCCAGCATCTGTTGGGATTGCTGAATGCGCTGTGTGATACCGGAGAGGACGGGGGAGGCCTGTACGGCCTGATTCAGAGGAATCATGAGAGCATTATGGCGTCAGAGGTGCCTGCCCGCGCACGGCTAAAATGACAGATTCTGGCGATGTTCGCCCGCAACGGCCTGGCGTGTTTCCAGGCAGGTACCGAATTTTTCTCCCGCAATCCGTGGTTGCGGGTTGAGTCTGTTTCTATGCCCATCCAGTTTCTCACCAAAATCTTCGGCAGCCGCAATGACCGCCTGCTCAAGACCTATCGCAAAACCGTTGCCCGCATCAACGCCCTGGAGGCGCAGTTTGAAAAACTGGATGATGGGCAACTCCAGTCCAAGACCGCCGAATTCAGGCAGCGTCTGGCCAGCGGCGAGACCCTGGATGCCCTGCTGCCCGAAGCTTTTGCCACGGTGCGCGAGGCCAGCAAACGCGTGATGAAAATGCGCCACTTCGATGTGCAGCTCATGGGTGGCATCGCCCTGCACAGCGGAAAGATCGCTGAAATGCGCACCGGTGAAGGCAAGACGCTCACGGCGACGCTGCCGGTCTACCTGAATGCCCTGGCCAGCAAGGGGGTGCATGTGGTCACCGTGAACGACTACCTGGCCACGCGCGACGCGCAATGGATGGGCAAGCTTTACAACTGGCTGGGTCTCACGGTGGGCATCAACCTGCCCCAGATGCAGCGTGACGAGAAGCAGTCGGCGTATGCAGCGGACATCACCTACGGCACGAACAACGAGTTCGGCTTCGATTACCTGCGCGACAACATGGTGTACGAGGCGCGTGACCGGGTGCAACGCGGCCTTCATTTCGCCATCGTGGACGAGGTGGACTCCATCCTGATTGACGAGGCGCGGACCCCGCTGATCATCAGCGGTCAGGCCGAAGACCACACCGCCATGTATGTGGCCATCAACCAGCTCGTGCCCCGGCTGGAGCGCCAGGAGGGTGAGGAAGACCCGCGAACCGGTGAAGGCGTGACCAAGCCGGGCGATTTCACGGTTGACGAAAAGGCCCACACCATCCACATGACCGAGCGGGGTCATGAAAAGGCCGAAGCCCTGCTGTCGCAAGCGGGTTTGCTGGCCGAGGGCGCATCGCTGTACGACCCGTCCAATATCACCCTGATGCACCACATGCTGACAGCGCTCAAAGCGCATCACCTGTTCCATCGGGATCAGCATTACGTGGTTCAGAACGGTGAAATCGTCATCGTGGATGAATTCACGGGTCGCCTGATGCAGGGCCGTCGCTGGAGTGATGGCCTCCATCAGGCGGTGGAAGCGAAGGAGGGCGTTCGCATCCAGCCCGAAAACCAGACGCTGGCATCCATCACCTTCCAGAACTATTTCCGCCTGTACGGCAAGTTGTCGGGCATGACGGGCACGGCCGATACCGAGGCCTACGAATTCCAGGAGATCTACAGCCTGGAGACGGTGGTGATTCCACCCAACCGGCCCAGTCAGCGCAAGGACGAACTCGACCGGGTTTACAAGACCACACCGGAGAAGTACAAGGCCGCCATCCAGGACATCCGCGAATGTCATGAGCGCGGCCAGCCGGTGCTGGTGGGCACGTCTTCCATCGAGAACTCGGAAATCATTGCCGAGTTGCTCCAGCAGGAGAAGCTGCCTCACGAGGTGCTGAATGCCAAGCAGCACGCCCGAGAGGCCGACATCATCGTGCAGGCCGGCCGGCCGGGCGCCATCACCATTGCCACCAACATGGCGGGCCGTGGTACCGACATCGTTCTGGGGGGCAACCTCGAGAAGATGCTGCTCGCCATCGAGGCCGATGTGTCGCTGGACGAAGCGGCCAGAGCCCGCAAGATGGAAGCCGCTCGTGCCCAGTGGCAGGCCGATCACGAGAAGGTGAAGGCACTTGGGGGGCTGCGCATCATCGCCACCGAACGCCACGAGAGCCGACGCATCGACAACCAGTTGCGCGGCCGCGCCGGGCGCCAGGGTGATCCGGGTTCCAGCCGCTTCTACCTGAGCCTGGATGACCAGCTCATGCGCATTTTTGCGGGCGACCGGGTGCGTGCCATCATGGAACGCCTCAAGATGCCCGAGGGTGAGGCCATCGAGGCGGGCATTGTCACGCGCAGCATCGAGAGCGCGCAGCGCAAGGTGGAGGCGCGCAACTTCGACATTCGCAAGCAGTTGCTGGAATACGACGACGTGTCCAACGACCAGCGCAAGGTGATCTACCAGCAGCGCAACGACATCATCGATGCCAGCGACATGGCGGCCCAGATCGCTTCGCTGCGCGAAGGCTGCATGACCGATGTCGTGCGTCAGTTCGTGCCTGTGGACAGCGTGGAAGAGCAATGGGATCTGCCCGCGCTGGAAAAGCTGCTGGCCGAGGAATGGAGCCTGCCGCTGACGCTGGTGAAGGATGTGGAGGGCGCCAGCGAAATGTCCGACCAGGACATCGTCGAGAAGGTGGTGGCTGCCGCTCACGCTGCTTACGAGGCCAAGGTTCAGCAGGTCGGCCGCGACAACTTCAACAATTTCGAGCGTGTGGTCTTGCTGCAGACCGTGGACAGCCACTGGCGCGACCACCTGAGCGCGCTCGACTACCTGCGCCAGGGCATCCACCTGCGTGGATACGCCCAGAAGCAGCCCAAACAGGAATACAAGCGGGAAGCTTTCCTCCTGTTTGGCATGCTGCTTGATCAGGTCCGTGCCGAGGTGACGCGCGTGCTGATGAATGTGAAGGTGCAATCGCCCGAGCAGGTGAGTTCGGCTGCCCAGAAACTCGAAGCAGAAGCCGAACACCTCAGGAATGTGACCTACACCGCCCCCACCGAAACCGGAGAGGCGCAGACCACGGCCGATCGTGGGCTGCTGGGTGGGGCTGCCGCTGAAGCCGCCGCCCTGCCTCGGGTAGGCCGCAACGACCCCTGTCCATGTGGCAGCGGCAAGAAATACAAGCAGTGCCACGGCAAGCTGACCTGAACGCGCGATACGAACCTTGACCTGTTGTTGAACATCTACCGGAGTCAGCCATGGCTGTGAACTGGATTGCCCCTGCGGCAGAAACGCTGTTGCCCGTTGCGGGCGTGTCGATCGGCGTGGCCGAAGCGGGCGTGCGCAAAGCGAATCGCAAGGACCTGACGGTGTTTCTGCTCGACGATGGTGCTGCCGTGGGGGGCGTGTTCACCCAGAACCGCTACTGCGCGGCACCGGTTCAGGTGTGTCGGGATCACCTGGCAGCAGGGCACCCCATCCGTGCGATGGTGATCAACACCGGCAATGCCAACGCCGGGACCGGTGACCCGGGTCTGGTGAATGCACGTACCACCTGTATTGCCCTGGCGCGTCATCTGAATGTGGCGCCAGAGCAGATCCTGCCCTTTTCCACGGGGGTGATCATGGAGCCCTTGCCGGTGGACCGTATTGTGGCCGGTCTGCCTGCTGCGCTGGCCGATGCCTGTGCCGAGAACTGGCTCAAGGCCGCCGAAGGCATCATGACCACCGACACCGTTGCCAAGGCTGCCAGCCGGCAGGTGCAGATCGGTGGGCAGACGATCACCATCACGGGCATTGCCAAGGGCGCTGGCATGATCCGTCCCAACATGGCGACCATGCTGGGTTTTCTGGCCACCGATGCCAATGTGGAACCGGATTTGATGCCTGGGCTGGCCCGGCAACTGGCCGATGTGTCGTTCAACCGCGTGACAGTGGACGGTGACACCTCCACCAACGATTCTTTCGTGGTGGTGGCCACGCGCAAGGCGGCCCATCCGGCCATCACCGACCTGTCCAGTGCCGAAGGGCAGGCGCTCCAGGCCGCCATGGCCGAGGTGGCGCAAACGCTGGCTCACGCCATCGTGCGAGACGGCGAGGGTGCGACGAAATTCATGACGGTGCGCGTCGAGGGCGGCCAGAGCACCGACGAATGCCTGAAGGTGGCCTACGCCATTGCCCATTCGCCGCTGGTGAAAACCGCCTTTTTTGCCAGCGATCCCAATCTGGGCCGGATCCTGGCAGCCGTGGGCTATGCCGGCATCACCGACCTGGATCAGACGAAAATCGAGTTGCACCTGGATGACGTGCATGTGGTGACGCAGGGTGGTCGACACCCCGCTTACCGCGAGGAGGATGGTGCCCGCGTGATGAAGCAGAGCGAAATCACCATCCGCGTGGGCCTGAACCGCGGCCCGGTGGCCGACACGGTCTGGACCTGTGATTTCAGCCACGACTACGTGACCATCAACGCCGATTACCGCTCATGAACGAATCGTTGGAGCGGCTGCTGCAGCGGGCCGAATCGCTGATCGAGCGCATTGAATCGGTGTTGCCGCAGCCGCTGGGTGCGCCCGACTGGTCGGCCTCGGTGGCCTTTCGCTATCGCAAGCGGGGGGGCCACGGACTCCTGGAGCCCGTCCGACATGTGTCGACCATCGCGCTGGAAGACTTGTGCGAGATCGACGACCAGAAAGAGAAAATCCAGCGCAACACAGCCCACTTCGTCCAGGGGCTGCCCGCCAACAACGTGTTGCTGACGGGTGCACGCGGCACCGGCAAGAGTTCACTGATCAAGGCCTGTCTCAACAGCTACTCGGGCCAGGGCCTGCGCCTGATCGAGGTGGACAAGACCGATCTGGTGGACCTCCCCGACATGGTGGACGTGGTGGCGGGCCGGCCCGAGAAGTTCCTCGTGTTTTGCGACGACCTGAGCTTCGAGGACGGCGAGCCTGGCTACAAGGCGCTCAAGTCCATCCTGGATGGTTCGGTGGCGGCAGCCACGCCCAACGTGCTGATCTACGCGACCAGCAACCGGCGTCACCTGTTGCCCGAATACATGAAGGAAAACCTCTCCTATACCCATACCGAGGACGGCGAGGTACACCCCGGCGAAGCCGTGGAGGAGAAGATTTCCCTGTCGGAGCGCTTTGGCCTGTGGGTGAGCTTCTACCCCTTCAGTCAGGACGAATACCTGAGTGTGGTGAACCAGTGGCTGGGGCATTACGGCGTGCCCGCGACAGAGTTCGATCAGGCCCGCCCCAAGGCGCTGGTGTGGGCACTGGAGCGTGGCTCGCGGAGTGGGCGTGTGGCCTACCAGTTTGCCCGCGACTACGTGGGCAATCGATGACTCAAACCGTGAGCCCGGTGCTGGTGGCCGATGGCGACCGCCCGCGTGAAGGCGGCTCTGACCGGTCGGTGACCGATGTGGCGGTCGGGGTGCTGATCGACGCTGAAGGCCGTTTTTTGCTGACCAGCCGCCCACCGGGCAAGGTGTATGCCGGTTATTGGGAATTCCCGGGTGGCAAGGTGGAAGCTGGCGAAGGCGTGGTCGATGCCTTGCGGCGTGAACTGCAGGAAGAGATCGGGGTCACGGTGGGTGAGGTACAGCCCTGGCGTGAGAAGCTGGTGGACTATCCGCACGCGCTCGTTCGTCTGCATTTCTGCAAGGTGTATGCCTGGTCGGGCATGATGCAGATGCACGAAGGCCAGGCGTTTGCCTGGCAGACACTGCCCGTGACGGTGACGCCCGTGTTGCCCGGTACGGTACCGGTGCTGGATTGGCTGGCGGAAGAGCGGACCGACTGACCGGCAAGCCGGTTCAGTGTTTCCAGGAGGCTTCCGGGCCCGCCGGGTCGAGCGGTGGGCTGGTGGGCACGCGAAAGCTTTCGGTGGCCCAGGCGCCCAGATCGATCTGCTTGCAGCGTTCGGAGCAGAACGGACGGAAACGGTTGTCCGGTGCGTAACGGCTGGGCCCGCCGCACGCAGGGCACGGCACCGTGGTGGGTTTGAAGGCGGCGTTCTGGCTCATGCGCAGAGCGTGACCTCGAGTTCCGCGTTCTGCTCGCTGGCCAGTGAGAGACGGCCGTCTGGTCCTCGCTGCATGAGCCTGACCGAAAACATCAGCCGGTTACCGCTGATCTCGGGGATCAACTGCCGATCGGGATCCAGCCAGAATCGCAAGAGCTGGTAGGTTTTTCCCTGCGGCAGGTTCTGCTGATACTGGCCATTCTGTGCGATGACCTTCTGCGGGAGGCCGTTTTCACGCAACAGGGCCATCAGCAACTGGACGGGTTCTGCCAGTCCGGCCAGTTGCTGTGTCCAGCCGACCAGTTCCTGCTGGCGTTGCTCTGCCGGGCGATGCTGCCAGTCGTGGTAGGCCGGCAGATCAAACTCGCAGGTTCCGCCAGGAATGGTGATGCGGCTGCGCACCGACATCAGCCACTCGTTGTCCATGAGCGCATGCCCGACTTTGCCGGCTTCTTCGTGCAAGGCGTTGAAGCAGGCGTCCAGTCGGGCAATGAACTGATCGAGAGCGGCTTCGGAAATGGCTGGATTGCCTCGGTAGCTGTTGTACAGCTGCTTGTGCCGGTCGAGGTCTTTGAGGATTTCGGTTTTGAGGTCGGAGCGAGCGCCCACATCCATGATCTCGAAGATCGTCTGGATGGCGAAATGGTGGTCGAGAGGGTGGGTACGAGAGACCAGTTCCGCCAGGCGGCGAAACAGGTGCTCCAGGCGGAGGTAGGTGCGGGTGCGTTCGTTGAACGGGTATTCGTACAGGATCACGATGGGATCATAGCCCGAATCTTTGTCGCATCGCCGCATAGGCACGGCGAACCTGCGTTTCCAGTTGTATCAGGGAGGTTTGATCGTTGTCGATGATGGTGTCGGCAACGGCCAGGCGCTGTTCCCGACTGGCCTGTGCCGACAGCACCGCTTCGACCTGCTCGCGTGGCCAGCCATTGCGGTCCATCACGCGTTGGACCTGAGTGGCTGGCAGGCAGTCAACCACCCAGAGCGTGTGAATGCGATCGCGCCAGCTGGCTGACTCCACGAGCAGAGGGATGTCCAGTACCACGCAATCGGTGGACGCTTCCCGACACCGACGTTCGATTTCGGCTCGCACCAGCGGATGCACGATGGCCTCCAGTCGCTGGCGAGCGGCCGGGTCCTGGAAGACCCGTTCGCGCATTCGGTCCCGGTCGAGTTCGCCGCTGGGGGTGATCACGTCATCGCCAAAGGCCTGGCGGATCGGCTCAATGGCCGCCCCACCGCTGGCGGTACACGCCCTGGAAATGGCATCGGCATCCACCAGCGTGGTGCCGAGCTGAACCAGGAGGCGACCCACGGTGCTTTTGCCGCTGCCGATGCCACCGGTCAAGCCGATGCGGACAGGATGATCAGGCAGCGTCACAGGCCTATCCAGCCCAGCAGCTGTGAATGACCGAACAGCAAGGCAGCCAGTCCACCCAAGGCCAGGAAGGGGCCAAAGGGAATGTAGCCCCCTTCACGCAGGCCACTGGTGAACTTCAAGGCAATGCCCACCACCGCACCGATCACCGAAGCCATCAGGATGATGGGAATGAGGGCCTGCCAGCCGAACCAGGCCCCCAGTGCCGCAAAGAGTTTGAAGTCGCCATAGCCCATGCCCTCCTTGCCGGTCAGGAGCTTGAAGGCCCAGTACACCAACCAGAGTGACAGGTAGCCGCCCACCGCACCCCACAGGGCGTCGGTCAGCGTCACATCGCTGCCACCCCATGAGGCGACGATGAGTCCTGCCCAGACCAGGGGCAGGGTGATGTCGTCGGGCAGCAGGGTCGTGTCCCAGTCGATGAAGGTCAGGGCGATGATGGCCGCCACGAAGCCGAACCAGGCCAGCGTGGCCCACGTGGCCCCGTGCTGGGCAAACACCCAGGCGAACAGGGCGCCGGTGAGCAGCTCCACCAGCGGGTAGCGCATGCCGATGGGCACGCCACAGGCGTTGCACCTGCCGCGCAGCAGCACGTAGCTGACGACCGGCACATTCTGGTACCACGTGATGCCGGCGCCGCACGAATGGCAGCGCGAACGGGGGTGCAGCAGGTTCAGTGGCGGCTGCTCGGGCAGCGGTTGGCCTGTCATTTCGGCGCATTCGGCGGCCCAGCGCCGCTCCATCATCAGGGGGAGGCGGTGGATGACCACGTTGAGGAAACTGCCGAAGAGCAGGCCGAAAAGCCCGGCGATGGCGATGCCCAGAGGGCTGGCGAGGAGTTCCATGAAGGGAAGTCTAGGGGTGAATGGTGAGTGCAGATCCAGCCAGCAGTGTAATCAGGTGTTGCGCAGGCGCGTTACAGTCTGGTCGAAGAAGAAAGCCTTGCATGACCACAGCCATCGCTCCCGATTCCTTGCTTCGTCGATTGTTTGATGCCGCCGTGGCCTCGGCTCAGCCCGAACGTTGCGTGCCACCTCATCTGCCGACGCCTGACGAACTGGGCAAAGGCCGCTTGCTGGTGATCGGGGCCGGCAAGGCCTCTGCGGCCATGGCGCGTGCGGTGGAGGACCATTGGCAAGGGCCGGCTGATCGCCTGTCTGGACTGGTGGTCACCCGTTATGGGTATGCGGTGCCGTGCAGTCGTATCGATATCGTGGAGGCGGCCCATCCTGTACCCGATGAGGCAGGTCTGCTGGCTGCCCGCCGCATCATGGCCATGGTGCAGGATCTCAGCGAGGAAGATGTCGTCCTGTGTCTGATCTCCGGTGGCGGATCGGCGCTGTTGCCCTTGCCGATCGGGGGGGTGTCGCTGGCCGACAAACAGGCCGTGAATCGGGCGTTGCTGGCCAGCGGGGCCACGATCCGTGAAATGAACGTGGTGCGCCGGCATCTGTCGGCCATCAAGGGCGGGCGACTTGCTGCCGCCTGCCATCCGGCGCGTGTGATCACCTTGCTGCTCTCGGATGTGCCGGGCGATCAGCCCATGGACATTGCTTCGGGTCCTACCGTCGGCGACCCGACAACGTGCGCCGATGCATTGGCCATTCTGCAACGTCATGGCATTGACGTGCCAGCGTCGGTGCTGGGTGTGCTGGAGAGTGGACTGGGCGAGTCGGTCAAGCCCGGCGACCCCAGGCTGATGCGTGCGGAGGTCCGCATGGTGGCCACGCCCCAGATGGCGCTGGAGGCGGCCGCTGTGTTGGCGCGCGAAGCCGGTTATGCCGCGCATATTCTCGGTGATGCCATCGAAGGCGAGGCGAAGGACGTGGGCAAGGTGCTGGCAGGCATGGCCTTGCAGGTGGCCGAGCGGGACCAGCCTTTCGCTGCCCCTTGTGTGCTGTTGTCAGGTGGCGAAACCACGGTGACGGTCAAGGGACAGGGCAGGGGAGGGCGAAATGTGGAGTGTCTCTTGTCTTTCCTGATGACCACCAACGGGCACCCGCGCATTCACGCCCTGATGGGGGACACCGATGGGGTCGATGGCATGGAGGACATCGCCGGTGCTCACATGGGACCCGACACGATCGCCAACGCCTGGGCGAAGGGCTTGCGCCTGGCTGACGCGCTGGCTGACAACAACGGCCATGGGTTTTTCGAGGCGCTGGGGGCGTCGGTGGTGACCGGACCGACGCTGACCAACGTGAATGACTTCCGCGCGATCCTGATCAGGCCACCAGCATGCCGCGCCGCTCGATGAAGCGGATCACCTCGGTGAGGCCTTCCTGCGTCTTGAGGTTGGTCATCACCCAGGGGCGGCGCTCGGGGTCCGGGCGCATGCGGGCGGTGTCGGCGGCCATCACGTCGAGATTGGCGCCCACGTGCGGCGCCAGGTCGGTCTTGTTGATGACGAACAGATCGCTCTTGGTGATGCCGGGGCCGCCCTTGCGGGGGATCTTCTCGCCGGCGGCCACGTCGATCACGTAAATGGTGAGGTCGCTCAGTTCGGGGCTGAAGGTGGCGGCCAGGTTGTCGCCCCCGCTTTCCACGAACACCACGTCGGCATTGGGAAAATCGGCCAGCATGCGATCGATGGCTTCGAGGTTGATGGAGCAGTCTTCGCGGATGGCGGTGTGCGGGCAACCACCTGTCTCCACGCCCATGATGCGCTCAGGCGGCAGCGCGCCGCTGACCGTGAGCAGGCGCTGGTCTTCCTTGGTGTAGATGTCGTTGGTGATGGCAACCAGATCGTAACGCTCGCGCATGGCCTTGCAGAGCATTTCGAGCAGGGTGGTTTTGCCGGAGCCGACGGGCCCACCGATGCCGACGCGCAGGGGGGGGAGGGCCTTGGTGCGGCCGGGGATGTGGTGCATGGCGGGGGCGTTCATGAGCGAAACAGGCGTGAATACTGGGTTTCGTGACGGGCCGAAAGAATGGCCAGCATGGGCGTGAAAGATTGACGCGTCGCATCGTCCACGTCGAGGGCGGCGTCGATGGCCGCGGGCAGCTCGCGGCACAGGCGCGCCACGATGCGCTGCCCGGCGCTCTGCCCCAGCGGGACCGATTTGATGGCGGCTTGCACCTGGTTCTCGGCCCAGGCGAAACCGGCGGCCAGCAGGGTGTGGCGAACCGGCGTGCCCACCGGCCATTGCCGTGACAAAGCCAGGGCGTAGGCGACCGGGTAGGTGGGCTGCCGCAGGGAGACAGGGAGGGTGTCCAGGGCGAAAGACGGGTCCTGGAGGGATTTCATCCATTCCGTCAGGGAGCGCCCCATCTGTTCGGTCTGCAGCCGCCATTCGGCCGTTTCACGGGTCTGTCGCACCCAGTTGTCGAGCGCTAGCAGGCGAGGCCAGTCTTGCCGGTGCCAGGCGGGAAGCGCCTGGGCAATGACCGGAAGATCCGATCGGGCTTGCGAGAGCCAGAGTTGACTGGCAATCCAGTCACTGGCGGTGGCTTCATCCGTGACTCGACCGGCATGCACGGCCGCTTCCAGCCCTTCGGAGTAGGAGAAGCCGCCGATCGGCAGGGTGGGCGACGCAAGCCACAGCAGTGACAGCAGCGAGGCGTCAGTGGGGGTGGTCGTGCCCATGGGCGTGGTCGTGGTCCTGCGTGGAGCCGTGCGGGTGCGGATGTCCGTGGTGGCCACCATATGCGCCAGATTCGGGTTCGAACGATTCGTGCACCTCTTTCACGATGAGGTGCATCTGGTGCAGCATGTCCGCCAGCACGTGATCGGGCTCGATCTTGAGGTGATCGGGTTTCAGTTCGATGGGCACGTGCCGGTTGCCCAGGTGGTAGGCGGCACGGATGAGGTCGAACGGCGTGCCGTGGGCCTGGCACGGGGTGATGCGGAGCACCGGTTGAGGCGCGGCGACCACCTTGAGCAGAGAGCCGTCATGGGTCAGCAGCACATCTCCCCCCCGGACCACCGTGCCACGGGCCAGGAATACACCGATCCGCCGGCCCTGGGAGTCTTCGCAGTCGAAGCGGCTTTTCTGGCGCTGGTCCCAGTCCAGCGTGACGGTGGCTGCCCGGTTCAGCAACACAGAGGCCAGGCCTTGGCCCCGGGGGATACATCGAGTGGCATGTAGCATGGTCAGAACAGGCAGTAGCGCTGGGCCAGCGGCAGCACGGCCACAGGTTCGCAGACCAGCAGCTGACCATCGGCCCGGACATGGTAGTTTTGCGCGTCGATCTCCATCTTGGGCGCATAGTCGTTGAGCACCATGTCACGCTTGCCGATGGTGCGGCAGCCTTGGACGGCCACCAGCGGTTTCTGCAAGCCAAAGCGCTGACCGATGCCGGCGGCCAGGCCGGCCTGGGACACGAAGGTGAGCGAGGTGTTGTGCATGGCCCGACCAAAGCTGCCAAACATGGGCCGGTAATGCACCGGCTGTGGCGTGGGGATGGAGGCGTTCGGGTCGCCCATGGCGGCGGCGGCGATCAGGCCGCCCTTCAGGATGAGCGCGGGCTTGATGCCAAAGAAGGCGGGCTTCCAGAGCACGAGGTCGGCCCACTTGCCCACCTCGACCGATCCGACGGTGTCGGCCACGCCATGGGTGATGGCGGGGTTGAGGGTGTATTTGGCGATGTAGCGCTTGACGCGGAAGTTGTCGTTGCGGTCGCTCTGTTCGACCTTTTCCGAGCGGCCCGGTGTGGGCGCCAGCCAGCCGCGCTGCACCTTCATCTTGTGGGCGGTCTGCCAGGTGCGGCAGATGACTTCGCCGACCCGACCCATGGCCTGGCTGTCGCTGCTCATGATGCTGATGGCGCCCAGGTCGTGCAGGATGTCTTCGGCGGCGATGGTTTCCTTGCGGATGCGGCTTTCGGCAAATGCCAGGTCTTCCGCGATGGACGCGTCGAGGTGGTGGCACACCATCAGCATGTCGACATGCTCTTCGAGCGTGTTGACGGTGTAGGGGCGCGTGGGGTTGGTGGAGGAGGGCAGCACATTGGCTTCGCCCACCACCTTGAGGATGTCGGGCGCGTGGCCGCCACCGGCGCCTTCGCAGTGGAAGGTGTGGATGGTGCGGCCCTTGAAGGCGGCGATGGAGTCTTCCACAAACCCGCTTTCGTTGAGCGTGTCGGTGTGGATGCAGATCTGGGTGTCGGTCTGCTCGGCCACGTCGAGGCAGGCGTCGATGGCGGCGGGGGTGGTGCCCCAGTCTTCGTGCAGCTTCATGCCGATGGCGCCGGCTTCCACCTGCTCCATCAGCCCCTGCGGCTGGCTGGCGTTGCCCTTCCCCAGAAAGCCCAGGTTCATGGGGAAGGCGTCGGCAGCCTGCAGCATGCGCTCGATGTTCCAGGGGCCGGGGGTGCAGGTGGTGGCGTTGGTGCCGGTGGCCGGGCCTGTACCGCCGCCGGTCATGGTGATGCCCGACATGAGCGCCTCTTCGATCTGCTGCGGGCAGATGAAGTGGATGTGGCTGTCGTAGCCCCCGGCGGTGACGATCATGCCTTCGCCAGCCAGAATCTCGGTGCCCGGTCCGATGACGATGTCGATGCCCGGTTGCACGTCGGGGTTGCCGGCCTTGCCGATGCCCACGATGCGGCTGTTTTTGACGCCGATGTCGGCCTTGACGATGCCCCAGTGGTCGATGATGAGGGCGTTGGTGATGACCAGATCGACCGCGCCCTGGGCCCGGCTGCGCTGGCCCTGGCCCATGCCGTCGCGGATGGTCTTGCCACCGCCGAACTTGACTTCTTCGCCATAACCCCCGGCCTGCAGGGTGCAGTCGCGTTCGACTTCAACGACCAGGGCCGTGTCGGCCAGGCGCACGCGGTCGCCCACGGTGGGGCCGAACATTTCGGCGTAGGCTTGTCGGGAAACGGTGGCCATCACAACCCTCCTTGAACCAGACCGCGAAAGCCGTACACCTCACGTCCACCGGCGTAGTCCACCAGTTCCACGGTGCGTTGCTGGCCTGGCTCGAAACGCACGGCGGTGCCGCTGGCGATGTTCAGCCGCATGCCGTGGGCAGCAGCCCGGTCAAACGAGAGGGCGGCGTTGGTTTCGGCAAAGTGGTAATGCGAGCCCACCTGGATGGGCCGATCTGCCGTGTTCTTCACCACCAGACTGACGGTTCGTCGATCCGGATTGAGCACATGCTCGCCGGGGTCGATCAGGAGTTCACCGGGGATCATGGGGGGGTTCCTCACTTGCGACCCAGCCAGATGGCGGCTGCCACCACGACCGCCAGGCCAATGAAACCGAGCACATCCGTGGCGTGCCAGTGCACACCGGGCAGGCCGTGGCCGTCATGGGCCTGAGCCGAGGTGGCGAGCAGGGCACAGAGGCAGACTGCCAGATTGCGATCACGGGGGAGGGAGCTCATGGGGAGGTCCTTTGAAAAAGGGTTCATGCCCATCGCCTCAGACGATGGGCTGGTGAACGGTCACCAGTTTGGTGCCGTCCGGGAAGGTGGCTTCGACCTGGATGTCGGTGATCATCTCGGCCACGCCGTCCATCACGTCCTGGCGCGTGAGCACCGTGCGGCCTTCGCTCATCAGTTCGGCCACGGTCTTGCCGTCCCGGGCGCCTTCCATCACGGCCGCGCTGATGAGGGCAACGGCTTCGGGGTAATTCAGCTTCAGTCCTCGGGCTTGGCGCCGTTCCGCCAGCAGGGCGGCGGTGAAGATCAGCAGCTTGTCCTTGTCGCGGGGAGAGAGTTCCATGGCTTGACTGGTGCAATAAACGTGCCGTTTTTACCGCAGATTGATCAGCTGTGGCATGAAAGCTGCACCAGACTCAGGGTGAACCCTGATCCCGTCGAGCCCGTGGTCCCTGTCCAGCGCATCGTGAAGGTGCGGCGGGACTACAACAGCTGGGTGGCCAGCGAAACCATGGAGGACTATGCCCTGCGATACACGCCGCAGCGGTTTCGCAAGTGGTCCGAATGGCGCGTGGCGAACACGGCCTTCGGCGTGGCCTCGTTTCTGATTCTGGAGGCGGTGGGCGCCACCCTGCTGGTGCAGTACGGGTTTCTGAATGCGTTCTGGGCCATTCTGGCCACGGGCCTGCTGATCTTTGTGGCGGGATGGCCCATCAGCGTCTATGCGGCCCGCTACGGGGTTGACATGGACCTCCTGACGCGTGGGGCGGGGTTTGGTTACATCGGTTCCACCATCACCTCGCTCATCTACGCCTCGTTCACGTTCATCTTTTTTGCCCTGGAAGCCGCCGTGATGGCCTACGCGCTGGAACTGGCGCTGGGCATTCCACCGGCCTGGGGTTACCTGATCTGTGCAGTGGTGGTGATTCCACTCGTCACGCACGGGGTGTCGGTGATCAGCCGTTTCCAGGTCTGGACGCAACCGCTGTGGCTGGTGATGATGATCATTCCGTTTGTGGCGGTGGCGGTGCTGGATCCCGGGGCATTTTCTAGCGTGGTGCACTACGCTGGAGCGAATGGTGAAGGAGGCACGTTCCAGTGGCACCTCTTTGGTGCGGCCCTCACGGTCGGCATTGCCCTCATCACGCAGATGGGCGAGCAGGCCGACTATCTGCGTTTCATGCCTCGCCCGACACCCGAACGCCGCTGGCGCTGGTGGGCCGGCGTGCTGGCCGGGGGGCCAGGCTGGGTGGTGATGGGCGTCATCAAGATGCTGGGTGGGGTGCTGCTGGCGCATCTGGTGCTGAGTTACGGGGTGTCGGCCGATCGCGCGGTGGATCCCAACCAGATGTACCTCATGGCCTACGAATACCTGCTGCCCTACGGGTGGGCGGTGGCGGCGACCGCGTTGTTCGTGGTGGTATCGCAACTCAAGATCAATGTGACCAACGCCTATGCCGGGTCGCTGGCCTGGAGCAACTTCTTCTCACGCCTCACCCACCACCACCCGGGGCGGGTGGTGTGGGTGGTCTTCAACACGGCCATCGCCTTCATGCTGATGGAAATGAATGTGTTCGAGGCGCTGGGCGACGTGCTGGGCTTGTATTCGAACATCGCGATTGCCTGGATCATGGCCGTGGTGGCGGACCTGGTGATCAACAAGCCCGTGGGTTGGTCGCCGAAGGGCATCGAGTTCAAGCGGGCGCATCTGTATGACATCAATCCGGTCGGCGTCGGGGCCATGTGCCTGGCTTCCGCGCTGGGCATTGCGGCTCATCTGGGCCTGATGGGACCCATGGCCGAAGCCTTTTCGGCGGTGGTGGCCATGGTGACGGCCTTTGTGACGTCGCCGCTGATCGCCTGGGCGACGCAAGGTCGGTTTTACCTGGCACGAACCCCGGCGCCCGATGACGTGGCGTCTGAACGGGCGGGACAGGCGACCGAGGCGGGCCCTGACATGCGCCTGCGGCGCTGCGTGATCTGCGAGGCCGAATACGAATCGCCTGACATGGCGCATTGCCCGGCCTACCAGGGGTGCATCTGCTCCCTGTGCTGCAGTCTGGATGCCCGCTGTGGTGACCTGTGCAAACCGCATGCGCGCCTGTCGACCCAATGGCTGGGCACGTTGCGGCGATTGATGCCCCGTCGATGGTGGCCGCAACTGGATGCCGGACTGGGGCATTTCCTGCTGCTGATGCTCGTGATTGCGCCGGTGCTGGCTGCCGTGCTGGGTCTGTTGTACCGGCACGAATTGCAGGGAGCGCTGGCCCTGGGCATGCCCTGGGTGGATGGCGGCGTGGAGGCGGCGCTGCATTCGGGTTTCGTGAAGGTGTATGCCGCCTTGCTGATGGTGTCGGCCATCGTCGCGTGGTGGCTGGTGCTGGCTCACAAGAGTCGAGAGGTGGCCCAGGAAGAATCGAACCGGCAGACGCGCCTGCTCATGGAGGAGATAGCCTCCCACCGGCGCACCGATGCCGCCCTTCAGCAGGCCAAGCAGGTGGCCGACAGGGCCCGGGAGCAGGCCGACCAGGCGAATCAGGCCAAGACGCGCTACGTGAGCAACATCAGCCACGAGTTGCGCACGCCGCTCAACAGCATCCTGGGATACGCGCAACTCTTGCAGGAAGACCCGTCCCTGCCGGCCCACCGGTCGCACGCCATCCGGGTGATCCTGCGGGGTGGGGAGCATCTGCTGTCACTGATCGAGGGCACGCTGGACGTGGCCCGGATCGAAGCCGGCAAACTCACGCTGGATGTGAAGCCGCTGGACCTCAAGGCCCTGATGGACGAGGTGGCGGGCATGTTCGAGCTGCAGGCCCAGGCCAAGGGGCTGGCTTTCCGCTTCGAGCCGCCCGAATTGTGGCCCCAGGCCGTCCGCGCCGACGACAAGCGGCTGCGGCAGATCCTCATCAATCTGCTGGGCAATGCGGTCAAGTTCACGGCCCATGGCGGCGTCCGCTTGCGGGTGCAGTATGGACGCGAGATGGCGGTCATCGAGGTCACGGACACCGGTCCGGGCATGACGCCCGATGAACTCGAACGCGTGTTCGAGCCCTTCGCCCGCGGCGAGGCCACCCGCAGCCAGGGCACCTCCGGCGCCGGCCTGGGCCTGACGATTGCCCGCATGCTCACCAATCTCATGGGCGGGGAGATGACCGCAGACAGCACGCCGGGGCAGGGCACCACCTTCCGGTTGCGGCTCTTTCTGCCCGAAGTGCACGGTGAGGCGGCGAACCTCTTGCCCTCACGCCACGTCGAGGCGCGGGGTTACCGTGGCCAGCGCCGCACCGTTCTGGTGGTTGACAACGAGGAAAACGACCGTCAGCTCTTGCAGAACTGGCTGGAGCCGCTGGGCTTTGACGTGCGCCTGGCCACGCATGGCGAAGATGCGTTGAACCAGTTACGAGCCGGTTTGCAGCCCGACGCCGTGTTCATGGACCTCGCCATGCCCGGCATGGACGGCTGGCAGACCCTGAGCCAGCTCCAGGCCATGGTGCGCAGTGGCGAACGGTTTCCGGCACCTGCCGTGGCCGTGGTGTCTGCCAATGCCTTTGACAAAGGGCTGGACAACCCGGTGGGTTTGCCCGCCGAGGATTTTTTCGTGAAACCTGTTCGTCGGGACGAATTGCTGCGATGGCTCCAGGAGCGTCTGGCGCTGACCTGGGCCTCTGCATCGCCCGTGTCCTTGGAAGAAGCCCCACGATCGGAGACGACAGGCGGATCGAACCTGTTCAGCCGCTGCCTGAGCCAGTGCTCCTGGAACGATCTGAACGACTTGCGTGAACTGGCCCGGCTGGGCTACTACCGAGGCTTCATCCGCCGGCTGGATGCGCTGTGCCCGGGCCCGGAAGCCGAAGCCCTGCGCGTGCTGGCCAGGGAGTTCCAGTTTGAAACCATCGAAGACAAACTGCAGGAGGCCTTGCATGCGCTGGAACCCCGCTGACCCGGCCAGCGATGGGCCGGTCGTTCTGATCGTGGACGATGTGCCCGAGAACCTCTCGGTGCTGCACGACACGCTGGACGAAACCGGCCACACCGTGCTGGTCGCCCTGAATGGCGAGGCCGCGCTGGCTCGAGCCAGGCAGGCGCGCCCGGATGTGGTGCTGCTGGATGCCCTGATGCCTGGCATGGACGGATTTGAAGTGGCGCGACGACTCAAGGCCGACCCGGATACCGCCCACATCCCCATCATTTTCATGACGGGCCTGACCGAGACCGAGCACCTGGTGAACGCGCTGGCCGCGGGCGGGGTGGACTACGTGACCAAGCCGGTCAAGCCGCAGGAGGTGATTGCGCGCATGGGCGTGCACCTCCGGACGGCGAGCCAGGCCCGGCGCGGCGCTGTGGAACAGCAGCAGGCCCGCAACGCACTGGATGCATTCGGTTACGCCACCATCACCGTGCGCGAGCGCGATGGGCGCCTGATGTGGCAGACCCCGCTGGCCCGTGACCTGCTGATGCGGTATTGCGGTACCGAGGCGCCCGAAACCCCGCCTGGGGTGTTGCAATGGCTGCGCCGTCATCTGCCCGATCTGCAGGGCTCCGATCGTCCACCGGCAGAGCCCCCACGCCTCACGCTCGAAAACGGCCCGCGACGCCTGACCTTCCGCCTGCACCTCGTGGTGGGTGACCCGGCCGATGCCAGCCCCAACGGCGAGGGCGGCGACTGGCTGATCGTGATGCAGGAAACGTCCGATGCCAGCGTGCTCGAGGCGCTGGTGCAGGCCTTTGGCCTCACGGCCCGCGAAGCCGAGGTGCTGTACTGGGTGGCCAAGGGCAAGATCAACCGCGACATCGGCGACATTCTCGGCGCCAGCCCCGCCACGGTGAAAAAGCACCTGGAACGCATCCACGCCAAGCTCGGGGTGGAGACGCGAACCGCCGCTGCGGCCATGGCCATCAACCGGGTGCCGCAACTGCAGCCCCGGGGCGGCTGAGGCCATTGATTCATGCGTACGCCACCTGGCGTACAGACCAGCCACAGGGTAATCCCTAGCATGGAGTTGTCCGCGATCAATCCCCCGATTCCAGGGGGTTTCGAGCGGCAAGCCTGCCCACTGTCCCTGTCTGGAGCCCTGAAATGATGAAGCGTCGTTCTACCCTGAAAGCCCTGTCGGCGGCCGCTGCCGTCGGTACCGTTGGCGGCCTGGCCGCCTTGCCCGCCCGTGCCAACACCCCCATCAAGATCGGTGTGCTGCACAGCCTGTCGGGCACCATGGCGATTTCCGAGACCGTGCTGAAAGACACGGTGCTGATGGCGATTGACGAAATCAACGCCAAAGGTGGCGTGATGGGCCGCAAGCTCGAAGCCGTGGTGGTGGACCCGGCCTCCAACTGGCCGCTGTTTGCCGAGCGTGCTCGCCAGCTGCTGACGCAAGACAAGGTGGCGGCCGTCTTTGGCTGCTGGACGTCTGTCAGCCGCAAGTCGGTGCTCCCGGTGTTCGAAGAGCTCAACGGCCTGCTGTTCTACCCCGTGCAGTACGAGGGCGAGGAAATGAGCCCCAACGTGTTCTACACCGGTGCGGCTCCCAACCAGCAGGCCATTCCGGCCGTGGAATACCTCATGAGCGCCGACGGCGGCTCGGCCAAGCGCTTCGTGCTGCTGGGCACCGACTACGTCTACCCCCGCACCACCAACCGCATCCTGCGCGCCTTCCTGAAGTCCAAGGGCATCCCCGACAGCGACATCATGGAGGAGTACACCCCCTTCGGCCACAGCGACTACCAGTCCATCATTGCCCGCATCAAGCAGTTCTCGGCTCAGGGCAAGAAGACGGCGGTGGTCTCCACCATCAACGGCGACTCCAACGTGCCGTTCTACCGCGAACTCGGTAACCAGGGCCTGAAGGCCACGGATGTGCCGGTGGTGGCCTTCAGCGTGGGCGAGGAAGAGCTGCGCGGTGTGGACACCCGTCCGCTGGTGGGCCACCTGGCGGCCTGGAACTACTTCATGAGCCTCAAGAACCCCGCCAACGACGAGTTCACCAAGAAATGGGCCGCCTTTGCCAAGGCCAAGAACATCCCGGGTCACCGCGACCGCCCGCTGACCAACGATCCGATGGAAGCCACCTACCTCGGCATCAACATGTGGAAGCAGGCCGTGGAAAAGGCCAAGTCCACCGATGTGGACAAGGTGCGCGTGGCCATGCGCGGCCAGACCTTCAAGGCGCCCGGCGGTTTCGTGTCCAAGATGGACGAGAAAAACCACCATCTGCACAAGCCGGTGTTCATTGGCGAAGTGCGGGCCGATGGCCAGTTCAACGTGGTTTGGAAAACCAAGGGTCCGGTGCGTGCACAGCCCTGGAGCCCGTTCATCGAAGGCAACGACAAGAAGCCTGACACCCCGCAGAAGTCCGCCTGAACGAGAGCCCCACGATGAGTCTGCCTGCCCTGTGTGAACGTGTGCATGGTGTCTGCCGCCTCTGGGCGGGTGCACTGCTGGCCCTGCTGCTGGCCTGGTCGGCCACGGCACATGCCCTCACACCGGAAGACGCCCTGGCCTTTGCCGAGGGTGACACCACCGAGCGCATCGAGGCCATGGATCGGCTGCTCGCTTCCGGCAGCGAACGGGCCGAGGCGCTGATCCGTGCCATGGCACGGGAGGCGGTGCAGGTACGGGGCGAACAGGTGCTCATCGTGGAGGGTGATACCGCCATCGACGCTGTCACGGGTGACACCGTCACGGCCGATGGCGCCTCGAGTGTCATGATCAACAACCGCCTGAGGGGGGCCGTTCAGCGCACCCTCGCGGGCATGGATCTGCTCGGCGACGACGTGCTTCGCCAGCGCGAGGCGGCCCTGCGCTTGCGGGCCAGCCTGTTCAACACCCCCGACGAATCGCAACTGGCGTTGATCGACAACGCCTTGTCGCCCCAGCACGCCAGCCAGCTCGACAGCCGTGCCCGCCAGACGCTGGAGCACGCCCGTGCAGCCCTCTGGCTGACCAGCAGCGACCCGGCGCAACGTCTGGCCGCTGCCGGCGCACTGGCCGATGTGGGGCAGACCATCGTGCGCAGCATGCTCGCCCGACAGCTCGAAGCCGAAACCGATCCGGCCGTCAAAGCCGCCATCGCTCAATCCCTGGCCAAGGTGGACAGCGCGCTGGTTCGCAGCAACCTGGCCGGGCAGATGTTCACGGGCGTCAGCCTGGGCTCGATCCTGCTGCTGGCGGCGCTGGGCCTGGCCATCACCTACGGGCTGATGGGCGTGATCAACATGGCCCACGGCGAACTGATCATGATCGGCGCGTATGCCACCTTTGTGGTCCAGGGCCTGTTCCGGCAGTACCTGCCGGGCGCCTTTGAATGGTATTTGCTGGCCGCCTTGCCGGTGGCCTTCCTGACGTCGGCGCTGGTGGGTGCGGTGATGGAGCGCGGCGTGATTCGCTGGTTGTATGGCCGACCGCTGGAAACGCTGCTGGCCACCTGGGGCCTGAGCCTGATCCTCATGCAGGGGGTGCGCAGCCTGTTTGGCGCCCAGAACGTCGCGGTGGAAAACCCCAGCTGGATGAGCGGCGGTGTGGTGGTGATGGGCAACCTCACGCTGCCGTGGAACCGCATCGTCATCATCGGTTTTGCCGTGGTGGTGCTGGTGTCGGTGGCGCTCCTCATCAGCCGCACCCGGCTGGGCCTCTTTGTGCGGGGCGTCACGCAGAACCGGCCCATCGCATCGTGCATGGGGGTGAACACGGCCCGCATCGACACCTACGCCTTCGCGCTCGGCTCGGGCATTGCCGGGCTGGCCGGTGCGGCGCTGAGCCAGGTGGGCAACGTGGGTCCCGACCTCGGCCAGAGCTACATCATCGACAGCTTCATGGTGGTGGTGCTGGGGGGCGTGGGCCAGCTGGCGGGCACCGTGTACGCCGCGCTGGGCCTGGGGTTGCTCAACAAGTTCATTGAAGGCTGGGCCGGTGCGGTGCTGGCCAAGATCGCGGTGCTGGTGTTCATCATCGTCTTCATCCAGAAGCGGCCGCAGGGCATCTTTGCCCTCAAGGGTCGGCAGGCCTGAGCCCACGCACACGGACCATTCCCATGACTGCCACGACCGTTTCTCCTGCTGTTTCGCTGCCCGAAAAAGGGCCGCTGCTCACCCGCTCCGGCTGGGGTTCCATCCTGGTGGCGCTGCTGGTGGTGAGCGCCGTCGCCCCGGTGCTCAACCTGTGGGTGCCCGCTGGCAGCCCCTGGCACCTGAGTGACTACATGGTGGGCCTGCTGGGCAAGATCATGTGTTACGCCATTTGCGCGCTGGCGATGGACCTGATCTGGGGCTACACCGGCATCCTGAGCCTGGGCCATGGCCTCTTCTTTGCCCTGGGTGGCTACGTGATGGGCATGTACCTGATGCGCCAGATCGGTACCGATGGGGTGTACGGCAGTGACCTGCCCGACTTCATGGTGTTCCTGGACTGGAAAGAACTGCCCTGGCACTGGATGCTGAGCGACAGCTTCATCGCCACGCTGCTGCTGATCGTGCTGGTGCCGGGCGGGCTGGCCTTCGTGTTCGGCTACTTCGCCTTCCGCTCGCGCATCAAGGGCGTGTACTTTTCCATCATCACCCAGGCGCTGACGTTCGCTGCCATGCTGCTGTTCTTCCGCAACGAGACGGGTTTCGGCGGCAACAACGGCTTTACCGACTTCAAGCGCATTCTGGGCATGCCGCTGGCCACCGCCGAGATGCGCATGACGCTCTTCGTCCTCACCGGTCTCACCCTGCTGGGTTTCTACCTGTGGGCGCGCTGGCTGGTGCAATCCAAGTTCGGCCGCGTGCTGCAAGCCATCCGCGATGCCGAAAGCCGCGTCATGTTCTGTGGCTACAACCCCTTGCCCTACAAGCTCACGATCTGGGTGATTTCGGCCGTGATGTGTGGCGTGGCCGGCGCGCTGTACGTGCCGCAGGTGGGCATCATCAACCCGGGCGAAATGAGCCCGGCCAACAGCATCGAAATCGCCATCTGGGCGGCGGTGGGCGGGCGGGCCTCGCTCATCGGGCCCATCATCGGCGCCTTCATCGTCAACGGAGCCAAGAGCATTCTGACGGTCAGTTTTCCCGAGTACTGGCTGTATTTCCTCGGGGCGCTGTTCATCGTGGTCACGCTGTTCATGCCTCAGGGTGTGGTGGGTCTGGCGAAATCGGTCATGGCGCGGTTGCGTGGCAAGCAAGGAGGCCAGGCATGACGCCCGATCTCATGGAAGCCGGTGCGCAGCGCCTGGAACGGGCTGGCGGTTTCCAGCCCACTGGACAGACCGAAGCCGGTGGACGCAGCGCGTCGTTCTCGCGTCCGCTCAAGGCCGGCGAGGTGGACGTCACCCACGGCCGCATCCTGTACCTGGAAGATGTGAACGTCAGCTTTGACGGCTTCAAGGCCATCAACGGGCTCAACCTCGACATTGCCCCTGGCGAACTGCGTTGCATCATCGGCCCCAATGGCGCGGGCAAGACGACGATGATGGACATCATCACCGGCAAGACGCGGCCCGACAGTGGCACCGTGTTCTTTGGCTCCACCATCGACCTGCTGCGCTACACCGAACCCGAGATTGCCGCGCTGGGCATCGGCCGCAAGTTCCAGAAACCCACGGTGTTCGACGAACTGAGCGTCTTCGAGAACCTGGAACTGGCGCTGGCCACCCACAAGGGGGTGTGGCCCAGCATGCGCTTTGCGCTCAACGGCGAGCAGAAAGACCGCCTGGCCGAGTTGCTGGGCACCATTCACCTGAAAGACGCTGTGACCCGCCGCGCGGGCGACCTGAGCCACGGCCAGAAGCAGTGGCTCGAAATCGGCATGCTGCTGATGCAGGAGCCCAAGCTCCTGTTGCTCGATGAACCCGTGGCTGGCATGACCGACGAGGAAACCGCCCGCACCGCCGAACTGTTCCTGAGCCTGAAAGGCAAGCACAGCCTGATGGTGGTGGAGCACGACATGCACTTCATTCGCGCCATCAGCGAAAAGGTGACGGTGCTGTGCGACGGCTCGGTGCTGGCCGAAGGCACGCTTGACCAGGTGCAGGCCGACGAACGCGTGATCGAGGTCTATCTCGGCCGCTGAAAGACACCCCATCCATGCTGCACATTGAACAGATACACCAGTACTACGGCGGCTCGCACATTCTGCGCGGCGTGAGCCTGGAAGCGAAAGCCGGCGAAATCACCGTGGTGCTGGGCCGAAACGGCGTGGGCAAGACCACGCTGCTCAAGAGCCTGATGGGACTGGTGCCCACCCGCAGCGGGCAGATCACCTTCGCTGGCCAGGCCATCACCCAAGCCACGCCCTACGAGCGGGCCCGCGCTGGCATTGGCTACGTGCCGCAGGGGCGCGAGATTTTTCCTCGCCTCACCGTGCACGAGAACCTGCTCATGGGCCTGGCCACCCAAAAGGCCAGCACCCCCATTCCCACGCAGCTCTGCGAGCTGTTTCCGGTGCTCAAGCAGATGCTCAGCCGCCGGGGTGGCGACCTTTCAGGCGGTCAGCAGCAGCAACTGGCCATTGCCCGAGCGCTGGCGTCATCGCCCCGGTTGCTGGTGCTGGACGAGCCCACCGAAGGCATCCAGCCCAACATCATCAAGGACATTGGCCGGGTGCTCAAAAAGCTGGCCCAGGAAGGCCTGAACGGCCAGCCCATGGCGATTGTGCTGGTGGAGCAGTACTACGACTTTGCCGAAGAACTGGCCGATCGTTACCTCGTGATGGAACGCGGCGAGGTGATTGCCCGTGGACCTGGGGCAGAAATGCCGGAGAAAGGCATCCGGCAACTTGTGGCGATCTGACCCGGCGATTCCACCCGCGTCAGACGCTCCAGATCCGGGGCGGCCGGTCGGGCAGGCCCCAGGCGGCTGATCGCAATGCCGCCCAGGCCTGCTGCATCAGGGCCATCACGGGTTCGACCACCGGCCCGAGCACGCGCAGCACGATCAACCGTTCGTTCAGGCAGGTGGCGCCCGCTGGCAGCGGGTCCAGGTTGTCGGGCAGAACCGCCCGCACGGCTTCGAGCAGCCTTTCCCGGTGCGTTCTTGGCCAGGCGCTGCCACTGGCCAGCACCAGCGTGCCCATGCACCGGTGGCCCGCCAGCCCGGTGGCCGATGTCATGAGCCGGTCGTCGGAGGCATCCAGCCGACCCTGTTCCAGCCAGTGCGGGTGTATCTGTAGGTGTTGCCGCAGGCAGCCCCGGTCAAAGGCCTGGCCCGAAGCGGGAAGACCGAGCGCGGTCACGTCCCAGGCGAGCAGTTCGGCGCCTTCGCCGAGATGGGCATCCAGCGCATTCAGGCCCTGGCAGCCCGGGTAGGCGATGGTTTCCAGCGGCACCCATTCCAGCCGGGCCCCTTCGTCCAGTCGCAACGTGACCCGCTGGGTGGCCGCTTCTCCGGTCGAGCGGTAAAAGCGGGTCGCCCCGGGGGTGGAGAGCAGGCCATGGGCTCCGGGGCCGACCTGCACGTCGATGGTCAGGGTGTCGCCTTCGACCAGCCCACCCGGGGGGTGGATGATCACGTTGTGGCAGATGGCCGGGCCTTCCGGGTAGAGGCTGTGAAACAGCCGCAGGGGGCCTTCATGACGGTGGTGCAGCACCGTCTTGCCGGTGTCTTGCAGGGTGTAGTCGAGATGTAGTCGGGCTTGCCAGGGCATGATGGGATCGGGGTAGGCTTAATCCTCGTCGGCAAAGCTTTTTGCGATGGCTCGAAACTCCTCGTGCACGGCGAGGAAGGCGTCCACGATGTCGGGGTCGAAGTGCTTGTTGCGCCCGGCCGAGATGATGCGGACGGACACCTCGTGGCCGAAAGCGGGTTTGTAGACCCGCTTGCTGATGAGGGCATCGTACACATCGGCCAGGGCCATGAGCCGGGCCGACACCGGGATGGCATCGCCCTTGAGGGCTTCCGGGTAGCCGCTGCCGTCCCACTTTTCCTGGTGAGACAGCGCAATTTCCTTGGCCAGACGCAGAAAACTGACTGCGCCGCTCATCGATTTCTCGGCTCGCACGATCGACTCGTAGCCGATGGTGGTGTGCGTTTTCATGATCTCGAACTCTTCGGGTGTCAGCTTGCCGGGTTTGAGCAGGATATGGTCCGGGATGCCGATTTTGCCGATGTCGTGCAGGGGCGCCGACTTGAACAGCAACTGGATGTATTCGGGCGTGAGCAGGGCCTTGAAGCGGGGGTGGTCACGCAGGTGTTCAGCCAGGCAGCGCACATAGCGCTGGGTGCGCAGGATGTGGTTGCCGGTTTCGTTGTCACGCGTTTCGGCCAGTGACGACATCGCCAGCACGGTCACGTCCTGAATGGCCTCGACCTGCCAGGTGCGCTTGGCCACCTCGGCTTCCAGGAAGGCCGCCTTGTTGCGCAGGAAGTCGGCAGAGGCCTTGAGCGTGATGTGGGTCTGTACCCGCGCCAGCACAATCGGTGGGCTGATGGGCTTGGTGATGTAGTCCACTGCGCCCAGCGACAGGCCCATGGCTTCGTCTTCCACTTCGGACTTGGCCGTCAGGAACACCACCGGGATGCGCTCGGTTTCGGGATCGGCCTTGAGCCGGCGGATGACCTCGTAGCCATCCATTTCCGGCATCATGATGTCGAGCAGGATCAGGTCGGGCTGTTTGCCGGCATGCAGCAGTTTCAGCGCCCGCTCCCCGGAGTTGGCCACCACCACCCGGTACTGCGGTCGCAGGAGTTCGGACATCAGGGCCAGATTTTGCGCCGTGTCGTCCACCACCATGATGCTGGGTTGCTGATCGGTTGAAGTCATCGTGTCACTCGTGGGGTCATGTCCCTTCCAGGGGTTGAGCATAGCCGCTGCACCGGATAACACAAGATCTTTCAGGGCTTTCACCACAACCGGGCAATGCCAGCCCCGATGCAGCATGAGCGCCCCGTGACCGAGGTCATGGGCTTCCCGGTCTTTCTTGAGGGTGATGCCCACCGGTGTCGCGTCGAATCGCCGCCCCCGTTCGAGCCAGTCACCCCACGGCGAGGCACCAGACCCTGGCGGCAGGGTAAAGGCGATGAAGGAATTCGGGGTTCAGGAAGGCTCGCTTTCGGTTGGGGGAGGCGTTGGCCATTGCTGCAACTGTTCGAGCGCGGCGTCGAAGTCGTAATGCAGCATGGCTTGCTCGAAGGCCTCGAAGTGCTCGCCCAACTGGGCTTTCAGGGTGTCGATGCGCAATGACATCCATTCGATGGCGGCGGAATCGCCATCGGTCAGCAAGGCTTTCAGGGGTTCCAGCCACTGGGCGGGAGGAACCGGTCGATCGCCCTGCGGTGGGGCCACCGCTTCGCCGCTCGGGCTCGGGGTGGCCAGTGCCGGTTTCAGGGCACCGATCAGCCGGTCCATCTCGATCGCCAGTTTGGCCAGCGTGGCCGTGGCGGCTGTGGGGTTGAAGTGTTCGTCCGAGAGGTGCAACTGTTGGTTCAAGGTCTCGGCCAGTTGCTGCACCGCATGCGCGCCCAGATTGCCGGCCACGCCCTTGAGGGTGTGGCTCAGGTGGTAAGCCTGTGCCAGCTCGTCCTGGTCCAGCGCCTGCGCCATCTGTTCCGGCACATGGCCTTGTTCCTCGACGAACTGTTCAAGCAACTGGCCGTAGAACCGGGCATTGCCCCCACAGCGCCTGAGGCCCTGGACCGAATCCAGCCCGGGGATGTCATTGAAGCGGTGCGATTCAGGGGGGGCGCTGTCGTTTTGAGGGAGGGGTGGTGGCTGATAGCCCGCGCGTTCCGGAATCCAGCGGAGGATGATGTTCCACAACTGATCCAGGTCGAACGGCTTGCTCAGGAAGTCGTTCATGCCAGCGGCTTTGCATCGCGCGCGATCCTGGGTCATGGCATTGGCTGTCATGGCCACAATCGGCAAGTCGGCATGGCGTGGGTCTGCTCGAATGGCATGCGTGGCCTGGATGCCGTCCATGACGGGCATCTGCATGTCCATCAGCACCAGCGCGTACGGGCCCTGCTGCTTCACCGCTTCAACGCCCAAGGCGCCGTTGTCGGCCGTGTCCACCAGCAGGCCGACGCTCTGCAGTATTTCGCGGGCCACCTGCAGGTTGATGTCGTTGTCTTCCACCACCAGCACCCGGGCGCCCCGGCGACGGGCCAGTTGCCCCGACTGCGCCAGTGCGTTTGCCGACTCAGCCGTGAGGTCCTGGACCGATGGTGGATCGCCTGCCAGGAGTTCGACCATGGTGTCGTAGAGGGCTGATGGCGTCACGGGTTTGGTCAGCACCACGTCCATCCCGACTTCGCGGGCCCGGTCGGCCACGTCCTCGTGGCTGAAGCCGGTGACCAGCGCCATGTGTGGCGCATGGTCACGCAGTTGTTGGCGTATGGCCTGGGCGGTGTCCAGTCCGTCCATGCCAGGCATCTGCCAGTCGATCAGCGCCGCGTCATAGGGTCGGCCCTGGGTGGCGGCGGCGGTCATCCGGGCCAGTGCGGCCTCACCGCTGTCCACGGCATCGGCCATGAACTGCAGCTCTAGCAACTGCTGGGTGAGCAGTTCGCGGGCCCTGGGATTGTCGTCCACCACCAGCACACGCCGGTTGCGCATGGCGTCACCCGGCACGGGCCGGTGCGTGCCGTGCCCTTGCCTCAGTTGGGCCGTGAACCAGAAGGTGGAACCTTCGCCGAGCTTCGATTCCACGCCCACTTCGCCACCCATCATGGTGGCCAGCCGCTTGACGATGGCCAGGCCCAGACCGGTACCGCCAAACTTGCGGGAGGTGGAGGTATCGGCCTGCTGGAAGCTGCGAAAGAGGGTGGTCATCTGTTCGGTCGACAAGCCGATCCCGGTGTCGCGTACCTCGAAACGCAGCCGGACTTCGTCACCCTCTCGTTCCAACCGCTTCACAGCCAGCCGCACTTCGCCCTTTTCGGTGAACTTGACGGCGTTGTTGGCATAGTTGGTCAGGATCTGCCCCAGCCGCAGCGGGTCGCCGATCAGGCTCAGAGGCACATCCGGCGCCACATCGAACAGCAGTTCCAGCCCCTTGCTGGTGGCCTTTTCGTTGATCAGGCTGGCGCAGGTGTCGAGCACCCGTGACAGATCGAATTCGATGTGCTCGAGGCTGAGCTTGTTGGCTTCGATCTTGGAGAAATCGAGGATGTCGTTCAGCAGACCCAGCAGGTGTTGCGCCGAGTGCTGGATTTTCTGGAGGTAATCGATCTGTCGATGGTTGAGCTCGGTCCGGGAGAGCAGGTGGCTCATGCCGATGATGGCATTCATCGGCGTCCGGATTTCGTGGCTCACGTTGGCCAGGAAGTCGGACTTGGCCTTCGAGGCGTCTTCGGCCAGATGGCGAGCTTGTTCCAGTTCGGCGTTGGCGAGCGCCAGTTCGTTGGTGCGTTCGATGACCCGCTGCTCCAGGCTGGCGTTCAGGGATTCGATTTCATGCCGCTGCTGCTCGGCCTCGGTGATGTCTCGGATGATGGCGGTGAACAGGGTTTCGTCCCCCACACGATGGCGAGAAACCGATGCCTCGATCGGAAAGGTTGTCCCACTGGCACGCAAACCATTGAGCGATGTGGACCGGCGTGCGCCGATGGCGGTCACGCCCTCGCGAGCCAGGCTGCGCATCTTCTCACCATGCCCTGCTCGGGATGAGGCCGGTATGAGCCGCTCAAGCGACTGGCCGATGATGTCCTCGGCTCGGTAGCCGAACATGGCTTCTGCGGCGGGATTGAACACACGGATGCGCTGCTGCTCGTCGGCGGTGATGAAGGCATCCATTGCGCTGTGGATGATGCCGGCCATGTGCGCTTCGGTCTGTTCACGGGCCAGGGCGGCTTCTTTGCGGTCGGTCACGTCGATGCAGTAACCAATGAAGCCCGAGACCGATCCCGCTTCGGTCAGCTGGGGGGAACCGTCGCAGACCAGCCAGCGGTATGCCCCGTCCTGGTTCTGCATCCGGAATTCGCTGGTGAAGCGTTGTCTCTGTCGAACCGCATCAGAAAACACGGTCTGGATGGCAGGGGAGTCATCGGGGTGCAGCCGTTCGATCCAGGTTTTGCCGAGCAACTGTTGAACGGTTTGTCCGCTGAAACGCAACCAGGCCTCGTTCACGTAGGTCAACTGGCCTTTCGGGTTGCAGCGCCAGACCAGTGCGCTGCCCGCATTCGACAGTTCCAGAAAATGCTGCTGGCTTTCCTGCAAGGCTTTCTGCGAGGACTGAACGGTCTCGATCATGCTGTTGAAGGTCCGGCTCAGCTGGGCAATTTCGAGTGGACCACTCACGGGTACCGGAAGAACTGGCTGGCCGTTCATGAAGGCCTCGCTGGCCGCATTCAGTCGGGCCAGTGGTTGTGTGACAAACCGCCTCAACCACCAGCCCAGCCATAACAGCGCCAGCAGGGCCCCACCCGCAAAGGGGGCGAAACGATTCCAGGTGCTCTGCTGCACCATGTCCCATTCACGGCTCAGGTCAAAAACCACATAGGCCACACCGCGTTGAAGGCTTCTCAGCTCCTCAGGAGATGCTGGGGGTGTGTAAGGTGACATCACCACGATGCGCAGCCCATCCTGTTTCAGTTCGAGGCCCTTGAAGTTGGGGTTGGCCACGCGCTGAAACAAGCTGGTGTCCCATGCCGGGATGACTTGGCTGGCCACCCCGCCCCGCCATGCCAGCCGATGCGATTGGATCACCACCCCGTTCGGATCGATCAGGGCGATGGTCGCCACACGCCGGTCGGTGGCGCGCATGGCGATTTCCGACGCCAGCTTTTCCGGGTGCTCCACCAGATCACGCTCGGCCCAGCGGGCCAGGTCTTCGGCGAACAGCAAGGCATCGTCCCGGGCCTGGTAGGAGAGGTGTGCAAACGCATCCCGCTGGGCCTGCTGAAAACTGATCATGAGGGTGATGAGGGTCAGCACCGCGATGATCAGGGGCAGAAGGTTGCGAAGCTTCAGGAGGTACATCAACGCACCGGGGGGTGGAAGCGGGGTTCGAAAAACGGTCCGCGCAGTTCGACATCGGGCATCAGTTGCTGGTCACGCATCATGCGGGCCAGTCGAAACAGGTTGCCCTCCAGTTCGCTGCCTGCCTGCAGCAACTCGCGCGAGGTCGCTGCGTCGGGTTGGCGCAGGCCACGGAAGGTGGCAGGTACATCGGCCTCCGGGACTTGCAACCGGGGGGCCATGATCCGAGCCGCTTCCTGGGGATTGACCGCCATCCAGCGCAGGGCCCGGAAATGCGATTCGACCAGGTGCTCGTAGCCGGGCCCGAAGGGGGTCAGGGTGTCGGTTCGCGCCGCCAGCACGTCCACGATCAGGCCGGGAATGGCGCGGCTGTCAAAAATGCGGGTGCCACCGCTGGCCTCGATCTCGGTGGCCCAGGGTTCGGCGGTCACGATCAGGTCGTGCATGCCCTGGCGGTAAGCGGCCACATGCGAACCGAAAGGCACCGAGGTTTTGCGCACATCCGATGGGGCCAGTCCCTGCTGCGCCAGAAACCTCGCCAGCACAATCGCTCCCACGGTGCCCTCTTCCATGGCGATGCGCAACCTTTGGGGAGTCACGGGGAGTTTGAGCCCTGGCCGCGCCATGATCACGTCGGCCCCTTCTGAAATATCCAAAACCGCCAGAATGCGAACATCCTGTCCGCCGGCCCGAAGGGTCAGGAATTCGTCGAGTGTCATTTGACCGGCTTCCAGACGGCCAGACGTCAGCGCCCGTAGCGTGTCGGCGTTGGAATGCATTTCGACCAGACGAACCTGGTCCGGGTTGAGCCAGCCCTGTTCGCGCGCCACAAACAACGGTTCATAACCCGGGAAAGACAGGCTACCCACTCTCAGTGGGTTGACGGGTTGTGTGCAGCCGGCGAGGATCCAGGCCCCGGCAGAAACGGCCCCCCATTGCAGCCAGCGCCGCCTGTGCAATGAAGAATGGAAAAAACGCCACATTGCTCGACTATAAGTCAAGGGCCGTTCGCAGTGAAGGTCGTACTGCGAAAAATCAAACGCAATGGTTAAAACTATCGCAGCCGCCAGAAATCCTGGTGCGGTCCGAGCATTTCGGCCCGCAGGGCGGGCACCGGCCCGATCACCTCGATGCGCTTCTGCCCCCGGGCGATCACCTCACGGCAAGGCAGGGAGAGGGTGGGGTTTTCCGGATGGCTGCCGGTCAGGGCCAGCAGATCGGCTTCGCTGGCCCCGTAAACGATGCGTCCGATGTGGGCCCAGTAGACCGTTCCGGTGCACATGGCACACGGCTCGAACGTGGTGACCAGGGTGCAGCCCCACAGGTAATCGGCCGGGTAGTTGAGTGACACCGTGCGTGCCAGGGTGGCTTCGGCATGGTGCACGGTGTCGATGTTGCCTTGCTCGGCCAGCACCGTTTCGCCATCGGGCGCCACCAGCAGGGCACCGAACGGGTGGCGGCCCATGGCGGCGGCCCGGCGAGCCACGTCATTGGCCCGCCGCAGGTGGCGCTCGATCTGCTCGGGGGTCATGACCGGGCGTCAGGCAGCCTGACTGCCTCGGTGCGCCCAGCCGGTGGTGTGCTTTTCCACCCAGCTGAACAGCTCGTACATCACCATGGCCATGACGCCCACCACGAGCAGGCCGCTGAAGGCCAGACCCATCTGCATGGAAGAGCCCGCGCTGATGAGCAGGTAGCCGATGCCTTCGTTGGAGGCGGTCATTTCCGACACCGTGGTGCCCACGAAAGCCAGCGTGATGGCGACCTTCAGCGAGCCGAAGAAATAGGGCAGGGAGCGCGGCAGGCCCACCTTGGTGAGCACATCCCAGCGTTTGGCGCCCAGCACCCGCAGCACGTCTTCCAGCTCGGGCTCCAGCGTGGCCAGCCCGGTGGCGATGTTGACCATGATGGGGAAGAAACTGATCAGGAACGCCGTGAGGATGGCCGGACCGATCCCGATGCCGAACCACACCACCAGAATGGGCACGAAGGCCGCCTTCGGCAGGGCGTTGAAGGCCGTCATCAAGGGGTAGATGGCCGCATAAGCGAGGCGGGAGGAGCCGATCAGGAAGCCCAGCAACACCCCCACCACGATGGCAATGCCAAAGCCGGCCATGGTCACCCAGTAGGTGCGCCAGGCATGGCCCAGGATGGTGGTCTTGTGTTCAAGGGTCTGCTCCCAGATGCGCGAAGGGCTGGGAAAGATGAATTCCGAAACCCCGAAGCCCCTGGTGATGACCTCCCAGATGACGAGGATGGCCAGCAGGAGGAGGAGCGGTGACCAGCGTTCGATGTGTTTCTTCTTCATGGCGGGGCTCCGTTCACTGGTTGATGGTGGCGCCGGCCTTGCGCATGGCGCCGATGTGGCCGCGCAGTTCGTGCACGATGTCGGTGAACTCGTTGCTGTAGGTCACTTCCAGGTCGCGAGTGCGGGGAATGGGGATTTCACGACGCACCACGAAGCGGCCCGGACTCCGGCTCATGCAGTACACCGTGTCGGCCAGGAACACGCTTTCGCGCAGATCGTGAGTGACCAGGATCACGTTGAAGCGTTGCGCTTCCCAGAGGTCACGCAGGGTGCACCAGAGTTCTTCGCGGGTAAAGGCATCGAGCGCGCCAAAGGGTTCGTCCAGCAGCAGCATCTTGGGCTCGTGGATGAGCGCGCGGCAGATGCTGGCCC
>CAZEZY010000006.1:8851-35620 GCA_964516635.1 uncultured Tepidimonas sp. | reverse complement strand
CGGGCTGCTCACCCGATTCACACGGCTGTCACTCGACCGAGCTAAATTGCCAGCTGGTCCCTCACCCTGCGTTGTCGTGCAAGCCTCATGATCCGGCGCCACCTCATTCAGGCCTTGTTCGGCCTGATCACTCTGCTGTTCGTCATGGGCGCACTGGGTCATCTGTTTGAAGCCGAACTGCATGTCGTCACCCACTGGGTGGTCAGCCAGATGGGTTTCAGCGGCATGGCCCTCACCCTGATGCTGACCGATACCCTGGTCACGCCTTTCCCGCCCGACATCCTGCTCGCCGTCATCGCCAACAGTGCCATGTCAGCGCAGTGGCCGATTTACGTGGGCTTGCTGGGACTGGTATCGGTCTGCGCCGGAATGACCGGTTACGGCATTGGGCGCTGGCTGGGGCATTTCCAGTGGGCCCAATCGCTCTTCAACCGACTGACGGATGAACAGCGGCGCTTCATCCAGCGTTACGGATTCTGGGCGGTCGTCATTGGCGCCATCACCCCGCTGCCGTACTCGGTCACCTGCTGGTCGGCGGGTGCGCTGGGTATCCGGTGGGTGGTGGTCTTGAGCGCCTCCCTGCTTTTCCGGATACCGCGCTTCTATCTCTTTTATGGGTTGCTGGCCCATACCGGGCGGCTGCTGTCAGCCGCCTGAGCCCCGGCCTATCTGGCGGTCTCTTCGGTGCGCTGCTGAATCACACCCAGGAGCTTTTCCTTCTTGGCGTAGTGCCGGTCGAGTCGCCATTCTTTGACGATGTCCAAAGCGATATCGAACAGCCGCTGATCCAGTTCATACAGCCTGGACAGTTCGAACGGCTTTTCGTCCTGCAAGGCCAACACGAGGTGGGTCAGGATCAGGGTCTGAGGATCTTCGGGTCGGTTTTCAATGAATTTTCGGGCCTGTTTGATGGCAAACATCTCTCACTCCTGAACACAAAGTTGTTCATGTTAGGCAAAAGACGTCGGATTTTTATGACAGTTTTGTGAATGCAACCCTGTCACCGGGCCGTCACACCAGCCGTTCAACATGATTCGGTAGGTACAGACAACGGGAAACTTGTGGAAAAAGCAACTGCGGTGGCCTCGCTCGGCCAGTATTCCATGCTGCTGCCAGCCTGGATCAACAGTGCCCTTCAGGCCAATGACCGGCTCAAGCTCTATCTCTCCGTGCTGCAATCGGCCGCCCAGCACGCGGCCCGACCCGAGGCCGCCCTCGTGGACTGGTCCCGGGAGATCGGCCACCTCGGGCTGCGGGATGCCAGCTGGCTGAAGGACATTGCCGCCAGCGCCTACCTGCAGGACAAGCTGCTCATGGTGCCGGAGCTGGGTCTCTGGCTCGACGCGCTCGCCCTGGACCTGAAAACCATGGCGCGCCCCCTGTGTGAAGTCACTGACCATTGCGACAGCCAGCTGCTGGCCCGACGGAATGCCTGGCTGCAACGGATCGAGGAACTCAAGGAAGAAGAAGGGCTGAGCCCGCAGGCGCTGAATGAACTCACCCATGGCGACCGCCACCTCAGCGACAGCCTGCACCTGCTGGTGATGGACCTGCACAAGCAGCTGAATGCCATGGCCGTGACCGTGGCCACTGAAGAAGTGGATGGTGCGCACGCCTGGCAGATTGCCGACGCGGACCGCCCGCGGATCCGCGCGTTCATGCGCGGGCTGGCCCGGACGGCACCCTTGAAGTTCCATCATCCGGGCCTCGACACCGCGGTCACCCGTTCGGGTGAACGGCTGCTGATCCAGAACGACATCGGCACCAATGACGCCCATGTGCTCGTGATGGAAGTCGAGGCCCTGACCATCCGCCTCACTTACTCCGATCTGCACGCCTCCCGGTTTGCCTTTTTCACGAAGATGCTGGAAAGCCATGGCTACCAGTGGACCGTCTTCGAACCCAGAACCACCGAGGGCCTGAATCAGGGCAAGCCGTATCACGTGGGTCACGCGTCCTTCACAGCCTCGGATGAAGAGAGCCTTCACATCGCGCTGGCGTTTGCGGCATCGCGCATCGTGTTTGTGATCGACTGGAACCGGGCGCGCAAACGATTGCAGAAGTTCGTGAGCAAACCGGTGGCACTGGAACTGCTGGCCCAGGCCGCCGATCAGGAGTTCGGGCACATGGCCTGGCTTCTGGCCGGTGGTGAGGAACTGGTCTATGAAGCCATGCAGGCCGTTGACGGCGAGGCATTCCGGATCGGTGACAGGCTGGATCAGGTGCTCGGCGAAGCCACCACCCGCCAGTTTCTGCTGGATCTGCTTCGCGTATCCAGCGTCAAGCTGCGCGAACAGCAACCAGTGGCCCTGATTGCGGATGAGGCCCGTCTGTTGCTCGCCCGGGCGCTGCGCCGGCGTACCTTTGAATACGACCTGCTGGCTGAACATGCCGCCTATTGCCACGCATTGGCCTCCGGTCTGGCCGATGCCATCGATAGCGGCCATGCCTCGGATGAGCAGGTCATGAGGGGAAAGAACTGGGAGCGCAAAGCCGACCACCTGCTCATGGAGGCTCGACGGCGCGCCGAACGCCAGACGCGCTGGCAACCCATCGTCCTCCTGCTGGACCAGATGGACGACATTGCCGATGCACTTGAGGAAGCCCTCTTCATCCAGCGCATGCTGCATCTGCCGCCGTTGAAAGGACTGCCCACGGGCGTGAGAGCCGTGGTGTCTGAACTGGCCCGCCACACGCTGGTGGCCATGCAGGATCAGGTCAAGGCGATCGAGATGGCGCGGCATCTGAGTGAACAGGCGGAGGCGGCTGACACCGAGGCGTTTCTGCAGGCTCTCTGGCGCATGCTGCGCGCCGAACGCATCTGTGACGAGCTCATGAGAGATACCCGGCTGCAGATCCTCCAGCACCTTCACGACAACGCGGCGGGGTTCACGCTGGCGACGGAACTCGCCTCCACCATCGAGAAGGCCACCGACAGCTTGCTGAGCGCCGGGTACATCCTGCGCAGGCTCGTGTTCAACAAGACAGGATTGTCGGCATGAAAAACGCCCCCCACTGGCCCCGACATTTCCACCTGATCGGGTCCACTCAAGCCACCCGTGCCGAGGCAGCGACACCCGCCAACATGGGATCGAAGGCCTACCACCTGCAGCAGATGTCGGCCATCGGACTGCCGGTGCCGCAGGCCTTGGTCATTGGCACTGCGTTCACCCACCGGCCCGAAGACTGTCTGCTGCCCTTGTTCAGCGTTGCCCTGCCGGCTCTGGAAGCGGCCACTGGCCTGACGCTGGGTGACTCGAAATCCCCCCTGGTGGTCTCCGTGCGGTCGGGCGCGCCGGTTTCCATGCCTGGCATGATGGAAACCTTGCTCAACGTGGGATTGTCCGATGCCACGCTGCCGGGTCTGCTGCGCCAGACCGGGAACCCGCGACTGGTCTGGGATGCCTACCGCCGCCTGATCGCCACCTATGGGGAAGTGGTGGCTGGACTGCCCGGGCAGCTGTTTGAAGACGAAATGACCCGGTTCACCGGGGGGCGGGACGACAGGGCCCTGGATTTCAGCGAGTTGCGTGAACTCAGCCAGCGCTTCCTGGAACTGTATCGGCTGCATGCCGGTGACGCTTTTCCACAGGACGCCAGAGATCAGTTATCGGGTGCGGTGAAAGCCGTCTACGCCTCCTGGCATCTGCCCAAGGCGGCTGCCTACCGGCATTCGCACGCGATTGATGAAGCGATAGGCACCGCCGTGACCATCCAGCGCATGGTGTTCGGCAACGCCGGTGGGCACTCGGGGTCCGGTGTGGGTTTCACACGCCATCCGACCGATGGAACGCCGGGGCTGTGGGTGGATTTTCTGGTGAATGCGCAAGGGGAGGATGTGGTGGCCGGTCAGCGCAATGCGCATGGACACTCGGCGCTCGCACAAGTCGCCCCGGATGCCTGGAGCCAGTTGCAAATCGCTGCACTGCGCCTGGAAAGGATGTTCGGCGACATGCAGGACTTCGAGTTCACCATCGAGGAGGGGGCGCTGTATTTGCTGCAAACCCGCTCTGGCAAGCGCACACCGGTGGCCACGGCCCGAATCGCCCTGGACTTGATGGATGAAGGCCTCATTGATGCCACAACCGCCAGGGCGCGCACAGCCAGCATCGAAGACGAAGACCTTGCCACCGAACAACTGGTGTTTGATGGCGGAGACCCCACTGGCGCGTCTGCCCCTGAGGGTGTGGCCGAAGCGATAGCGGCCTGCGGCGGGGTGGCTGGTGGCGAAGTGGCGCTGGATATCGATCGGGTTCAGGAGCGCACCCGCGCGGGCATTCCCGTGGTGCTGGTCCGCCAGGATGCCCTGACGAGTGACATCGCCGCGCTGGAAACCGCCGTCGGCCTGCTGACCCAGCGGGGCGCCCGGACTTCACATGCCGCGGTGGTGGCCCGCCAGTTGAACAAGGTCTGTCTGGTGGGGTGCACCGCCTTGCGCATTGACGACACACGGCGTTGCATCCAGCTGGGTGAGCAGACGATTGCCGAAGGCGACTGGATCACCCTGGACGGCAACACCGGCCGCGTTTACGTCGGAAAGGTGTCCAGCATCCGGGTCACCGACGAAGCCCTGCGCCAGCGACTCCACAAACTCCGACACCAGAGGACACACGACCATGAACCATCGTGACGATTTTGTCGAGAACCACACGTTCGAAGAACTGCAGATCGGCCAGAGTGCCCGCTTGATGCGCACCCTCACCCCGCAGGACATTCAGGCATTTGCCGCCGTATCGGGCGACACCAACCCGGCCCACCTGAATCCCGCCTACGCCAACGAGACACTGTTCCATGGCGTCATTGGGCATGGCATGTGGAGCGGGGCCTTGATTTCTGCCCTGCTCGGGACGCAGTTTCCAGGCACGGGAACCATCTATCTGGACCAGGCGCTGCATTTTTCGAGGCCTGTCCGGATTGGCGACACGCTCACCGTCAGTGCCACCGTGATCGCCAAGGACGACCAAAAAAAGATGGTGGAACTGGCTTGCGAAGTGGTGAACCAGAACGAGGAGCGAGTCGTCAGCGGTGTGGCACGGGTGCTGGCCCCTGCGCAGAAGGTGCGCATGCCACGGGGTATTGTCCCGCAGATCCAGGTGTTCGATCCTGAAGCCCGGTTTCAGGAACTGCTGGCGCTGGTGCATGACATGCCGGCCGTTCGCTGTGCGGTGGTTCACCCCTGCGACGAGGGCTCGCTGAAAGGCGCGATGGATGCGGCACACCTCGGATTGCTGGATCCCGTCCTGATTGGTCCGGACGCACGCATCCGTGCAATGGCCGATGCGTTCGGCATCGATCTGAATGGCATGGACATCCTGGATGTGCCTCACAGCCATGCCGCCGCCGATCAGGCCGCTGCCATGGCGGCCTCGGGCGAGGTGGAAACGCTGATGAAGGGCAGCCTGCACACGGACGAACTGATCCATGCCGTGCTGAGCCGCCAGGCGCTGCGAACCGGTCGGCGGATGTCTCACGTCTTTCGCTTCGATGTACCGCTCTACAGCAAGCCCCTGGTGATCACCGACGCGGCCCTGAACATTCGACCCACGCTCGAAGAAAAGGTCGACATCGTGCAGAACGCCATCGATTTTGCCCGCATGCTGGGCATCGAAACCCCCCGCGTGGCCCTGCTGGCCGCGCTGGAAAACGTCAAATCCGACATGCCTTCCACGCTGGATGCCGCTGCCCTTTGCAAGATGGCCCACCGGGGGCAGATCCGTGGTGGCCTGCTGGATGGCCCACTGGCTTTCGACAACGCCATCTCGGCCGAGGCAGCAGCCATCAAGCAGATCGAGTCGCCCGTGGCCGGACAGGCCGACATCCTGGCCGTGCCAGACCTGGAAAGCGGCAACATGCTGGCCAAGCAGCTGGAGTACCTGGCAGGCGCCACCGGTTCTGGCATCGTGCTGGGAGCCCGTGTGCCGATTGCCCTGACCAGCCGCGCCGATGGTCCACGTGCCCGAGTGGCCTCGGCACTGCTGGCGCAACTGGTGGCTCACAAAAGCCGATCCAGGCACCCCATGGCCTGATCAGGCCATGTTGTGCAACCCGGCATCCACATAGATCACGTCGCCGGTCATGCCGGATGCACCCCCACCCACCAGAAACGCCACCGTGCGCCCCACCTCGGCGATGTCCACCAGGCGATGACCGGGGGCACGCGCAACGGCCATGTCGATCAACTCATCGAAATGGGCGATGCCCGAGGCCGCCCGGGTGCGCAGGGGGCCAGGCGACACGGCAAAGACCCGGATGTCCCGCTCACCCAACTCCTTGGCCAGGTAACGCACGGAAGACTGCAGCGCGGCCTTCACAGGGCCCATCATGTTGTAGTTGTTCACCACCTTGTCAGCCCCGTAATAGCTCATGGTGATCATGGCACCTCCGGGATTCATCAGCGGTTCGGCATGGTGTGCCATCTCGATGAACGAATGGCACGACACCTGCATCGCCATCAGGAAGCCCGCTTGCGAACAGTCCAGAATGCGACCATGGAGATCGTCTCTGGGGGCGTAGGCAATCGAGTGAATCACGAAGTCCAGATTGCCCCACGCCTCGCCGATGGCCTCGAAAACGCCTTTCATCTGCCCGGGCTGGGTCACATCCAGTGGCAGCACCAGTCGGGCATCGATCTGGTGGGCCAACGCCTCGACATGGGGCCGCGCCTTGTCATTCAGATAGGTGAGCGCGATATCGGCACCAAATGCGCGCAACTTCGCCGCACAGCCAAAGGCAATGCTGTCACCGTTGGCCACCCCCACCACCAGGCCACGTCTGCCTTTGAGCATGTCGCCGATGCGGGCGTTTTCGTCCCAGACCTTGGGCAGGGGATCGATGGAAAATGGATCGATGAACATGATGCGAACTCCTTGAAGCGGTTGAATCAGGACACTCGAAGGCCGAGCAGCTGGCAGGCATGCTCGGCGAGCATGCGCTCTTCATCCGTCGGGATGACGAGCACCCGAACCCTGGATTCGGGCGATGAAATGACCGTTTCGTGCTGGATGTTGGACTGGGGGTCCCATTCGATGCCCAGCCAGTTCATGCCGGACAGGATCATGGCGCGCACCTCGGCCGAGTGTTCGCCAATGCCACCGGTGAAAACCAGACCATCGATCCCCTCCAGACAGGCCGCGAGAGCGCCGATTTCGCGACGACACCGGTTGGCAAAATAGGCGAGCGCCTCTCGGGCCCTGGGGCTATCGGAGGCGGTGAGTTCGCGAACATCGTGACTCAGGCCGGACAACCCCTTCAGCCCCGACTCGTGATAGAGCAGATCGCGAAGGGCATGGGCATCCATGCGCTCGTGCTCCATCAGGTAGAGCAGCACACCAGGGTCGAGCTGGCCACAACGGGTGCCCATGGGAAGACCGTCGAGCGCCGAAAAACCCATGGTTGAAGCCATGGAACGCCCGCTTCGCAAAGCACACATCGAGGCCCCGTTACCGAGATGGGCCACCACCACCCTCCCCCCGTGAAGAACCGGATGGCGCACCTGCAGCCGGCGGGCAATGAACTCATAAGACAAGCCATGAAACCCGTAACGCCGAATGCCTGCGTCGTAGAGTTGGCGAGGCAGGGCAAAGGCATCGGTGACAAAGTCGTGGTGCCGGTGAAAGGCCGTGTCGAAGCAGGCCACCTGCACGGCGTCCGGAAAGGCCTCCCGGGCGGCCCGGATGCCCGCCAGATTGAAGGGCTGATGCAGGGGAGCCAGCGGAATCCAATCGGCGAGACGATCCATGGCGGCGGCATCCAGACGGATGGGCTCGGCGAGCGCCGGGCCACCGTGCACCACCCGGTGGCTCACAGCCATCACCGGTCGTCCCGCCAGGAAGCGACCGAGCCAGTTCAGCATCGCATCGACCGCACCGGAATGACTGACCGGGCCCAGCGCCTGATTCACCGGCACGAGACTGCATTCGGCCTGGTTGGGGGTGACGGTGAGGACGCTGTTGCCACCGATGCGTACAACCTGTCCACTGGCCACTGGATTCAGTGCGGGGTCAGGCTCGTACACACCGAATTTCAATGAAGAAGAACCGGCATTCAGGGTCAGCAACAGGGATGGCGGGCTCATGATGTTCAGACGATCGGCAGCAGGAACACCCCACCACCTTATGCAGATCGGATGACAAGCGCGTGAAATCCGAATTCGGTGTAAACTGTATATATTGTTTACACCATTGAGGAGCATTCATGTCCAGCCGCAAGACCAAAGACACCGCCGACACCAAGCCACGCAAGATCAAACTGGTGCGCGACAGCTTCTGCATGCCGAAAGACGAATACGCGCTGATCGATGCACTCAAAGTGCGTGCCCTCACGCTGGGCAAGGCCGTCAAGAAAAGCGAATTGCTCCGCGCAGGCATCCTGGCGCTGAATGCCACGAACGACCAGGGCCTGCTGGCGGCGATCGACAGCGTGGAAAGCCTGAAAACCGGGCGTCCCGCCCGTTCCGAAACGGCCCCTGCGAAACCCGTTGCCGAAACCGCCGCGCCCAAGGCGAAGGCCCAGCCCGTGCCCTCAGCCAAGCCGGCCGCCAAGTCAGCCGCCAAACCGGCCGCCAAGCGCCCGGCCCGTGCCTCACGCGCAGCCAGCGCCCCCGCACCGGCGACCGCCAACCCCTGAACGGAACCGCCTGAACATGACACTGGTCGTCGTGGCCAACCCCAAAGGCGGGGTTGGCAAGTCCACCCTTTCCACCCACATCGCCGGCTACTTTGCCCGACGCGGATACTCGGTGATGTTGGGTGACGCCGACCGGCAGCAGTCGTCGGCGGAATGGCTGAAGGTACGCCCTCGGGAAGCCCGGCCCATCGTCACCTGGGACGCCTCATCGACCGATGTGCTCAAGCCGCCGCGCGGCACCACGCATGTGGTGCTCGACACCCCCGCTGGCATTCATGGCCGACTGCTCAAGGAAGTGCTCAAGCGATCGGCCAAGCTGGTCATCCCGGTACAACCCAGCCCCTTCGACATGCATGCCACCCATGTGTTTCTGGAAAGCCTGAAAGACCACCGGCATGCCCGTGATCTGGACATTGCCGTGGTGGGCATGCGGGTCGACGAACGCACCATCGCCGCCGAGCGCCTGAAAGCCTTTTTCGAAGCGCTCGATTTGCCCGTGCTGGCGTATTTGCGCGACACCCAGAACTACGTCAGGCTGGCGATGCAGGGGCTCACACTGTTCGACGTGGCCCCAAGCCAGGTGGCCAAGGATCTGGATGCCTGGACATCCATCGGGAAGTGGCTGGAGCAATCAGACCTTCAGCAGGTAAACGCCCATAAAAACCAGAACGGATGACATCACCACAGGTTTCCATCGGCCCTCCCTGAACCAGAGCACGGCGATCACTGCGGCAAAGATCACCGAAGTTTCTCGGAGGCTGGAAACGACCGCAATGGGCGCCTGGGTCATGGCCCACAGCACCATGGAATAGCCCGACAGGGAAATGACCGAACCCAGAAAGATCAGACGAATGTGACGGATGAAAAAGACTTTGAGTTGAGCAGTCTGATGGCGAAATCCGAACAAGTACACCAGCAAGGGTTCAAACAGGGCTGAGGCGAACACATAGCTCAGCGGGTTTCCGGCAACCCGGGCGCCGAGGCCGTCCACCACCGTGTACACGGCAATGATCAGCGCATTGACCATGGCCCACCTGAGTGGCGCCGATTGCAGATGACGCATCGGCGCCCGATCGTAGGCATACAGCACCGAAAAGATGCCTGCAGCCAGCACAGCCATGCCCAGTGTCACCGAAACGCTCATCCCGGCATCCAGATACCAGAACGTGATGAGCAACACGACCATGGGTGCTGTGCCACGCATCAGGATGTAAGACAGGGCAAATGGCCCACTGGCATAAACCTTCGCCAGCAGATGGATGTAGACGCCGTGAAGGCAAATCGAAGTGAGCAGATACGGATAACTCGCTGGATCCGGCAGCCCGATCACCATCAGCACGGGCAGCGCAACGGCTGCACTGCACAGATGCAACGACAAGGTGTACAAAGGCTTGTCATGCGAATGACGGATCATGGCATTCCAGAGCGCATGCAACAGCGCTGCGCCCAGCACCACAAGCAACACGCCATTGTTCAAATCCGCCCCCGTTTGAAACATGAATCCCTACCTTGCACTGGCTTTCGCCATCCTGGCGGAAGTGATCGCCACCTCGGCCTTAAAGGCCACGCATTCGTTCACCCGCCTCATTCCTTCAACGATCACGGTTGTGGGTTACGCAGCAGCCTTCTATTGCCTATCGCTTGCCATCAAAACCATTCCGGTCGGCATTGCTTACGGGATCTGGTCTGGTCTGGGCATTGTTCTGATCTCGATGGCCGCCTATGTGCTGTACCAGCAGAGTTTGTCACCCCAGCAGATGCTGGGTCTGGCCCTGATCGTGGCGGGTGTGGTGGTTGTGAACGTCAGGTGGTGATGGGATCTGGCGCGCACAACACCTGCACCAGCACACAGGCCGCTTCGATGGTGAAGTCTTCCCTCATCATCCTGGCAGACAGTTCTGCTGGCAATAGGCATTCGAACGATTCCACCTCTCCGTCCTGATTGACGGGCTGCCTTCCTTCGAGCAAGGTGGCAGCAAAACAATGGATGCGCTCGATCTGGTAGCCCGATTGACCATTGATCGGACGTGGTTGCCGAACCACAACCGTCCCCATGGGCTGGATGGCCGACAGATCGGTCAGACGCAGACCCGCTTCCTCCCACAGTTCCCGAGTCAGGGCATCTTCAGGCTGCTCACCGGCCACCACCGTTCCACCCATCAAAGTATCCCAAAGCCCGGGGTCCTCTGCTTTGGACGCCGATCGCTTCTGCACCCAGCAACACCCCGAAGTGGAAAAACCCACCACATGAACGCTTTGCGTGGTCACACCCAGCCAACGGGCCAGGGGGCGCGGGATGGTGCCGAGCACCTGACCAGAGGTGGCATAGAGGGAAACCCTTTCAGAATGGGCACCTTGCAGCCAACCCAAACGCAGAAGCACCTCCATCCAGCAGGCCCAGGCCTGGTCGGGATCACCCAGCACAGACACTTGCGACCCACCCTGGCCGACTTCAACCGCCATGCGCAATGCCCCTAACGGATACCCTGCCTGCTGTAACGATTCAATCAGGGAGGCAGAAACCGAGCCGACAAGTTCCCCTCGACACCGCAGTGGCAGTCGCGGACCATCGGGTTCACGTCGGGCTTGACGCCGGACGCTGTCCATCCAGTCGGATGTCAGGAGATGAAGAAGCGACGCCATGCAACGAGGGTATCAGGAGGCCAATGCCTCATCCAGGAGTTCCTGGGCAAAGGCAAACGAGGTGGATGCGCCGGTCCCGCCCGTCACGGTACCGAGCACGACCCTAGAGGCAGGCCTGGCTTTGAACACGACGTCGTTCCCTGAAGCATAAGCACCCATCCATCGTTCGGTGACCTCCAGGTGGGGCAGGCACATGATGCGCCTGAGTTCTGCCAGTATCCTCGCATCCACCTCGGACCTGGCAAAGGGCACTTCGGTCACATCGTAAACATGGCTGTCACCCACCACCAGTGAGCCATCCGCTGACTGAACGGCGATCAGGTGTATTCCATCGTCCAGATAGGCCTGTTGTTCCGCCTTCAGCCTTTCTCTCAGAGGCTGGCACTCAGGCAAATCGGCGTAACCTTCGTATCGGACCAGACTGAGATCGGACATCACGGCACCAGGCAAACGCAACTCCCCCCCGACATCGACACGCATCATCTGCAAGGTGCTCACCCTCAGACAGGCCCGATCAAAACAGCCCGGATACAGGGTGTTGAAGTCGTGACCGGCACAAACAATACAGTGCTGGGCATCGAGTTCGCCTCGACTCGTGAAGACCAGAGGGAGCGTGACACCGATCACAGGCGTGTTCCAGTAGAAGTCCACCCCCAGGCTACCCTCCAGCCATTGCGCGAGTCTCGGAATGGCGTCACGCGACTCCACCCGGCATTCATGCGGACTGAACAGTGCCCCATGCGAAGGCTGAAACGCCGGGCAATCACGGGCCAGTTCACGGGCATTGAGCAGCCGGCAGCCCTCGCCCATTTCGGTCTGGAGAAAGGCCTCGATCAACGGCACGGCTTCAGGCCGCTGGGCCAGCACATACAGCCCCTTCTGCACCACTGGAATCCCTGCCTCAGGCGCAATCTGCTTCCAGATGTCCAATGTCTTGCGGGCACGTTGCCAGTGTTGTCCACGTCGCTGGCCCGTGACCGTGATGAATCCGAAGTTGCGAACCGAAGCCCCGATCGACCGGGGCTGGCGCTCCATCACCGCGACACTCAGTCCCCGCTGCCGGGCTGTCCAGGCAGTGGCCAGCCCCACAATGCCTGCCCCCACCACCACGACGTCGTAACGCTTGTTTGTCAATCGGGCCATGGTCGCTCCCCTCAGGGACGTTCGCCCAGTGCCAGCCGCTGCTGGATCTGATTCAGTACCGGCGGCAGATCGGCCACCGTGTCGATGACGTAATGGGCACCCGCCTGGTAAAACTGGGGGGTCACGCGATCGCGCATGTGGGTTCGGGCCTTGGGATCGGCGGCTTCAAACTCGGCCAAGGTCCAGCCAGCCGGACTTCCCGAGAGCGACAGCCCCACGGTCCACATGCCTGCATTGAGCCCTTCTTCAATGCCCGGAAGGGTATCGTCGACTTTGACACAGCGACACACTGCACCGACGCGAAGTTGCTGCACGCATTCCAGCGCCATCCAGGGACCCGGGCGGGCACCGGCCGCCAGATCGTCAGCACAGACGGTGCAGTCCGGTGCATAGCCTTGTTCTGCGGCCATGCCCATGAGGCGTTCCATCACTTGACGGGGATACCCCGTGGTTGAGCCGATTTTCAGGCCGCGCAAACGCAACTGATCCACCACGTCCAGCACCCCAGGAATCAGGGAACTGTGCAATCCCACGCGCTCCACCTGAAGGGGAATGAAGGTTTCGTAAATGTGTCGCACTTCCGACTCGGACATGGGATGACCGAAGCGGGCCAGCCATCGGGCTGCAATCCCGGCATCCCGACCGAGCGCCTCGATATGCTGCCATTTCCCCAAGCCCATCGGCCCACGGGCCTCTTCCAGCGTGAGGTCAAAGTCGAAGGCGGATTTGAAGGCGTCAACAAAAATCTGCGTGGGGGCAAAGGAGCCGAAATCCACCACGGTGCCTGCCCAGTCGAAGATGACGGCTTCCAGTCTGTTCTGCATGGATACTGCCTGAATGTTGGTGTTCATGGATGGACAGGAATGCCCTGTTCCTGCAAGGTGAGCGAGACCGCATGGACCACCTGGTCCATGTCGTCCGGTGTGAGCGCGCCGATGCACCCCACCCGGAACGTTTCCACCTGTGTCAGCTTGCCCGGATACAGAATGAAGCCCCGCTGACGAACCCCTTCATAGAAAGCCTGGAAACGCCAGGCCGGATGCGCTGGGGCATGAAAGGTGACGATGATGGGGGCTTGCACTTCTGGCCTCAGATAGGGTTTCAGACCGAGTGTGGTCATGCCTTGAACCAGCCGCTGGCAGTTGTCGGCATACCGTTTGCCACGGGCCACCAACCCGCCTTCTTCTTGGTACTGCTGCAAGGCCTCGGCGAGGGCCGCCACCACGTGGGTGGGTGGCGTGAAACGCCACTGCGTCGTTTTCTGCATGTACACCCACTGGTCATGCAGGTCGAGCGCGAGCGAGTGACACTGACCGGCACTGGCCTCCAGCGCACTGCGACGAGCGATCACAAAACCCATGCCAGGCACCCCCTCCAGGCATTTTCCCGAGGCCGCAATCAAGGCATCGAAAGGCATGAGTCGGGCATCGATCGGGATGGCGCCGAAGCTGCTCATGGCGTCCACCAGCAGCCTGCGTCCCTGTGCAGCCACCACCCGGGCGATGTCCGGCAGCGGATTGAGAATGCCCGTTCCGGTTTCACAATGAACCACCGCCACGTGGGTGATGGCCGGATCGGCCACCAGCGCCGCCTGGATGGCAGACGGATCCATGGGCTCGCTTTCGGGGAACGGCAGTTCGACGGCTTCGCGTTTCAGGATCTTCAGGATGCGCAGAATCCGGGCGCAATAGGCACCGTGATTGGGCACCAGCACCTTGCCATCGGGTGGAACGAGCGTACCCAGCGCCGCCTCCACGGCGAAGGTGCCACTCCCCTGCAAGGGCACGCACACGTGGGTTTCCTCGCCGTGCACCAACCCGACCAGATCACGGCAGACGGCGGCGGTGATGTCGTTGAATGCACGATCCCAGGAACCCCGGTCATGCAACATGGCCTGCTTGGTTCTCAGGCTTGTGGTGAGGGGCCCCGGTGTCAGCAGGAGAGGGTCGCGATCGATGGATGACATACAGACGATTTCGTGAGGGCTTCGCTATCGGACGCGCCAGGCTTGCGTCCGGCGGGTCAGGTGCATCGTGAGCAGGCTGTGGATCAGTTTGACACCGGCTGAGGTGGCCACAATGACCACCGCCATCGCTGCTGCCGCCGCTGTGAAACCGGCTTCATCCATGTGGATGATGGACACGGCCGCCAACTTGGTGTCGGATCCGTACAGAAAGATCACCGCCGACACGGTGGTCATGGCATTCACAAACAGGTAGATGCTGATGTCGAGCACGGCAGGCATGCACACAGGCACCGTCACACGGGCAAACATGCGGCCCAATGACACCTTGAGTGAGGCCGAAACGGCTTCAAACTCGGCATCCAGTTGCTTCAAGGCCGTGGTGGCCGTGATATGGCTCACGGTGTAGAAGTGCGCAATCGAATTGATCACCAGAATCGCCATGGTGCCGTACAGAAACCCCAGCGGATTCCCCGGTGCATTGAAGAAGAAGATGTAGGCCAGGCCCAGCACGAGCCCCGGTACCGCCATGGACAACATGGCCATCAACTGGGTGGCGCTTCGCACCAGGCCAAAACCGCGCGTCTTCTCCATCAGGTAGGCACCCGTGAAAATCACAAAGGTGCCCACCACCGCTGCCCAGGCAGCCATGGTCAGCGAGTTGCGGTAAGCCTGCCAGCCCTCGCTGTCAAAGTCGGAAAACTGGTAATTGGCCAGGGTCAGCGAGAGGTTGTAAGGCCAGCGCGTCACCAGCGAGGCCCAGACAGCCATGCCCAGAATGGCCAGCAACATGCCGGCAATCGCCGCACAGTACAGCCACAAGGTCCCGTCACGCGCCCGATTTCGGGTGGGGATCAGTGGGACCGCGCGGGAAGTGAGCAAGGCAACCTGGCGCCGCTGCACCCAGCGGTCGGCAGCGAAGGCCACCACCGCTGGCAGAAGCAACACAAAACCCACCACGGCACCCATTTCGAAATTCTGCTGACCAATGACCTGTTTGAAGATATCGGTTGCCAGGACGTTGAAACGGCCTCCAATCACCTTCGCTATGCCGAAATCGGTGATGGAGAGGGTGAACACCACAAAGCCGGCACTGATGAGGCCGTATTTGCTGCCGGGCAGGGTGACCGTCCAGAAGGTGCGCCAGGGGGAAGCCCCCAGCACACGGGCCGCTTCGTAGTGCCGGGCATCGGCCATGGCGAGTGCCACGACCAGAATCATGAGTGCATGCGGGAAACAGTAGAACACCTGAGAGATCACGATCCCGATGGGGCCGTAGATCGAAGCGCCCATGAGCCAGTGATTCAGCAGGCCCTGGTTGCCAAAGAGGTAGATCAGCGAAATCGCAGGGAGCAATGACGGGGCGAGGATAGGGATCAGTGCCAGCGCCTTGAAAACGCCCTTGCCCGGCATGGCACTTCGAGTCAGGGCGTAGGCATACACATAAGCCAGCGGCAGGACGATCGCTGTGATCAGGGTGGATACCCACAGGCTGTTCCACAACGACTGCGTCAGTGAGGGCGTGGCGAAATAGGTCGTGTAATTGGTCCATCCGACCCATGCACCATCGGCATCCTGAAAGCTTTTGACCAGCAAGGTACCCAGCGGCAGGATGAGCGTCACGGCCAGCCACAGAGCCAGCAACAGGACGCAAAGGCGCATCAGCCAGTCATCGCCATCCAGGCGCTGCCAGGAAGCGCGCATCAATGGGCTCCTGAAGCAGCGCCGAAAACGCGGATGTGTTGAGCAGGCAGTTCCACGGTCAGTGGACGTTCGGCTTCAAGCCCCATCAGCAAGGCACGGGAAGTGGGCACATCCACCACCAGTTGCTGACCATTGGCCGGCAAGGTCATGCTGACCCGGCAGAATGGACCGAGGAATTCCATGTCATTGACACGCGCCGCCATCCGGTTGTGCTGGCTTGACGCCCCAGCTGCACCAGGCGACCAGGGCTCGTCGTGCACCACAATGTCCTCGGGCCTCAGCGTGAGGGTGACGTCCTCCTCACCTGTGCATGCCATTTCGGGCTGACAGATCAGTTCGATCCCATGCCAGTTCGCACGCCCCGGTCCGATGAGTCTCGCACGCAACGGGTTGGTCTTGCCGACAAAGTCGGCGACGAATGCACTCGAGGGTTGCTGATAGATGGCCTGTGGCGTTCCGACCTGCTCGATGACACCGTGATTCATGACGACGATGCGATCGGCCAGACTGAGCGCCTCTTCCTGGTCGTGTGTCACCATGATGGTGGTCACCCCCAGGCGCTGGTGCAGTTGTCGCAGTTCGGTTCGAAGATGGGCACGTACCCGGGCATCGAGCGCACTGAGGGGCTCATCGAGCAGCAGCAAGCCCGGTGAGGTCGCCAAGGCCCTGGCCAGCGCCACCCGCTGCTGCATGCCACCCGACAATTGAGCCGGGTACTGGCTTCCCGCGTGGGGAAGCCCCACCAGCTCAAGCAACTCGTTCACACGATCTTGGATCTGGCTCTTGCCCCAACCCTTGCCTTTCAGGCCGTAGCCCACGTTGTCCCGTACCGTGAGGTTGGGAAACAGGGCATACGACTGGAAGACGATGCCGAAATCCCGCTTCGAGGAAGGGAGCCCCGAAATATCGGCGCCCTTTTGAAAGATCCATCCCCCGTCCTGCTGCTCCAGACCGGCAATGATGCGCAACAGGGTGGTTTTGCCGCATCCGGATGGGCCGAGAAAGCAGATGAACTCACCCGGCTGGATGCGGAGCGACACCTGCTTGAGAGCCCAGAATGAACCGAAGCGTTTTCCAACGTCACGGATGTCCAGATAAGGGGGATGACTTTCGTTCACGGGCATGACCAGCAGCAATGGGAGATCAGCGGGGAGCGGACTTGCCGTCGTATCGCTTGGTCCATTCGGCCAGAATGCGAGAACGCTCGGCACCCATCTTGGACAGGTCGATGTTCACCATGGCGCTGTCGGCACTGGGCGGATAGTTGGGCGGGCTGGGGTTCATCCCCGGATAGCCCACGATCGCATAGAACTTGCCGTACATCTCGTAAGCCTGCTTGCTGACGGCAAAATCGGCCAGCTTCTGGGCAGCAGCCAGGTTTTTCGTGCCCTTCATGATGGCCGTCGCCTCCATGTCCCAGGGTGCGCCTTCCTTGGGCAGAATGATGTCGATGGGCGCGCCAGCGGTTTTCTCACGGGCACCGCGCATGTCGAAACCGATGCCGATCACGCGCTCACCTCGAGCCGCCTGGACGCAAGGAGCCGAACCAGAGTGGGTGTAAACGGCCACGTTGTTGTGGAGCTTGTCCATGAACTCCCAGCCAGCCTTCTCGCCCATCAGCTGCAACCAGGCGTATACCGTCTGGTAACCAGTACCCGAAGATGCCGGATTGGGCATGACGATGGCGTCCTTGTAGACCGGGTTGGTCAGGTCAGCCCAGGAAGCGGGCTTGGGCATGTTGCGCTTGGGACCTTCGACCGTGTTGTAACAGGCCACCGCCAGCCAGGCATTCATGCCAGTCCAGGTGACCGGATTTTTGTCGCTGCGGAACTTGGGCTTGACCTGCTCCACGCCCTTGGGGCTGTAGGCATGCAGGAGACCCATGGAGTCGAACAGCGCCACACTGGAAGCGCCCAGGCCCCAGATCACGTCGGCACGAGGATTGTCCTTTTCGGCCAGCACGCGTGCGGTGATGATGCCGGTGGAGTCGCGGACCCAGGAGATTTCGACATCCGGGTTGGCGGCTTCAAACGCCTGCTTGTAAGGCCCCAACTGGTCGTTCTCGAGGGCGGTGTACACCGTCAGACGGGTTTTTTGGGCCAGAACAGGCAGCGTGAGCATGGCGGCCATTGCACCAACCAACGCGGTTTTGAACAGACTTTTGAGCTTCATGGAGACTCCGACTTGAGGGCTTGAAACAAACGGATGACCGGGGACACATCGTTTGGGTCACCGGGCACCCTGCGTATCCTGCAGACGGTTTGTGACAAAGTGTTGACAGTTGACAGGCTTGAATCGGACATAGAATCAAAGCCTTTTGTCGTTCATCCACGCCGATTCCGTGACTACCGCTGTCAACGCCCTGGCCCTGGTTCAGTCGGCTTCACTCAGCCGCCTGGTGGCCGATTCCATCGAAGAAATGATCCTGGGTGGGACGTTGCAGCCTGGCGTGCGACTGAATGAAGTCAATCTGGCGCAGCAGTTCGGCATTTCCCGAGGCCCCCTGCGCGAGGCCCTGAGCATGCTGGAAGGCTCCGGCCTGATTGCGCAAACCAAAAACCGCAGCGCCCACGTTCGACAGATCGCTTTGTCGGAAGCCGCAGACATCTACGACGTGCGCGCCGGACTGGACGCCACCGCTGGTCGATTGCTGGCACAGCGAATCACCGATGAGCAGTTGCACACCTTGTGCGAAATGACCTCAGCCATGCAGCAGGTGCAGTCCCATGAAATCGATCGCTTTCATGAGTTGAACCTGCGCTTTCACGACACCATCGTGGCCATGACCGGCAACGAGGTGCTGATCGGCCAATACCGAAAACTCTGCAAGCTGCTGGTGCTTTTCCGCCGTCGCAACCTGCTGGCGCCCATGGCCATTCCGCACTTCGCGGAAGAGCACAGGGCCATCGTGGATCTGATGGCACAGCGAAACGGAACGGCCGTCGCTGAAGCCCTGTTCCAGCACGCGCAGGGGGGCCGACAGCGCATGCTCCGTGACGGCGAACTCTCGCCATCCACCTTCACCTCAGATGCCATGGAGCGCGCATGAACGAGGCCGACCGCAGCGAAGGCGACATCAACCTCAGTGATCGTCGCAGTGCCTGGCAGGACCGGCACCTCGACGACGCGACCCGACGCCTGCTGCAGGAAGATGCCCGCTGGTTTCTGCACCAGTCCCTATCCACACCCTGCCTCAATGCGCTACAAGGCGCAGCAGGCGCCTGGCTCACCGATACGGCCGGTCGCCGGATTCTGGATTTTCATGGGAACAGCCTGCATCAGGTGGGCTATGGCCATCCGAAAGTGATGGCCGCCATGCGAGACACGCTCGACACCTTGCCCTTTTCCCCTCGCCGATACACCAACGAGCCGGCGGTGAAACTGGCCCGCCGCCTTTGCGAGGCAGCCCCCATGCAGGGCGCCCGATTGCTGTTTGCGCCTGGCGGCACCGCTGCCATCGGCATGGCGTTGAAACTGGCCAGGGTGGCCACGGGCCGTTTCAAAACCCTTTCGATGTGGGATGCGTTTCATGGCGCATCGCTCGATGCCATTTCCATTGGTGGCGAAGCCGTGTTCCGAAAAGGCATGGGGCCCCTGATGCCCGGCAGCGAGCACGTACCGCCGTTCGACCCGGGTGATTGCGCCTTCGGCTGCGGTGGCTTGTGTCAGCTGCGCTGTGTCGATTACATCGACTACTGCCTTCGCAAAGAGGGGGATGTGGCAGCGGTGATCGTGGAAACGATACGCTGCACGGATGTGCAAATCCCCCCCAAGGATTACTACCAGCGATTGCGCAAGGCATGTGACCGCCATGGGGCTTTGCTCATCCTGGACGAAATCCCGATCGCTCTCGGTCGCACGGGTTACCTCTATGCCATCGAGCGTTATGGCATCGAGCCTGACATGATCGTGCTGGGAAAAGGACTGGGTGGCGGCAGCATGCCCCTGGCCGCGCTCATCGCGCGTGATGGCCTGAACGTGGGCGCCCATGTGTCACTGGGCCATTACACCCACGAGAAAAACCCGCTGGCCTGCGCCGCTGGCCTTGCGGTTCTGGATGTCATCGAAGAAGAAGACCTGCTTACACGCAGTCGCCGACTCGGTGTGGCGGCTTTGAAGCACCTGCAAACCGGCCTGGCGGGACTCACCACGGTCAGGGACATTCGAGGGGCAGGCCTGCTCATCGGGATCGAATTGAACGATGCAGACCTGGCAGAAACCGTGCTGTACCAATGTCTGACGGCTGGCCTGTCATTCAAGATCGGGCAGGGCAAAGTGCTCGTGCTCGCCCCGCCTCTGAACGTCGATGAGGCGGATCTGTACAACGCTCTCGACGGCATCATTCACGCCATCCGGGCGTCACCCCACACCGATCCGGTTCTTGCCGGCTGACTTGGCCTCGCGCCGTTGAGGGGCTCGTCCTGATCGATGACCATGTCGGCCGCCTTTGCAGAACGGGACCTCTGCATGTAGGGCACCAAGGGAACGCCCTGAAGCGTCAGGATCAGCAGCAGGGGACCGTCTGCTCGGCAGTCATGCCACCAACAACCGACCAGCCAACCGGTTGTGACGCTCCAGCAACGGTCCGATTGACAACGTGGTCAATACCCCGTTTCGTACCAATGCCCTGCCCTGCACCCACACATGGCTGGCAGGCGCGCTGCTGCACAGAAGGAGGCTGGCCACCGGGTCGTGGACGGCGGCCCCGGCAAACGACAAGGTGCGCAGGTCGAACAGCGCCATGTCGGCACACATCCCGGTGGCCAGGTAGCCGATGTCGCGCCGGCCCAGCACCTCGGCCCCACCCCGGGTGGCCAGGCGCAAGGCGTCCCGAGCCGTCATTTCGGCGGGGCCAAGGTCGCAGCCAAAAAAGGTCCGCCCCTGCCGCTGTTCGGGCGGCTGCATGGCCCGGCCCACCCGGGCCAGCAGCAGGGCCTGCCGGGCTTCGTTGACCAGATGGGCAGCATCGTTGCTGGCACTGCCATCCACGCCCAGGCCCACCGGGATGCCAGCGTCGAGCATGCGACGCACCGGCGCAATGCCACTGGCCAGTCGCATGTTGCTGCAAGGGCAATGGGCCACCCCGGTGCGGGTGGCGGCAAAGAGGCTGATGCCTTCGTCGTCCAGCTTCACACAGTGCGCATGCCACACGTCGTCGCCCAGCCAGCCGAGGTCCTGGGCGTACTGGGTGGGCGTGCAGCCAAAATGGGCCGCCGAATAGGCCAGGTCGTGGTCGTTCTCGGCCAGGTGGGTGTGCAGCCTCACGCCCTGCCCCTTGAAGGAACGGGCCAGCAGCGCGGCTTCGCGCATGAGGTCCTGACTGACACTGAACGGCGAGCAAGGGGCCAGTGCCACCTGGAGCATCGAACCCCAGGACGCATCGTGGTACTGTTCGATCAGCCGTTGCGACTCTCTCAGGATGTGCGGTTCGGCCTCCACCAGGGCGTCGGGCGGCAGCCCACCCGCGCTTTCGCCCACGCTCATGGCCCCTCGGGTGGCCGTGAATCGCATGCCCACTTCGCGGGCCGCGTCAATGGCATCGTCCAGCCGGACGCCGTTGGGGTACAGGTAGAGGTGATCGCTGGTGGTGGTGCAGCCGCTCATGAGCAGTTCGGCCATGGCCACCTGGGTACTCACATGGATCATCTCGGGCTGTAGCCGCGACCAGATCGGGTACAGCCCCTTGAGCCAGCCAAACAGCTCGGCGTTCTGCACCGCCGGAATGGCACGCGTCAGGCTCTGGAACATGTGGTGGTGGGTGTTCACCAGGCCGGGTACCACCAGATGGTGTCGGGCGTCCATCACCTCGTCGGCTTCGAGGGCCTCTTGGGGCAGCCCGCTGGCCGGTCCCACATAGGCAATGAGCCCGTCGCGGACAAAGACCGATGCGTCCTGCCATTCGTTCATGGCGTCGTCCATGGTGGCCACCGTGTGGGCGTGGTGTATGAGCAGACTCGACAAGGGCAACTTCCTTTCTGAACGCGCCAGCCAGTGCTGACATGTCCGATTATGAAGCGGGGCTGCTGCCACTGCGGACTTGATCATCCTCAAAAGAAACTTACACTCACCTTCAGGTGAAATGTAAAAAATGCTCCCTTATTTTCCGCCCACTCTGCCAGCCAACGAAGCCGAGCGACTCGAGCCGTTGCGGCAGTTCGACGTGCTCCTGAACGGGTGGACACACTGGGGCGTGCTGGGGGTGTTCGTGGTGGTTTACCTGGGCATGTTCCTGGGTGGCCTGCCCCGGCTCAAGCTCGACCGCACCGGCGTGGCCCTGCTGGGCGCCATTGCCATGATTGGCCTCACAGGAATGGGCATCGACGAAGCGGCCCGGGCCGTGGACCTGCCCACGGTGGTGCTGCTGTTCGCCTTCATGCTGATCTCGGCCCAGATGCGTCTGGGCGGCTTTTACACCGAGGTCACCCGGCGTGTCGGTGGCCTGCCACTGTCGCCGCCCGCGCTCTTGGGGGCGCTCATCTTCACGGCTGGGGCCTTGTCGGCCGTCTTCTCGAACGACGTCATCTGTCTGGCCATGACACCGGTGGTGATCCGGATGTGCCTGCAGCAACGGCTGAACCCCCTGCCATATCTCTTGGGGCTGGCCTGCGCCGCGAACATCGGATCGGCTGCCACGCTGATTGGCAATCCGCAGAACATGCTGATCGGCTCGGTCCTGCAACTCCCGTTCGCGGGCTACGCGGCCACCGCCCTGCCCCCGGTGCTGGCCAGCCTGGGGCTCTTGTGGGCCTGGCTGCTGCTCAACCCGTGGAGTGGTGGGCTGCGAGTCGCCACCCAAGCCGCTGGCGTGGGCGTCACGCCAACGTCTTCCAACGAGACCCCGCCATTTGACCGCTGGCAATCCTTCAAGGGCCTGGCGGTGGCCGGGGTGCTGATGGGCGTGTTCCTGTTCACCGACTGGCCTCACGAAGTGGCTGCGCTGGTGGGGGCGGGGGTGCTGCTTCTGAGCCGCCAGTTGCATTCGAGAGAGGTGATGGGGTTGGTGGATTGGCCGTTGCTCCTGCTGTTCATGGGCCTGTTCATCGTGAACCACGCCTTGCAGACCACCGGCATGGCCGAAGCGGCCGTCCAGTCCTTGCAGGCGCAGGGCATCAGGCTCAGCGAACCCGGCACCTTGATGGTGGTGGCCGTGGGTCTCTCCAATCTGGTGTCCAACGTGCCCGCCGTCATGCTGCTGCTGCCCCATCTGGGCGATGACCCGGTGCGCACCGGCACCTTGCTGGCGCTGGTCAGCACCTTTGCCGGCAACCTGCTGCTGATCGGATCGATTGCCAACCTGATCGTGGCCGACATCGCCGCCCGCGAAGGGATCCTGCTGGACGGCAAACGCCACCTGGCGGTGGGTCTGCCGGTGACGGTGCTGTCGGTGGGCGTGGTCGCCCTGTGGATCGGGGGATAATCGGATGCATTCAATTCTGAAAGAATCAGAAGGATGAAGAGCATCCTGATCGGACAAACGTCACCACCCCGCCGCTTTTCCGTTCAGCGGAGCATGCTGTACTTGGTCATTGCGTGCATGCTGCCGGCTGCCTTGATGATTGCCTGGCTGGTCAACGATGCCTACCAGGTCAAACGGCAATCGATCGAGCACAGCACCGAACTGATCGCCAAGGAGACGCTGGCCTATGTGGAGCGTGAACTCGCCATCATGGAGTCCACCCTGAAGCTGCTGGCCACTTCGGCGGATCTGGTTAATGGCAACTTGCGAAACTTTCAGCGCCAGGTCGAAGACGCCGTCACGGCCTCCAACGTGCTGAATTTCGCGCTGACCGACCCCGCGGGTGTCCAGCTCATCAATACCCTGGTGCCTTACGGCGACCCCCTGCCCACTCAGGGCACACCGGTCGAACTGGCCGCCGTGTTCACCGAACAGACCACCGTGCTCACGCCGCTCTTTTTTTGCCCCTTCACCCAGCGACCCACCATCGCCATGGGCGTGCCCGTGAAACGCCAGGGCAAGGTGATCTACAGCGTGAACATCGGCATGGGGCCCGCCCAGATCAACCGCATGCTCGACATGATCAACCTGCCCGATGGCTGGCTGATTGCGGTGATCGACCAGAACGGCCGGATCATCGGCCGCACCCGTGACGCCGACCGCTTTATCGGCAATCAGGCGGTGGACTCGTTGTGGCAGGCGATGCAGCGGCAACCCACAGGCCGACTCCTCAGCCAGACGCAAGAGGGTGATGCCGTGGTGACCGCGTTTTCCCGATCGACGCATTGGGGCTGGTCCGTCGTGGTAGGCGCTCCAGAAAAAGAACTGCGCATGGACCTGAAACAACAGACGCAATGGGTGGTGGTGGGCATCCTGCTGACGCTGTCCATTGGCGCCGGACTGGCCTACCGCCTGAGCAAGGAGGTGCTCACCTCGCTGATGCAGTTGAACCGTCAGGCCCAGGCGGTGATTGCAGGTCAGCCGGTGTCCCCGCCAGCCTTGCAAATGGAAGAAGCCGAAGCCGTGAGCCTGGCCTTGCAGCGGGCAGGCGGCGCCATGGGCGAAGCCCTTTACAAAGCCAACCACGACCGGCTCACTGGCCTGGGCAATCGGGCCTACCTGGAAGAGGAAGCCCAGCGCATGCTGGCCCTGGCCCGGCGCATGGAGATTCCGCTGGCTCTGGTGATGCTCGATCTGGACGGCTTCAAGGCGGTGAACGACCAGTATGGCCATGCAGCGGGCGACGAGGTGTTGCGCGAGGTGGCCCGGCGCATCCTCCAACTGGTGCGGCGCGAGGACATCGTGACCCGACTCGGGGGCGATGAATTCTGCGTGCTGCTCAACAACGCCGATCTGACACACGCCCATACCAGCGCCGAACGCCTGATCGCGGCCATTTCCCAGCCTTACGAAGGGGTGGCATGCCGGGTGGGGGCGAGTGCAGGGGTGGCCCTGATCGAAGGCGAGACCCAAGACCTGCCGTACTGGTTGGCCAAGGCCGATGCGGCCCTCTATGACGCCAAGACCCACGGCAAGGGACGGGTCGTGATTGCCCCATATGCCGAAAACCCCAAAAGTGAGTGAAACCCCGGCCACTGCCCTGCTCAAAGCGCGTGGCGTGGCCTACACCGAACACCCGTACGACTACCTGGAGCACGGTGGCGCGCTGCACAGTGCCGAAGTGCTGGGTCTAGACCCGTTTGCCGTGGTCAAGACGCTGGTGATGCAGGACGACAAGGCCAGCCCGCTGCTGGTGCTGATGCACGGCAACCGCAGCGTGTCCACCAAGAACCTCGCGCGCCAGATCGGCGTCAAGTCGGTGGAGCCCTGCAAACCCGAAGTGGCCAATCGCCACAGCGGCTATCTGGTGGGAGGCACCTCCCCGTTCGGCACCCGGCGTGCCATGCCCGTTTATGTGGAGCGCACGGTGCTCGAGTTGCCGCGCATCTGGCTCAATGGTGGCCGGCGCGGCTACCTGATCGGCATCGATCCGGTGGTGCTCACGGCGGTGCTGCAGGCCCAGCCGGTGGATTGCGCCTTGCCCCTTTAAGCACTGGGTAGCAAGGCCGACAGATCGGGGATCACCCGATCGGCTCCGCACGACTCGATCGGCTCGCCCATGTTGTAACCATAGGGCAAAACCCAGACAGGGATGCCCGCATGGCGGGCCGTGGCCACGTCGATGGACGAGTCGCCCACCAGCAGTGCCCGATCCGGCGACAAGCCGAAGTGATGCAGACACTGGTTCGCACCGTACGGATCCGGTTTCTTTGTTGGATAGGTGTCGCCAGAAACAATCATGTCAAACAGGGACAACAGGCCGTGCGCCTCCAGCAATCGCCGGGTGTACCGGTCTTCTTTGTTGGTCAGAACCGCCAGCCTGACACGCCATGGTCGCAGCGCCTGCAGCACAGGACGAACATGAGGATAGACACGACTGGTGGTGCCGCAACGAAGAAGATAGTGGTGTGCAAATCGGGCCAGGCATCCGGAAAAAGGCTCTGCGATGACTGCTTCTGAAGCAGGCATACCCCAGCGCAACGCCAATGCCCGAGCAAGCAAAGCCTGGGTGCCCATGCCGATCCATCGTTCGATGGACAAGCTTTCGATGGGAGCCAGTGAAAGGTCGGCCAAGGTGTCATTCACCGCATCGGCGATTTCGCCACCGGTTTCGATGAGCGTGCCATCCAGATCCAGGAAAATCAGTTCGTAGGGGTAAGGGGTTCCTTGCATGGGCTGGTTTATAGACGATCCCATGACGGCATCACCCCAGCGCGGCCCAACCCACCACCGCACACCCCAGCACCACCAACCAGGGCGGCAGGCGCCAGAACATCAACGCCACCCAGGCCAGCAGCGCCAGGATGAACTCGTTCACACCGACAATGGCGCTGGTCCACACCGGGTTGTAGAGCGCCGCCAGCAGCAGGCCCACCACGGCGGCATTGACGCCCGCCAGTGCTGCACGCGCCAGCCGCTGACTGCGCAGCACCTCCCAGAATGGCAGGGCACCCGCCACCAGCAGAAAAGACGGCAGGAAGACCGCCACCAGCGCCAGCGCACCGCCCCAGACGCCCGTGGGACCCTGCAATGAAGACGCACCCAGAAACGCCGCAAAGGTGAACAGCGGCCCCGGCACCGCCTGTGTGGCGCCGTAACCGGCGAGGAACACGTCGTTGTCCACCCAGCCGGTGGGCACCAGTTCGGCCTGCAACAGCGGCAGCACCACGTGCCC
>CAZEZY010000006.1:0-8751 GCA_964516635.1 uncultured Tepidimonas sp. | reverse complement strand
GCCGTCAGCGCCATGAAGGTCACTCGCAGGGCGTCGGGGCACAATGGCCGTGCCATGCCCCACAATGCCTGGGCCACCACCGCCACGGCAGCCACTTTCAAGCCCTGCAAGGCGCCACGCGCGACAGCATCGTCCATGGCGCCCAAGCCCAGCGCCAGCAGCACCAGCAACACCGCCGAAGGCAACGTGAAACCCAGCCATGCAGCCAAGGCGCCCCGGTAGCCGGCCTGGTACAACCCCAGCGCCATGCCCACCTGGCTGCTGGCCGGCCCGGGCAGAAACTGGCACAGGGCCACCACGTCGGCATAGGCACTCTCGCCCAGCCAACGCCGGCGGTTCACGAACTCCTCCCGGAAGTAGGCCAGGTGGGCCACCGGGCCGCCAAACGAGGTCAGTCCCAGGCGCAAAAACGCCCAGAAGACCACCCAGGCGGACGATTGGCTTGTCGACATGGCGCCATCCTACTGGAGAACAATGACGCATCCGTGCTTGCCAAATATCATCGAATGCTTATACTTTTAAGTATGACCTTTCAAACCAACACGCTGGCCGCCCTGGCCGCCGTCACGCTCACTTTTGCTCCCGCCGCCTGGGCCGACAAGGCCGCCGTCATCGACGAGATGGAGGCGTATCTGGAATTCGTGGACTATGGGGGCGGCGTCATGTTTGCCGAACAGATCCCGAAGGAGGACTGGCCGCGCTTTTTCGTGATCGACGCGCGCGATGCCGGCCAGTTCGCCAGAGGCCACATTCCCGGCGCCGTCAACATGGACTGGCGCACGGTGCTGGCCAATCGCAACCAGATCCCGAAAGACCGGCCCGTGCTGATCTACTGCAACACCGGATCGCTCTCGGCCCAGGCCGGCTTTGCCCTGCGCGTGGCCGGGTGGGACAACCTGCGCATCCTGCAAGGTGGCATGGAAGAATGGAAAGCCAAAGGCGGCTTTGATGCCGCTGCCAGGGCCACCCGGCCCGCCAGCCACTGAACGCGCTCACCGATCAAGGGTTGCCCAGCCGGTGCGAGCGCCAGCGCTCCAGTTGACGCTGGTCGCTTGAACTCTCGGCTTCCACCGTGTCTTCCGGCAGCAGCTTCAGGCATTCGGCATAGGCTTCGGGGTCGAGCTTCTGCGCAGTGGGCTGTACAGCCACCCCCTGCTCGGATTGGCCGTCCCACGCATAGGGGTTGCGGAACCGGGGCGGGTCCGGCTCGCAGTCGTATTTGTACAGCGGCGGCATGTCCACATCGTTGGGGCCGAAGGTGATGGTCCGCTCAAAAACGAGGGGTTCGCCCGTGGGTGTGGGCGGCAGCGGGGGCATGCTTTCGATGGCCTGGCGGGCCAGGGCCTCGGCCACGGGCGAGGTGCTCCACAGCGTTTCCAGGTCGGCCAGGGTGCCGTTGGGGGCAATCACCACCCGAAAGCGCACGATGCCCTGGTCAGGCCCCTCGTAGGCCCGCCCCATCAGGCTGCGCACCTGCAAACCCCAGTTGTAGCGGTAGCGCTTGCTGTTCTTGAGCGCATAGGTGCTGGCCAGCGCCCAGTCCTCCGCACTGGGTGGGGCGGGCGCATCGCTGTAGGCGCGGCTATGCGCTTCTGGCGCCAATGGTGACGGAGCCTCTGCCAGCAAGGGCAGACTGGCCGCTTCTTCCAGTGGCACCGGCAGCGAGGGCTGAGGTGCTTCGGGCGACGGCTCCAGATCGACCACGATGATCGCTTCCTGAACCTCAGGCGTCGGCTTTTGATCCGGAAAAGGGCTCCAGCCCAGCAGCCAGGCCACCAGTCCCGCATGGAGGGCCAATGAGAATCCGACCGCCGCCAGAACGTGTTGAGAAGCAGGCATGGGCGGTCGTCAGAGAAAGCAAGTCCGATAGATCATGAATACCCGGCAGAGCATACACGCATGTCGCCAATCACAGACCCACTAAACTGGGGCCATGCTCACGCTGGCGCAAACCCTTCCCTTTCTGCTGGCGGCCCTGCTCGTCACGGCCAGCCCTGGCCCGGACAACCTGATGGTGCTCAGCATGGGCATGTCGCGTGGGCGGGCACAGGGCATCGCCTTCGGACTGGGCTGCGCGCTGGGCTGCCTGAGCCACACCCTGCTGGCCGTGCTGGGCGTGAGCGCGCTGATTGCCGCTTCGCCGCTGGCCTTCACGGCCCTGAAATGGGTGGGTGGCGCTTACCTGCTCTGGCTGGGGGTGCAGGCATTGCGCAGCCGTGGGGGCAGTCACGTATCCGACGAGGCTTCACCCCGTCAACCACTGGGCACCCTGTTTGTGAAAGGGATGATCGCGAATGCGGTCAACCCCAAGGTGGTGCTGTTCTTCCTGTCATTTTTGCCTCAGTTCGTGGTGCCTTCGCAAGGGGCGGTGGGGTGGCAGCTCGCCCAACTGGGGGTGCTGTTCACGGTGCAGGCGGCCCTGCTGTTCGGGTTGCTGGGGTACTTTGCGGGTTCGGTGGGCCGGTGGCTCCATCGCCAGCCCCGAGCCGGCTTGTGGCTGGACCGCCTGGCCGGCGTGGTGTTTGTGGGGCTGGGCCTGCGGCTGCTGATGAGCCGCTGATCCACCGGACTCAGAGCGCTGGCCGCAACTCCAGCGCCGCGTTCTGCAGCAAGGGCAGCAGTTCACGAGGCACTGCGCCGGCCTGCAGGCGGCTGCTCGACACCACCGCGTTCAGCGCCGCCACCGTTTGCCCGGCCATGTTGCGCAGCGGCACCGCCACGGCGTGCACGCCCAGTTCGTGCTCCTCGCTGGCCAGGCACCAGTCCTGGCGGCGCACATCGACCAGCAAGCGGCGCAGCCCTTTCTGATCGGTCACGGTGTAAGGCGTCAGTCGCGTGAGGGTGCGGCCTTTGAGCCAGGCCGACAGGTCGCGAGCTGCCATGCCCGCCAGCAGCACCCGCCCGGTGGACGTGGCATGGGCGGGCAACCGCGCACCCAGGTGCAGGCCATGCGCCGTCCAGCGCACATCGCGGGGCTTGCTCAGGCGCTCCCCCAGCGAGGTGGCCAGCCAACCTTCCTGGCCACCATCCGAAGCGGTGAGCACGCTGCGCGCGACAATCACCACCGCATCACCCTCCAGCACCGCCACCGAAAACGAATCACCGCTGTAGGCCGCCAGGCGGTTGAGCGTGGGCTGCACGGCGCGCGGCAGGCGGGCACTGGCCAGGTAACTGCCCGACAGGCGCAACACCTTGGGCGAGAGCCAGAAATGACTGCCATCGGTTTCCAGATAGCCCAGGTGTGCCAGCGTGAGCAGATGACGCCGAGCGGCCGCACGCGTGAGGCCCGCTTTCTGGGCCGCCAGCGTGGCATTCAGGCGCTGACGCTCCGTGTCGAAGCTTTCCAGCACTGCCAGGCCTTTGGCCATCCCTTCGATGAAGTCGGCCCGGGCAATCGTCATGCGGGACTCAAGGTTTGCGCGATCATCGTGCAATTGTTCCACAGATCGCGCAAAACCGCTCAACGGAATGGGCGCAAGGGCTCTGGCGCCCCTAGCATTCAAGCATCCACCTTTCACGGAGACTTCACCCATGCGCACTCAGGTAGCCATCATCGGTGCCGGCCCCTCGGGCCTGCTGCTCGGCCAGTTGCTTCACAAGGCCGGCATCGACGCCGTCATCGTGGAGCGCCAGACCCCCGACTACGTGCTCGGGCGCATTCGCGCCGGCGTGCTGGAACAGGTGGCCACCGACCTGCTGGACGAGGCCGGCGTGGGCGAGCGCATGCACAAGGAGGGTCTGGTGCACACCGGGTTCGACATGCTGTTCAACGGTCAGCGCCACCGCATCGACCTGGAAAAGCTCACCGGCGGCAAGAAGGTGATGGTCTATGGCCAGACCGAAGTCACCCGCGACCTCATGGCCGCCCGCCAGGCCGCCGGCCTGCCCACGGTGTACGAAGCCGCCAACGTGCAGATCCACGACTTCGACACCACCCGCCCCCGTGTGAGCTACGAGAAAGACGGCCAGACGCACACCATCGAGTGCGACTTCATTGCCGGTTGCGACGGCTTCCACGGTGTCTGCCGCGCCAGCGTCCCGCGCAACGCCATCCAGACGTTTGAAAAGGTGTACCCCTTCGGCTGGCTGGGCTTGCTGTCCGACACGCCCCCCGTGCACCACGAACTGATCTACGTGAACAGCGAACGCGGCTTTGCGCTGTGTTCACAACGCAGCCACACCCGCAGCCGATACTACCTGCAGGTGCCCCTCACCGACAAAGTGGAGCAGTGGAGCGACGACGCTTTCTGGGCCGAACTCAAGCTCAGGCTGGACCCCGAAGCCGCCGAGAAGCTGGTCACCGGCCCCTCCATTGAAAAGAGCATTGCCCCGCTGCGCAGCTTCGTGACCGAGCCACTGCGCTTCGGCCGCCTGTTCCTGGCAGGCGACGCCGGCCACATCGTGCCGCCCACCGGGGCCAAGGGCCTCAACCTGGCCGCCACCGACGTGAAGTACCTTTCGAACGCCTTCGTCGAGTACTACCAGGACCAATCCGAAGCCGGCATCGACGGCTATTCCGAGCGCTGCCTCAAGCGCATCTGGCGCGCCGAGCGGTTCAGCTGGTGGTTCACTTCCATCATGCACAACTTCCCCGACCAGGGCGCCATCAACGCCAAGCTGCAGCAGGCCGAACTGGACTACCTCATGCACTCCGAGGCCGGCCTGCGGACCATCGCCGAGAACTACGTGGGACTACCCCTGGATTTCGGTCAATGATTGCAACCTTTTCAAGATGATGTCGAGGCAAACTTTTCAACTTTACGCGTAGGGCCAGACACAATAAGCAAATCACCCATGCGGATAACAGTGTCTGGCTTTGCGTGCTGAAAATCCTCATGCATCCGCTTGACGCCTACCACCGTCACACCGAAGCGTTCGCGAATCAGACTTTCTGAGAGAGCCTTGTTGGAAACGCTGGGGGGCGCCTTGATCTTGGCAATGGCAAAGCCATCGTCAAACTCGATGTAGTCCATCATTCGGCCCGTGATCAGATGGGCTACCCGCTCGCCCATGTCGGCCTCGGGGTAGACCACATGGTGGGCTCCGATGCGCTGGGCGATCTGCCCATGCTCGGGTGTCATGGCCTTTACCCAGATATCGGGGATGCCCAGTTCGGAAAGCGCCATGACCGTCATTAGGCTGCATGCGAGGTCGGTACCAATGCCAACGATGGCGTGAGCAAAATCGGCTGCACCCAGTTGTCGTAGTACCTGCACGTTTGTCGCGTCAGCCTGGATAGCATGCGTCAACCTGTCAGCCCAAGCCTGAACCGGCCCTTCTTCTCGATCGATGCCCATCACGTCATGCCCCAGCCGCATCAGCGAATGGGCCACAGCGCCCCCGAATCGGCCCAGGCCAATCACCAGAACGCTGTCGCCTTGAGCAAACGCATACTGTTCAGAAAACAACTTAGCCAACAATGGGATGCTCCTCAGGATAACGATAGGCCGCCCGGACATGCCCCATGGCCAATGATGCCGCAAGGGTGATGGTGCCGACTCGTCCAACATACATCAGGATGGTCAACATGATCTGACCAGAGGCTGGCAAATCGGCGGTGATGCCGGTGGACAAGCCGACTGTGCCAAATGCAGAAATGACCTCGAAAATGACCTCATCAGTTGGCAGGTCAGTCCCGCGCAGGATGACCAGAGTCCCCAGCACAATCATGCCCGCACCCAGTACCAGCACCGTGATGGCCTGTCGCTGTGCGGTACTGGATATGCGACGACCGAAAGCTTCACTGTCCCGACGGCCCCTGATTTCCGAGTACACCAACAACACCAGGATAAGGAAGGTGCCGACCTTGACGCCACCCGCCGTGCCAGCACTGCCGCCACCGATGAACATCAGAAAATAGTGCAACGCCCAACTCTCATGGGTGAGTGCACCAATGTCCAGACTGTTGAAGCCTGCGGTCCTGGCCGATACGGAGGCAAAGATCGACGAGAGCAGTTTGTCCATGGTGCCCATCGGTCCCAGGGTTTGCGGGTTCGACCACTCAAAAACCAGCAGAACCAGGGTGCCACCCAGCAGCAATGCCACAGTGCCGTAGAGCGTGAGTTTGGTGTGCAAGGACCAATGCCTGGGATCACGAAAACGTGAGCGGATGTCATGGAACACGGGAAACCCGATGCCCCCCACCACGATAGCCGTGGCGATGGGCATCAAAATCCAGGCATCGGTAGCGAACCGCATCAGGCTGTCCTCGTTCAACGAGAACCCCGCATTGTTGAATGCCGACACCGAATGGAACACCCCGTGCCACACGGCATCGGCCATGGGCATCTGATAGCCCCAGTGAAAGCGGGCAAAGAGCACCACTGCCAGGATCAACTCGGCAACCAGGGTGACGATCAGCACCATCTTCGCCACGCCAGAGACGTCGCCCAGACCGATGGAATGGGTTTCAACCTGGGCGATCAATCGGGTTTTGAGGCGCAGCGAGCGGTTGACCATCAGGCCCAGCAAGGTGGCCGCTGTCATCATGCCAAACCCGCCGATCTGGAACAGCAGCATGATGACCAACTGGCCCATGAAGGACCAGTGCGTGCCGGTGTCTACGATCACCAGTCCCGTTACGCAAACGGCAGAAACGGCCGTGAAAAAGGCAGTCAGAAGGGTGGTGGGCGCAATCCCGGCACTTGCCATCGGTGTCATGAGCAAGCCGGTGCCCATCAGGATGGCCAGAAGGAAGGCCAGCGCAACGGTGCGTGTGGGGTTGAGCAACTTGGTCATCGCTGCATAACCCCCATCAGAAGGCGAACGATCAAACTTGCTTTCGAAGCTTCAATTTGCGAATTATTGCACTGCAGCACTGCCTCATCAACTGCTTCTCCAGCCTGATGTTGCACAAAACCCACCGGTTCTGAGTGTCATTGATGGTATCTCTCTGATAGGTTGGCTATCAACCTGACGAGTCGTTTCATGTCGCTTTCTTGAGTCTTAATCGCTGGCTGAGCCTCAGGCCATCACGGTCGTTCAACAGAAGCCGCGTGATACTGACGGCACCAGCAGGGCATGCCGTTTTGAGGTCATGGGGTTTCCTTGTCATGAATGGGGGTTGATTGCAGTGCGGCCTCCAGGGTCTCTGGCGCGCGGGTGGCCGCAGCCGCATCCGTGGCACACAGGGTTTCGGCGATGGGCCGGTCAAGCAACATGCCGTTCAGGCGAAACGGTAGATGTCGGGCAGGTCTTCACGACGACAACCCGTTTCCATTGTTGAAAACCAGTTGTCCATTGCGCTGTGACCTGACCGAATCAGGGCTTCTCGTCCAATGGGTAGGCATCGGCCACGTAGGCGGGGCCTTTCATGAGGATCACGATCACGCATCCAATGGCCAGCGTCAGCATGAGCGACCAGTGCAACACCACCAGACCAATCATGACGTAGGTGAACTGCTCGGCGGCTCGGGCACCACTGGCACTCGGGTCCAACTGGTTCCAGCCCTGCGCGAGGGCGGCGGCCATCAGCGGCAGCACCGTGCCCGCCACCAGCAGCCAGGGCAGGCGCCGCCAGATCTGCCACTCGAGGCCGGGCGCCGAGCGGGTGAATCCAGCCAGCTTGTTGAGCCATTTCATGAAAAGCTCCTGAATGACCTGTTCAAATGGAGGGTTTCATTCTGCGCCCAAGCGAACAACCCCCGCTTTCACGGGTCCTTTATACTCCAAGGGGTACATACCGAATCATGGCTCAAACACCCAACAAGATCGAAATCGCGCTGGAAAGATTCATTTTCTCCAGCCGCTGGATACTCGTCCCCTTCTTTCTCGGGCTCATCGTCAGCATGCTCGTGCTGCTGCTGAAGTTCTTCAAGGAAATGGGGTTGCTGGTCATGGGGGTGCTGGGCCTGATCGAGCACGACACGGTCATTTCCATCCTCACGCTGGTCGACACGGCGCTGATCGCCGTGCTCTTGCTGATCATCGTGTTCAGCGCCTACGAGAACTTCGTCTCGAAGCTCAGCATCGGCGACCACGAAGACCGCCCGGCCTGGATGGGCAAGGTGGGGTTTTCTGACCTGAAAATGAAGCTGATCGGTGCCATCGTGGCCATCTCGGCAGTGGAACTGCTGAAGGCCTTTCTGGTGAGCACCTCTCTGACTGGCGAGCAACTGGGCTGGAAGATCGCCATCCACCTGACGTTCGTGGTCTCAGGCTTGCTGTTTGCCGTGGCCGATTGGGTGAGCGAAAAGCGCAAATGAGCGCAACAGACTCAACCGCGGCGCTTGCCCTTGCCCACGGGTGAGCCCGGCTTGACGGCCACACCCGCTCTGGGGGGCAGGCCGGTGTGCTGGGTCAGGATCTGGCCTTTTTGCGGGCGGCCAGCGGGTGTGGAATTCTTGCGTCGAGCGCTCTGGTAGGCCCCGTCCGTCAGGGGCTGGAAGGTGGGGATCAGGTGCTGCTTGCCGTTGCCGATGAGGTCGGCGCGGCCCATGCGCTTGAGGGCCTCGCGCAGCATGGGCCAGTTGTTCGGGTCGTGGTAGCGCAGAAAAGCCTTGTGCAGGCGGCGGCGCTTCTCGCCTTTCACGATGTCCACTGGCTCCGCCCGCTCGTCGCGGTGGATGCCTTTGAGCGGGTTCAAGCCGGTGTGGTACATGGCCGTGGCGGTGGCCATGGGGCTGGGGTAGAAGGTCTGCACCTGGTCGGCGCGGAAGCCGTTGCGCTTGAGCCAGACGGCGAGGTTCATCATGTCCTCGTCGCTGGTGCCGGGGTGCGCGGCAATGAAGTACGGAATCAGGAACTGCTTCT
>CAZEZY010000005.1:0-35682 GCA_964516635.1 uncultured Tepidimonas sp. | reverse complement strand
AAGGCATGGGCGACGCCCCGGCCCACGCCATCGACTGGCAAGGCAAGGACTGGACCCCCGCCATCGCCAAGGAAACCGGCGCCAAGGCTGCGCACCCCAACGCCCGCTTCACGGTGTCCGCGATCAACAACCCGGCGTTGGATACCGCCTGGGACGACCCCGCCGGTGTGCCGATCGACGCCTTCATTTTCGGGGGCCGTCGCTCCAACACCGTGCCGCTGGCCACCGAGGCCCGCACCTGGATGGAAGGCGTCTACATGGCGGCCACCATGGGCTCCGAAACCACCGCTGCCGCCTTCGGTGCCCAGGGCGTGGTGCGCCGCGACCCGTTCGCCATGCTGCCCTTCTGCGGCTACAACATGAGCGATTACTTCCAGCACTGGCTCGACATGGAGCACAAGCTGGAAGCCACCGGGCACACCCTGCCCAGGATCTTCTGCGTCAACTGGTTCCGCAAGGGCGCCGACGGCAAGTTCGTCTGGCCGGGTTACGGCGACAACATGCGCGTTCTCAAGTGGATGATTGATCGCCTGGAAGGCAAGGTCCAGGGCGAAGACCATGCCTTCGGCATCAGCCCCACCTACGAAGAAATCAACTGGGAAGGCCTGGATTTCAGCCGCGAGCAGTTCGAGTCCGTGACCGACATGAACCCCGAGCACTGGAAGGCCGAACTGGCCATGCACACCGAGCATTTCCAGAAGCTCGCGTATCACCTGCCTCAGGAACTGATCGACACCCAGGCCAAGATGGAAGCCCGTCTGCTGGGCTGATGCCTGATGGGCTGGGACGAGTTCCCAGCCCGAGTCAGATGTAGAACGGCAGGTGGCGCTTCTGGCCACCAATCGTCACGACTTCCAGTCCGCTCCACGACCATTCGTCGGTGTTGCCATCGGTTGTCGCGGCAGATGCCTTTTCGGTCTGGGCGATCGGGTTGGCGATCTCGGCCTGATCACGAGCCGCCTGGATTTCGGCCATCAGTCGCGGATCGTGGCGAGCCAGCAACAGCGCGCGCGCCTCGGCCCGCGCTTCGGCCCGCAGGCGCGCCCACCGGTCGAGTCCGCCCATGACGCGCTGAGCGGTGCGACGAGCCGTGCCCGCCAGCATCAGGCTGCCTGCAAACACCACCGCCCACAGCGCCACCCAGGTGGCGAGCAGGTGTTCGTCGGCCCAGGAAGCCATCAGCCGTTCTCCCGCCACCGCCAGGGCCGCGATGGCGGCGGCCAGCAGCAGAGCGGCCAGGGGGCGACCCGTCGGGGCCATGCGCTGTGGGGCTGCAGTCGATGGCGAAGCGTGGCCGGCTCGCAGGGTCGAAGAGAGGTTCATGGCATTCATCAGACACTCCAGATGCTGCATGGCAGCATAGATTGGGGTGAATATTAGGGTAAACCCCCATGTCATGCCAATTTATTTTGATGATGCCTTACATTTCACGGGCAAATGAATGAGCTGAACTTCCGGACGCTGGATCTGAACCTGCTGCGAGTGTTTGATGAGGTCATGGCCGAGCGTAACCTCACACGCGCGGCCGGCAACCTGTCCATGACGCAGCCGGCGGTCAGCAACGCCCTGCGCCGGCTTCGGGACCTGCTGGGTGACGATCTGGTGCGCCGTTCCGGCTACGGGGTGGAGCCCACACCCTATGCGCTCGGTCTGTGGCCGACGGTGCGCGAAGCCCTGTCGCAATTGCGCCACACGCTCTCGCCCGGTCTGTTTGAGCCGGCCACCGCCACTCAGCACTTTGTGCTGGCCATGGCCGATGCGACCGCATCGAAAATCATGCCGGGTCTGGTCCAGTTGCTGGACCGGGAGGCACCGGGCGTCACCTTGCGCGTGCTGCCGCTCACCACCCGCGACCCTCGAGACTTGCTGGAAGGCGGCGAGGTGCATCTCGCGATCGGGCATTTCCCGGGGGTGCTGGCCGAAATGGGGGCCTCTCATCTCCAGGAGCAGGTGCCCCACTTCCAGGTCCGCCGTCTGTATGCGACCGAATATGTGGTGGTGATGCGTCGTGGGCACTCCCTGGCCGATCAGCCCCTGACGCTGGATGCCTTCTGTCAGGCCAGACATCTGCTGGTGAGCTTCTCGGGGCGTCCGTGGGGATTTGTGGATGAGGCGCTGGCGGCGCTCTCGCTGCGGCGACAGGTGGTGCTGACCGTCAACCAGTTCTTCACGGCCGGCCAGGTGGTCGCCAGTTCGGACCTGCTGACCGTGCTGCCCCTGCATTTCGTGAGCATGACCGGGCAGGGTCAGGCGCTCGTTCACCGTCCCCTGCCCCTCGAGATGCCACCCGTCTGTGTGGACATGCTGTGGCACCGGCAGACACAGGGTTTGTCGCCCCAGGCGTGGCTGCGCGAGATGGTGTGGCGGGCCGTTGCCCTGGAGACCGCATGAAGATCCAGCTGCTCAGTGATCTTCACCTGGAAGCGCATCCCGATTTCGAACCGCAACCGGCTCCCGGCGCCGATGTGCTGGTGCTGGCAGGGGATATCGGTTCCTATCAGGTGCGCCGGGACGGCACGGTGATGCAGGAGCCCGACTGGGGGCTGAGGCGATTTTCCCCATTACCAGCCTACGCCGGCTGGCCCGTGCCAGTGCTGTTCTGCCCTGGCAACCACGAATACGACGGGCTGGATTTCGATGACGCTCACGAGCGCTTGAAGCGGGCGTGTGACCGGCTCGGCATCGTCTGGCTCGAGCGGAGCACCCACGAGCTCGATGGCGTCCGCTTTGTGGGAACGACCCTGTGGAGCGATTACGATGCCCTGGCCGGTGTGCCCATCTCGGGCAAGGGCCTGCCCGCCGATCCGCTGGCTCGGCAGTTGAAACTGCGCGAGAGGGCTTTCCGGGCCGCCAACCACTATCTGAGCAAGATGCAGACATGTCGCCATGGCCAACTGTTTGATGCCCAGGCCATGCGTCTGCAGGCGCTGTCGTGTCAGGATTGGCTCGAGGAGGCGTTGCGCATCCCTTTCGACGGTCAGACCGTTGTGGTCACTCACTTCGCGCCCAGCCTGCACAGTCACGACCCTCGATACGGGATCAACCCGGGCACGGCCGGATTCTGCAATGCGCTGGACCACTGGCTATGCAGGGCGCAAGTCTGGTTGCATGGTCATCTGCATTGTCCGCAAGACTATGTGGTCAACGGCTGCCGGGTGGTGGCCAATCCGCTGGGCTATGCCGACAAGGGGGAACAGGTGGCGTTCGATCCGGGGTGTCTGGTCAGCTTGGAGGGCTGAGCGGGCGCTCAGTGCAAGGGGGCCAGCGCCTGTGCGGCGGCTTCACGCAACGCCTTCGTCAGTTGGTCAAGCACATCAGAGGTCAGATTCCAGCAGTGCCAGTACAGGGGCACCGGGAACAGCTGCCCGGGTGCCACATCGATCAACTGACCCGACTCGATGGCCGATGCCACGAGCAGCTGAGGCACCACCGTGACGCCCCAGCCCAGGCGCGCGCCGCGCACCTGTCCTTCGGAAGACGGCACATAAACCTGCTTGAGCGTGGGCAGGTGAAGCCCGAAAGCCCTGGCCACGAACTCCCGCTGCAGATCGTCCTTGCGGTTGAAGGCCAGGAATGGCACGCGATGAAAGTTGTAAGGGGAGAGCTGGCCTCCGAGTGCCTGACGGGCGAATGCCGGCGATGCCACCGCCGTGTAGTTCATGTGACCCAGGGGCTCGAGCCGGCAACCGCGCAAGGGCTGTGGCAGCGAGGTCACGCAGCCCATCACATGGCCTTCCCGCAGCCACTCATGGGTGAAGTCCTGATCGTCATGGATGATTTCCATCGCCAGTCCCGCTTCCATCAGATGGGACAGGGCCGGCAGCGCCCAGGTGGCAATGCTGTCGGCGTTGATCGCCACCGACACCCGGTCTTCGTCCCGCTGACCTCGAGCGGCATTCGGGGCGAGTTCCCTGAGGTCGTGTTCGAGGTCGGCTCGAAGCAGGCGCATCATCCGGGTGTGCTTGAGCAGCAGCAGGCCGGCTGCCGTGGCTTTGACCGGCCGACTGCGGACCAGCAATACCGTGCCCACCTGCGCCTCCAGCGAGCGCAATCGTTGCGACACCGCCGACTGCGTGATGGACAGGCGCTGGGCAGCGCGCTCGAAGCCACCTTCTTCCACGATGGCGGCAAGGCATTCCAGGGCGTCTGGATCGTAGATGCTCATCGGCTTTTAATCAGTTGAACTAATCGATTCAGAATAAGTTTAATCTCTCTTCACATCGGGGCCGGCTTTTCCGATACTGCAGGTCTTCCCTTTTCTTTCGGAGCCAACCATGCGGGTCATTGTTCTGGGTGCGGGCATCATCGGCGTCAGCACGGCCTGGCATCTCTTGCAGCGCGGCCACGACGTCACGCTGGTCGATCGTCAGCCCGATGCGGCGCTCGAAACCAGTTTTGCCAATGCGGCACAGATCTCGGTGAGCTACTGCGAGCCCTGGGCCAACCGCGAGGCGCCGCTCAAAGCCTTGAAGTGGATGTTCGACAAGCAGGCCCCCCTGCTCGTTCGGCCGCAGTGGGATCCGGCCCAGTGGACCTGGCTGATGCGGTTTCTGACCCAGTGCAACGACCGCGCCTTCGAGCGCAACCTGGCCCAGATCGTCGCGTTGGGGAATTACAGCCATGCCGCCCTGAAAGAGCTGGTGGCTCAGACCGGCATCGAGTACCAGCGCTCGGAGCGTGGCATCGCCCATTACTATGTCGACGAGCAGGCCTTCGAGGCGGCTGGCCGTGCCGCCGAACTGATGGCGCGTCACGGGGTGAAGCGCCGGGTGGTGGGCCGCGAGGAACTGCTCCGCATCGAACCGGCGTTGCAGGCTTATGGCGCCCGAATCGTCGGGGGCACGTACACATCGACCGATGAACACGGCGATGCACGTGTATTCACCCAGAAACTGGCGGCGCTGTGTGCCGAACGGGGGGCAAGCACCTTGTTCGGGCATCACATCGATCAGCTGGCCGTGGAAGGCGGCGCCATCCGGCGGGTGGTGGTTCGCCATGCGCACACCCACGTGACCCGGGTGCTGGAGGCGGACGCCGTGGTCGTCGCCTGTGGATCCTACACCCGCCCGCTGCTGGAGACGGTGGGTGTCCGGGTGCCCATCTACCCGGGCAAGGGTTACAGCGCCACCCTGAAGGTGCTCGATCCTGCCCGCACGCCAGAAGTCAGCATGATCGACGACGGTCGCAAGATCGCCATTTCCCGGCTCGGCGACCGGTTGCGGGTGGCCGGCACCATCGAACTCGCCGGTTTCGACCTCTCACTCGACACGCCAGTGGCCCGGGCCCGCTGCGAGATGCTGGTGCGTCGCATCGAAGAGGTGTTTCCAGGCGCAGTTGACACGCGCCTGCCCGTGGAAGGCGGGGATCCCCAGTTCTGGTGTGGCCTGCGACCCGCCACGCCAACCAACATCCCGCTCATCGGCCGAACCCCCGTTCCGGGGCTGTGGGTGAATGCTGGCCACGGCACCCTCGGCTGGACCCATGGTGCAGGTTCCGGACGGGCACTGGCCGAGCTGATCAGTGGTCAGCGCCCCGCGATTGCCATGCGGTTTGCCGGTGAAGAGCCGGCCGAATTCGAACGCCAGATCGGGCGGCATACCCACCGCCAGCAAAACCACAACGCTTCCCAGCCAGCCGGTTATCGGTGAATATAATGGGTTTTCCATGCAGCAGTCAGGTACGGATTGATGCTGGCGTCATGCGGAGGAGTGGATTTGGCCAAACGACTGCTGATCGTCGATGACAGTCGCGTTTCGCGGATGATCATCAAAAGCCAGGTGGAAAGACTTCGCCTGGGCTGGGAAGTGCTGGAAGCGGTATCTGGTGACGAGGCGGTGGCCAGGGCAGCGGAATGGGCGCCCGATTTTGTGACGATGGACGTCAACATGCCGGGCATGAATGGCTTCGAGGCCACCGAGAATCTGCTGCAGATCCTGCCCGGTGTGCGTCTGGTTCTGCTCACCGCCAACATCCAGGAAAGCAGCCGTGATCGTGCCGGTGAGCTGGGTGTCAAGTTCATCCAGAAGCCGGTGACCGGTCAGGCGATCCAGCAGGCTGTGAGCCATTTTCTGGCAGCGGCATGAAACTCACCGATCTTGAGCTCGATGCCCTGACCGAGGTGTTCAACATGGGGGTGGGCCAGGCGGCCGACGCCCTGAGTCAGCTGGCGGGTGAACCCGTCGAGCTGAGCATTCCGCTGGTGCAGCTGCTGCCCAAGCAGGAAGTGGTGCGACAGCTCGCGAACGACGATGACCGGCGGGTGAGCGCGGTCCGTCAGAGTTTTCAGGGCGATATCGTCACCGATGCCATTCTCATGTTCCCTGCCGAACAGAGCCTGCAACTGGTTCAGATCATGGTGGGCGGAACCGTCCCGCTGGAAGATCTCGGAGAGATGGAGCAGGAGGCGCTGTCTGAAATCGGCAACATCCTCCTCAACGCCGTCGTGGCCAGCGTGGCCGACAACCTCGATATTGCCCTGGACGGTTCGTTGCCTGAAGTCGAGCTGGGGATCTTGTCGGATGTGCTCCTGTCCGGACAGGACATCACCGAGCCGCTCCTGAGCCTGCAGGTCCGGTTTGCCATGGCCTCTCGGCGCATCGAAGGGCATCTGGCCTTTCTGCTCGACATGCGGTCAACCGGTCTGCTGGAGCAGAAGGTGGCCCTCTTTCTGCAGCGACTCGAAGGCGGTGCCCCATGAAACCGGTTCTGGCTGCGCCCTGGTTCGAATGGGCCCTGAGCAACGTCCAGGGCGGGCTGCTGGTGCTCGACGAATCGCTGGGCGTTTGCTTTGCGAATCCCTGGCTGCTGAAACGTGCGCGTCTGCGTGCCGCCGAGGTGGTTGGCCGACCGCTCCTCGAGGTGTTCCCTCGCTTGCAGGGTCGCGAGTTCGAGCGTCGGCTCCATCGCGCCCTGTCCACGGGATTTCCGGCATTGCTCTCGGAAACCCTCCATCAGGCCACTTTTCCGCTGTACCCGATTGCTGGCCCTCAGACCGACGAGGCCATGCTGCGACAGTCCATCCAGATCATTCCCATGGGCTCAGCAACGGCGAAGGAAATGGGCGCCCGATACGTCCTCGTTCAGGTCAGTGACGTCACGCCAGCCGTGGCCCGGGAGCGTCTGCTCAAGCAGCAAGCCGAGCGCATGCGTGCCATGGCCCATGTCGATGCCCTGACCGATATCGGTAACCGCCGTCATTTCGATGCGATGTTTGATCGCGAGTGGCGTCATGCCCTGCGTGTCAGGGAGTACCTCGGGATGGTGCTGTTCGATGTCGATCATTTCAAGCCCTACAACGATACCTACGGGCATCAGCAGGGCGATGCGTGCCTCCGGATGGTGGCCAGCGTGATCGAATCGCTCGCCAACCGTCCCAGGGACGAGGTGTGCCGCTACGGTGGCGAAGAAATTGCCATGTTGCTGCCCGACACCGAACTCCCCGGGGTTCTCACACTCGCCCGCCAGGTGATCGACGAAGTGCGGGCCCGCCAGATGCCCCATGAGGCCAGCCCCGCCGGGGTGGTCACACTGAGTGCGGGTGTGGCCTGTCTGCGTCCCGAGGCGGGCATGGGGTCCGACACCTTGCTGCTGCTGGCCGATCGGGCGCTGTACCAGGCCAAGCGCCAGGGTCGCGACCGCGTGGCCGTGCTGGAGCCTGCTTCGTCCGCGGCTTCCTGACATCCGGATCACGCATTGATGCTGCCACCCACCCCCGACACTTTCCGCGCTGCGCTGGGTCGCTTTGCCACGGGGGTGACCATCGTCACCGCGCGCGCCCTCGATGGCACCCTGGTGGGCCTGACCGCCAACTCCTTCAATTCGGTGTCCCTGACCCCCCCGCTGGTGCTCTGGAGCCTGTCCCGGCAATCCAGTGCCCTCGAGGTGTTTCAGGCGGGCACCCATTACGCCATCAACGTGCTGAGTGCACAGCAGAAAGACCTGGCCCTGCGTTTTGCCAGCAAGGGCGTGGACCGCTGGGCAGGCGTGTCGTTCGCTGAAGGCACCACCGGGGCGCCGCTGCTGGACGGGGCCATTGCCACCTTCGAATGCTTCAACCGCAGCCGCTATGAGGAGGGTGATCATTTCATCTTCGTGGGTGAGGTGGAACGCTGCCAGCACCGCAGCGAACTGCGTCCGCTGCTGTACCACGGTGGCCGTTTTTACACGGAGCACCCGCTGTGAACACGCCTGCCCAGCGCAAGGACCACCTCGACCGGTTGGCCGTCACCCTGCTGGTGCTGTGCTGTGCCTTCTGGGGCTTCCAGCAGATCCTGATCAAGACCACCGTCGCCGAAGTGCCACCCCTGTGGCAGGCCACCCTGCGATTCGTGGGGGCCACGGCGCTGCTGTGGCTGTGGTGCCAGTGGCGCGGCGTGCCCCTGTTCCAGCGCGATGGCACGCTCAAGGGCGGCCTGCTGGCGGGGTTGCTGTTTGCCGGTGAATTTGCCTGCATCTACATCGGGTTGCAGTACACCACTGCATCGCGACTCACCGTGTTCCTCTACACCTCGCCCTTTGTCGTGGCCCTGCTGCTGCCGCAGTTTGTCCCCAGCGAGACGCTGCGCAAGCTGCAATGGGTGGGGTTGCTGGTGGCGTTCACCTCGGTGGCGGTCGCCTTCAGCGAAGGGTTCACCCATTCCACTCGCACCCAGCTCATGGGTGACGCCATTGCACTGGCGGCCGGCATCCTGTGGGGGCTGACCACGCTGGTCATTCGCACCACGCTGCTGGCTCAGGCCAGCGCCGAGAAAACCCTGTTCTACCAGGTGGCCGTCACGGCCGTGGTGGCGCCCCTGCTGTCGATCGCGCTCGGGGAGACCTGGCGCTGGGACTATTCCGGGATGGCCTGGGGCTCGATCGCCCTGCAAACCGTGGTGGGTGCTTTCGCCAGCTACCTGACCTGGATGTGGCTGCTGCGCCATTACCCGGCCACGCAGATGTCCTCGTTCGTGTTCCTCACGCCGGTGTTTGCCCTGCTGTTTGGCGTCGGGTTGCTGGGTGAACCGCTGACGGTGGCCCTGCTGCTCGCCCTGGTGGGCGTGGCCGCCGGCATCGTGCTGGTGAGCCGGCGCCGTTGATGCGCTTCAGGCCTGTTGCAGGCGGGCCTGGGCAAAGGCCACGTACGCGTCCAGGCTGCCCGGGTTGGCCATGGCGTCGCGGTTCACCACCTTCTCGATCGGCTGGCCGAGCAGCAGCTTTTTGATCGGCAGTTCCTGTTTCTTGCCACTCAGGGTGCGCGGGATCTCGGTCATGGGCACGATCTCGTCGGGCACGAAGCGCGGCGACAGCGCGGTGCGGATGGCCCCGGCGATGCGGTCACGCAGGGCGTCGCTCCAGTCGACCCCCGGGCGCAACACCACGAACAGCGGCATGTAGCTCTCGCGGCCCAGATACTCCAGGTCCACCACCAGGCTATCGACCACCTCGGGCAGCGCCTCCACCGCCGCGTAGATCTCGCTCGTCCCCATGCGCAGGCCGTGGCGGTTGATGGTGGCATCGGATCGTCCGTAGATGACGCATCCGCCATCTTGCCCGATCTTGAGCCAGTCCCCATGGCGCCAGACGCCCGGGTACATGTCGAAGTAGCTGGAAAGGTAGCGCTGCTGGCCCGGGTCGTTCCAGAAATACAGGGGCATCGAGGGGATGGGTTGCGTGCAGACCAGTTCGCCTACCTCCCCGATCAGCGGTTCGCCATGCTCGCCCCAGGCCTCGACCGCGCAGCCCAGCTGGCGGCATTGCATCTGGCCCGGCACCTGGGGCCGTTCGCGGTGGCCTCCGATGAAGGCACCGCAGAAGTCGGTGCCGCCCGAGATGTTGGCCCACCAGATTTCCGGGGTGCCCAGGGCGGCGAACTGACCCGTGCCCCAGCGCTGCACGTCTTCGGCAAGGGGCGAGCCGGTGGTGCCCAGTGCACGGATGCGCGTGAGATCAAAGCCCTGTGCCTGCAGGCCGGGCAGGTCCAAACCGGCTTTCATGCAGTTGGCGTAGTAGGCTGCCCCGGCGCCGAAGAAGGTGACCCGGTGCCGGGCGGCGAAGCGCCACAGCACGTGCCAGTCGGGCTGTTCCTTGCTGCCGCCGGGGTTGCCATCGTAAATCACGATGGTGGTGCCGCCGGCGAGTCCGGCCACCTGCGCATTCCACATCACCCAGCCGGTGGAGCTGTACCAGTGATAACGTTCACCGAAACTGTTGGGCGCGTAGCTGGGGCCGATGTCGTTGTGCAGGATCTTGGCCGCCAGCATGGTCATGAGAATACCGCCATGGCCGTGCACGATGGGCTTTGGCAGACCGGTGGTGCCGCTCGAATAAACGATCCATAACGGGTGCTCGAACGGCAGCCATTCGGGTTCGAAGGCGGCCGTGCTGGCGTTGTCGCGGTCGGTCAGGGTCTCGAAGTCGGCGGCGCCCGCCACGCGTTCAGCGGCATACGGCGTGCGCAAGGTGATGAGCTGTTGCACGCTGGGCAGGCCTTCACGCAGTTCGTTCACCGTGGTGGAGCGATCCAGTGTCTTGCCGCCGTAGTGCACGCCATCGGCAGCGATCAGCACCTTGGGCTCGATCTGGCGAAAGCGGTCGAGCACGGCCGGTGTGCCCATGTCGGGAGCGCACACGCTCCAGATCGCGCCGATGCTGGCACAAGCCAGGAAGGCCACGGCCGTTTCCGGTATGTTGGGCAGGTAGGCAGCCACGCGATCGCCGCGCTCGACGCCCATGTCCTTCAGTGCCAGGGACAGCGAGGCCACTTGCCGCCGCAGCGCTGGCCAAGCCAGCACGCGCACGCGACCGCGTTCGTCTTCGCTGATGATGGCGGGCTGACCCGCCGCATGGGCCGGTGCCGCATGCCTCAGCACCTGGTGAGCGTAGTTGACCTGGGCCCCGGGAAACCAGTGGACGTTGGGCATCGGCCCTCCCTCAAGCACCGCCGTGTGCGCTGTGGGGGACTGCATCTGGAAGTAGTCCCAGATGCTCTGCCAGAAGGCGGGCAGGTCGGTGGTGGACCACCGCCACAGCGCGTCGTAGTCGTCGAAAGACAGGCCGCGATGGCCATTGAGCCATTGCTGGTATAGCCTGATCTGGGGCACGTAGGGGGGATGTTCCATGATCTGACAGGTCTCCTGGGGTCACATTATTCGCATGTCTGATGTCGCGCATATCGCCTCGGCGTCAACCGCCACCTTCGGGGCCATCCTGCTCCACGCCTTGCCCAACCGGAATCGCTGAAGGGTTGATGACAGGAGTCGCGACAAGGCGTACACTGCCAGCCATCAGGAGTGCTAAAGGTGAACACGCTTTCCATTGCTCAGTCAGGGATGCAGGCGGCCCAGCTCAGGCTCAATGCATCGGCCAACAACGTGGCCAATGCACAGACCGAGGGCTTCCGGCGCGACCAGGTGCAGCAGCAGGCGCAGGCTGATGGCGGTGTGACGGCACGTGTCGACAAGGTTCCCCAGCCGGGTACGGATCTCGCGCAGGATCTGGTGGAGCAGAAGTCGGCCACCTATGCGTTCAATGCCAATGTGCAGATGATCCGGTCCGCAGACGAGATGATGGGCCGGTTGCTCGACACGCGAGCATGAGGGTGTAGGGGTGAATGGCCCAGGCACATCAACAAAAATGCCAGCACGAAGCTGGCATTTGAAAAAGGCATCTCTCAGGGACGCTGGGTAGATGTTGTTGGTTTTGGATGTCTCCTCGGTCCTCTCGCTGGGGATAGGCAGCTTGACCGCCTGTTGCGAGTGCAATCATTGTAGGGAGCCGCACCACGTTTGGGCATAGGGAAATACCCTGTGCGGCGACTTGGTGCGCTTTTTTCCTTTCGGCACCACTGGTGTCGGTTCATGAACCTGCGGTCATCCAGCGCGCCACTTTCTCGGCCATCATCAGCGTCGGGCTGTTGGTGTTGCCGCTGGTGATCGTCGGCATGGCCCCGGCGTCCACCACCCTGAGGCCCGCCACACGACCCTCTGGCCCCGCTTGCCAGTCCCGAACCCGGCAATGGCTGTCGAGTACCGCCATGGGGTTGCGGTCATCGCCCATGGCGGTGGTGCCCACCGGATGGAAGATGGTGGTGGCAATGTCGCCGGCCAGCCTCGCCAGTTCCTCGTCGCTCTGGTAGACCGGGCCGGGCTTGAATTCCTGGGGTTGGAAGCGCGCCAGGGCAGGCTGTGCGACGATGCGGCGTGTCAGGCGCAGGCTGTCAGCAGCGACCTGACGGTCTTCTGGGGTCGAGAGGTACCGGGGTGCGATGGCGGGTGCATCATCTGGTCGGGCCGAGCGGATCTGCACGGTTCCCCGACTGGTGGGATTGAGGTTGCACACGCTGGCCGTGAACGCCGGAAAGGGGTGCAGCGGTTCACCAAAGGCATCCAGGCTGAGCGGCTGAACGTGGTATTCCACGTTGGGCCACGCGTGATCCGGCGAGCTGCGGGTGAAGGCGCCCAGCTGGCTCGGGGCCATGCTCATGGGCCCACTGCGTTTCAGGGCGTACTCGAGGCCAATCAGGGCCTTGCCCCACAGGGTGCTGGACAGGGTGTTGAGGGTCTTCACGCCCTGCACCTTGAAAACCGCCCGGATCTGCAGGTGGTCCTGCAGGTTGGATCCGACGCCAGGAAGGTCCGTGGCCACCGGGATGCCGTGCTGTTGCAGCAGGTTGCCCGGCCCGATCCCCGACAGTTGAAGGATCTGCGGGGAGTTCACCGCACCCGCACTCACGACCACCTCACGCCGGGCCTTGACCGTGTGGCGCTGCCCTTGGTGGATGACTTCCGCCCCTTCGCAATGCAGGCCCCCGTCGCTGCCACGGACCAGCATCAGTCGCTGCACCCGGGCATGGGTCCAGACCGTCAGATTTGGCCGGTGGCGAACCGGCCGCAGAAAGGCCTTGGACGCATTCCAGCGCCAGCCGGCGCGCTGATTCACCTCAAAATAACCCACGCCCTCGTTGCTGCCGCGGTTGAAATCGTCGGTGGCGGGAATGCCGGCCTGCTGGGCCGCTTGAGCAAAGGCATCGAGAATGTCCCATCGCAGCCGCTGTTTTTCCACCCGCCATTCACCGGTGCTGGCCAGACCACCGTGTCCGTGCAGCGCGGCGTGTTGCGGATCGCTCAGACCGGCTTCCTGAGCGTCCAGCCGATAGTGGTCTTCGTGGGCCATGAAGTCGGGCAGGCAGTTGGCCCATCGCCAGGCGTCATCGCCCGTGAGCAGAGCCCACTGGTCGTAGTCGCGACTTTGTCCGCGCATGTAGATCATGCCGTTGATGCTGCTGCAGCCACCCAGCGTCTTGCCTCGCGGGTAGCGCAGGCGCCGGCCGTTCAGGCCGGCATCGGGTTCGGTCTGGTAGAGCCAGTCGGTGCGCGGGTTGCCGATGCAATAGAGGTAGCCCACCGGGATGTGGATCCAGTGGTAGTTGTCGGGTCCGCCAGCCTCCAGCAGCAGCACCCGATGTGCCGGGTTGGCGCTGAGGCGGTTGGCCAGCAGGCAACCTGCGGTGCCAGCGCCCACCACGATGAAGTCAAACGCGAGGTCGTTCATCTCGTGTCCAGGTATTGGGTGTCGTCATCGGGCAGGGCAAAATCGCCCCGTCGCCAGGCTTCGCGCACGTCCTCTGCCTCCGCCATCCGGCGCGCAGGAACCAGTACCCTCACCTGGATGGCGCTGGCCAGCAGGCTGTGGGTCTGCACGGTCTGGGCGTCGGCCACCATGGCTGGAATGCCGCCGGCTTGCAGGCAGCCTTGCAACAGAAAGGCCTCGGTCGGGCTGAAGAAGGTTTCCAGCGTCTGCCAGTCGCCTTCGTCCGGGTCGTAGGGGCTGTTGTCAGGCATGCCGGGCCGATTACTTGGAGGTGGGCATCACGAATTCGGCCCCTTTGCCGATGCTCTCGGGCCAGCGCTGCATCACGCTCTTCTGCTTGGTGTAGAAACGCACGCCTTCTTCCCCGTAGGCATGCATGTCGCCAAACAGGCTGCGCTTCCAGCCGCCAAAGCCATGCCAGGCCATGGGCACCGGAATCGGCACGTTGATGCCCACCATGCCCACCTGGATGCGGCGGGCGAACTCACGCGCCACGTTGCCGTCGCGGGTGAAGCAACTGGTGCCGTTGCCGAACTCGTGGTCGTTGATGAGCCGTACCGCGCTGGCAAAGTCGGGCACGCGCACACAGCTCAGCACCGGGCCGAAGATTTCCTCCTGACAGATCTTCATGTCGGGCGTGACATGGTCGAACAGCGTGCCACCGAGCCAGAAACCCTGGGCGCAGCCTTCGCCGGCGGTTGCGCCGTCAAAGCCGCGGCCGTCCACCAGCAGTTGTGCGCCTTCTTTCACACCGCCCTCGATGTAGCCGCTGATGCGCTGTCGCGCCACGTCGGTGACGATGGGGCCCATCTCGGCGGCCAGGTTGGTGCCGTTGAGCACCTTGAGCGATTTCGTGCGTTCCACCAGGGCGGGCATGATGCGGTCGGCCACGTCGCCCACCAGCACCGCCACGCTGATGGCCATGCAGCGTTCGCCGGCCGAGCCATAAGCCGAGCCGATGAGGGCATCCACCACCTGGTTCACATCGGCGTCGGGCATGACCACCATGTGGTTCTTGGCGCCGCCCAGCGCCTGCACGCGCTTGCCGTGGCGTGCCCCGGTTTCGTAGATGTGATTCGCAATGGGAGTCGAGCCGACAAAGCTCACCGCTTTGACGTCCGGATGGTCCAGCAGGGCATCCACCGCCTCCTTGTCGCCTTGAACCACGTTGAACACCCCCTCGGGCAGGCCGGCTTGCTTGAGCAGATCGGCCATGAACAGTGAGGGCGAGGGGTCGATGGGGCTGGGCTTGAGCACGAAAGTGTTGCCGCAGGCGATCGCCACCGGGAACATCCACATGGGCACCATCACCGGGAAGTTGAACGGCGTGATGCCGGCCACCACGCCCAGGGGCTGGCGCATGGTCCAGTTGTCGATGCCGGTGGAGACCTGCTCGGTGTAGTCGCCCTTGAGCAGCTGTGGAATGCCGGTGGCGAACTCCACGATCTCGATGCCCCGCGTGACCTCGCCCTGTGCGTCGGTGAACACCTTGCCGTGCTCGGCGGTGATCATGCGGGCCAGAACGTCCTTGTGCTGGTTGAGCAGTTCCAGGAACTTGAACATGATGCGTGCACGGCGCAGTGGCGAGGTGTCTGCCCAGTCCGGGAAGGCGGCTTGGGCGGCAGCCACGGCGGCATGAACCTCCGATGTGCTCGCCAGGGCCACGCGGCCGGTCACGGCGCCGGTCGCGGGGTTGAACACGTCTTGTGCGCGGCCGCTGGTACCAGCAGCCACTTGGCCCTGGATGTAATGGCCGATGGGGGTGGGGGTTGGGCTCATGGGTCTAAGTGGGGGGTATGCAAAAACGGTCAGTTTAAGCAGGGCAGCCCGTTTTGACCAGACAGGATTGCTTGCATCTGCCATAAATTTCGCTAATATCTGCCCATGGACATTGCCACCCTGCGCGTGTTCGCCGCTGTGGCCCGGGAGGGCAGCCTGTCGCGCGCGGCCGACCGCCTGCACCTCACCCAGCCTGCCGTCAGCCTGCAGGTCAAAGCCCTGCAGGAACGGCTGAACCTGCGCCTGTTCGAGCGCACGCCGCGCGGCATGCGGCTCACGCCCGACGGCGCCGCGCTGCTGCCGCTGGCCGACAAGGTGCTGGAAGCCCAGCGCGAGTTTGTGGGTGCCGCCCAGCGCCTGCACCACCAGGTGCGCGGCACGCTGCGCATCGGGACCATCCTGGACCCCGAGTTCACCCGGCTGGGCGCGTTCCTGAGGGCGCTGGTTGAATCGGCCCCCCAGGTGCAGACGGTGCTGCGCCAGGGCATGAGCGGTGAGGTGCTGGCCCGGCTGGAGGCCGGTGAGCAGGATGTGGGTTTTTTCCTCGGCGACCCGAACGAGGAGCGAACCGGCACACCCTTCAAGGTGCGCGCCCTCACGCCCTTCACTTATCGCGTGCTCGCGCCGGCCGGCTGGGGCCCGCAGGTGCTCGGGCAGGACTGGCGCGGCCTCGCCAGCCTGCCGTGGATCGAAACGCCTCCCGCCTCCGCCCACTCTCGACTGTTGCATCGGGTGCTGCAGCCCATGGGCCTGCAGGTGCGGCCTGTGGCCCAGGTCGATCAGGAGTCGTCCATGCTCGATCTGGTCCGATCGGGTGTGGGCCTCAGCCTGGTGCGCGACTCGCTGGCCATTCGCGAGGCGCAGGCGCGCGGCCTGGTGGTGGCTGATCGAGTCGCCCTGGATTGCACCCTCAGCTTCACCTGCCTGGCCAGCCGCGCAGCCGAACCACCCATCGAGGCTGCTTGGGCGGCCCTGCGGGAAGTCTGGGGTTGACCGTTCGGGTTGTGTGGGCGTGCATCACCCGCGCCAGAAAAACACCCCGCTCATCCCCAGCCCGGTGGCAATCACCACCGCCCTCACCCAGGCCATCGGCAGCTTTTTCGACCAGTGCGCGCCCGCATACCCGCCCGCCGTGGCAGCCACCATCATCAGGATGGCGGGGCCCCAGGCAATCGCACCGGCCACCGCAAAGGTGATGACCGACAGGATGGACAGCACCAGCGAGTTGAGGTTCTTGAGCGCATTGGTGGTGTGCAGGCTTTTCTCGCCGGTCACCGTGTAAAGGGCCATGAGCAGGATGCCCAGCCCGCCGTTGAAGTAGCCCCCATAGATGGCCACACTGGCCAGGCCGGCCCCGCGCCAGCGCTCTGCCGGGTGTGCCTGCCCGTCTTCCACCCGCCGTCGGGCGGCCAGCCAGGGCCCCAGCACGAACAGGGCAGTGGCAAACAGCAGCAGCCAGGGCACCAGTTCACGGAACACGTGAGCGGGTGTGACCAGCAACAGCAAGGCCCCCCCGATGCCGCCAGCCGCGGCCATCAGGGTCTCGTTGCGCAGACGTCGAGCAGGCAGTCGGGCCAGTTCGGCCTTGAAGCCCAGCGTGCTGCCCAGGTAGCCTGGACTCACCGCCAGTGCACTGGTGGCATTGGCGACAATGGGAGGCACGCCTGCAAACACCAGGGCGGGGAAGGTCAGAAAACTGCCGCCGCCGGCAATCGCGTTGAGCACGCCGGCCGCAAAGGCCGCGACCGCCAGCAGGGCGGGCATCCAGAAGGCATCCATGGGAATTCAGAGTGTCAGGCGCACGTCGTCGCGCACCAGGCGTTCGTACTCGGCAGCGGGCAGCGGCTTGCTGAACAGGTAGCCCTGCAGCTGGTCGCACCCCAGATCACGCAGATAATCCATCTGAGCCCTATTCTCCACGCCTTCTGCCACGATCTCCTGTCGCAACTGTTTACCCATGGTCACGATCGCCTGGGCAATGGCGCAGTCGTTGGCCTGGTGGGGAACGCCGGTCACGAAGGATCGATCGATCTTGAGCGTCTTGACGGGAAAGCGCTTCAGGTACGCCAGACTCGAATACCCGGTGCCAAAGTCGTCCAGCGCCATCCCCAGTCCCATGGCGGCCAGGTCGTTCATGATGTGAACCACTTCGTCCGGGTTGCGCACCATCAGGCTCTCGGTGATCTCGAGCTTGAGATGCTCGGGTGCAATCCGGTACGTTGAGAGCAGCTCGTCGATCCGCCTGGGCAGATGCCGGTCGAACTGGCGTGCTGACAGGTTGACCGCCAGTGGCGGCATGTCCATGCCAGCGCCCTGCCAGGTCATGATCTGCCGACACGCCTCGGCCAGCACCCAGTGGCCCAGTTCCAGGATCAGGCTCGTGTCTTCGGCCAGCGGCACGAAATGACCAGGGGTCAGGAGCCCGTGGCGGGGATGCTGCCAGCGCAGCAAAGCCTCCGCGCCCACGATGCGGCCATTGCGCAGACTGACCGTGGGCTGGTGATACAGCTCCAGCTCTCCCTGGCCAATCGCGCGTCGCAACTCACCTTCCAGGCGAAAGCGCTCATTGGCCTTGTGGTTCATCTCGTCGCTGAAAAAGACCAGTGGTGGTTCCTGTTCGGTGCCCACCTTCAGGCTGGCCATCTCGGCAAATCGCAACAGGCTGGACGCTTCCATGCCGTTGTCGGGATACAGCGCAATGCCGATCGATGCCGGTAGCCCCACCTCCTGGCCCATCAGCGACAGGGGCGCATGCAGCTGTGAAAGGAGCTTTTGCGCGACCACGGCGGCGTGTTCCTGATGCCTGAGATTGATCAGCGTGACGGCCAGCTTGTCGTGGCCCAGACGGGCCAGGATGTCTTGATCCCTCAGCCCCTGCTGCAGTCGCTGGGCGGCCTGGGCCAAGTAGCTGTCGCCGAGTTCGTGGCCCAGGGTGTCGTAGACCCAGTTCACGCGGTGCAGCTGCACCACGAAAACGGCCCCGCATTCGTGGCTGCGTCGAGCCTGAGCCAGCGCCTGGTTCATCAGCTGGTCCAGCAGCAGGCGGTTCGGCAGGTTGGTCACGTGATCAAAATAGGCGAGACGCTGGAGCCGCTGCTCGGTTTCATGGTGCCGGCTGATGTCGGAAAAAATGGAAAACGAATGGGTGACCTCGCCCTGATCGTTTCGAACCGAGCTGATGAAGACCGACTGGGGGAAGACTTCGCCGTTCTTGCGTCGTCCCATGATTTCCCCCACCCAGATGCCCTTGCCCCGCATGGCGGACTGCACGCGCTCCCGGAAATCGGCGTCGTGACGGCCGGAACGCAGCAGATCGGGTGTCCTGCCCACTGCTTCTTCGGCCAGGTAGCCGGTGATCTCGGAAAAGGCCCGGTTCACCATCACGATGTGGCCGGTGGCGTCGGTCACCAGAATCCCTTGAGAGCTGTCCTCGATGATGTTGGCGTAAAGCCGCAAGCGGACTTCCGGCCCGATGTCGATCGGGAGCGGCCGGTAGGTGACGCACAGACACAGCGGTTCGCCAGAAGCGTCGCGCTCCAGGGCCAGCGTCATGCGCGCCTTGGCGGGGTGACCGCGCTTGGTGCGTCGGAACACCTCGGTGGAAACCCGATCGATACCGGGTGGCAGCCCTCCGAGCTCGGCCAGATCCTCGGCCTCATTGAGTTTGAGAAACAGCAGCGACTGCCCTGTCACCTCTTCGGCCGAAAAGCCGAACAGGGCCTCTGCCTCGTCGGACCATTCCGTGATGATGCCAGCCAGATCCAGTCGGATCGTGGCCATGCCTCTCGGCCCCGTCTCGTCCAGGTCCTGAAGATCCAGGGATTCAGCCATCGTTCATGGGCCCGCGGGTCAGTTGGCACATCCAGCCTGCGACTTCGGCCAGCCTCACAGATCGCACCGGCCCGGTCAGTTCTGACAGCCATCCTTCAGCAAGCCAGGTTGCTTCGCCACAAGACCACAACCGCAAGGCGGTGGGTCGACCCGCCAGATTGGCCAGGAGTTCGGGCAACATCCAACCCGGATTGGGTGAACAGGCTACTTCGGGCATGTCGTCATTCAATCCATGTGTCGAGGGTGTGAAGACCGTCGTTAATCGTAACCCAGAGTTTGCCTGATGCCTACAATCAGCCAACCGTGGATATGCCGGTGGCGGTGCTTGAGCGCCTTCAGCAGAGGCGACCGGATGCGGTGGTGTTTCCCGGGCGATCTCCTTCAATCAAGATCTGGTGGATCTGGCCTTGCATGCGCCCTATTTCGACCAGGTGAGCACAAGCAGCTTTGAGGTGCACGGTGTCACTTACTACCTGCTCGATGGCTGGGGCATGCGCTACGAAAGCTACCGCGAAGGCGTGCTTGCTGAAGCTGCCCGACAATTCCACGGAATTCCCGCCTGGCTGCCGGTTTGGGGTAACCCATTCTGTGAACGTTACGGTTTTGCCGATTGCGCTCCCGGGCGCACCACTGCGCCCTGAGCCACGGTTCAGGCCCGCGCCGGAACGATCGGCGCCGCGGGTTCGGGCGCCAGCAAGGTGCCGTCACGCAATCCGCGCACCGTGGCCAGCATCAGACCCAACAGCACCAGTGAGGTGATGGCCAGCAGCACCATGCCGGTGGTCTGAAATCCGCTTTCGCCCGTGGTGCTGGCCAGCTTCAGCGTGAGGGTGGTGAACGAAGCCAGCGGGAACGACAGCGCCCAGAAAGCGAGGCCGAAGGGTTGGCTGACCAGGCGTTTGCCTTGTGCGCCCACCCAGAGCAGACTGAAGAGCGCCATGCCCCAGGCAGCGACCGCCCACAGAGTGGATGCCCCGAAGGTCAGCAGGCCAAGGCCCACCACGGCGGGTGGCGCCAGTGTGATGGCCCAGGTGGGCATGAGACGCTCTGGCAGCGGGCCGTGCGCGATGCGTCGCGCCAGCGTGAGCGTCAGCACCACGGGCCAGAACAGCAGTCCCACGCCAAACTGGGCTGCTGACCACATTTCGTGCCCCAGACCCACCCCGGCCAGCGGGGCCACCACGTTGCCCACCACCGGGATGAACAGGACCGGCGTGACCGAAGGCCAGAGCCCCTCACCCAGGGGCGGGCTTGCCGCAGGCATGGCCGATAGCCAGCGGCCCAGCACCCACAGCGTGGCCCACCATTGCAGCAGGCTGCCAGCCCACCACAGTGCCACCACCCCCCAGCCTGCCAGCCCAAGGGTGTGCGCCAGTGTGGCCAGCAACAGCAGCGACACCGGAATGGTTGCCACGAAGGCGTGGCGCACCGGGTGCCTCAGGTCTGCTTCCAGTGCCTGCGCATGGCGTTGCCAGCGCCCCAGCGAGGCCACCGTCAGCGCCACAAACACCAGCGCGGCCAGCCCACCCGTGACGAGGGCCACGCCGCTGGCCATCTCACCCAGCAATGGCGTGGCGGCCTGCCACGCCAGCGCCAGGCCGCTCAGGCCCATGACCAGCGAAAACCAGCCGGGCTGCAGGAACTTCAGCGGGGTCGGCGATGGCATCGGCTGCCCATCAACCCATCAGTTCCCGCAGGCCAGCTTGCTTTCGGGCACGCCCAATTTTTTCAGGATGATGGCCAGTGGGCAGAAGTTGGTGAAGCCGAACTGGAACAGGTTCACGCCCACGAAGGCGGTAAAGGCCAGAAACCAGGGGCTCACGAACAGCGGGCTGGCTTCCACGCCCAGCGCCAGGGACACCATGATGAACAGGCCAGCAAACACGCGGATGTAACGTTCAACGGTCATTTTCAAACTCCTTCAGACAGGGGACACACAAAAAACAGGCATCAGACGGGAGCGTCTTTCACGGCATACCGTTTCCGGTACACGGCGAAATACAGCACCGGAATCACCACCAGCGTCAACAGGGTGGACACGGCAATGCCAAAGATCAGCGAGATGGCCAGGCCATTGAAAATCGGGTCGTCCAGGATGAAGAACGCGCCCATCATGGCGGCAATGCCCGTCAGGGCAATCGGCTGGGCGCGGACTGCGGCAGACTGCACGACCGCGTCGGCAAAAGGCAGTCCCTTGGCCGTTTCCAGCTCGATGAAGTCCACCAGCAGGATGGAGTTGCGCACGATGATGCCGGCCAGCGCGATCATGCCGATCATGCTGGTGGCTGTGAACTGCGCGTTCAGCAGCGCATGGCCCGGCATCACGCCGATGATGGTCAGCGGGATGGGCGCCATGATGATCAGCGGCGTGAGGTAGCTGCGGAATTGCGCCACCACCAGCAGGTAGATCAGGATCAGGCCCACGCCATAGGCAGCGCCCATGTCACGGAAGGTCTCGTAGGTGATCTGCCATTCGCCGTCCCATTTGAGGGCGTACTGGCGGTAGGGGTCGCTGGGCTGGCTGATCCAGTATTCACCCAGGGCACCGGCGTTTTCCAGTGCGGCGGTGTCGAGCTGGCTGCGAATGCCGAACAGGCCATACAGCGGCGAGTCCAGCTGGCCAGCCATGTCGCCCAGCACGTAGGTCACCGGCAGCAGGTTCTTGGTGAACTGCGGCTGGTCGATCACGCCTCGCTCCACCCGCACCAGTTCCGACAGGGGCACCATGCGCCCGTTCGCCGCCTGCAAGGGCAGGGCCAGCACCGGGTCCAGCCCCACCTGCGCTTCACGGGGCAGTTGCAGGCGCACCGGCACCGGGAACTTGGCGTGACCGTCGTGCAGCCAGGCCGCATCAGAGCCCGACAGGGCGGTGTACACGGTCTGCGCGACCACCTGGGCCGGGATGCCCAGCGACTCGGCACGGGCACGCTGGATGCGCAGGAACACGCGGGGGGCGTCTTCCTTGAGGGTGGTGTCGATGCCCACGATGTCGGGCGTGTCGGCAAAGGCCTGGGCCACGCGGCGCGCCAGTTCGGCACGGCCGGCTTCGTCGGGGCCGTAGATTTCGGCCACGATCGGAGCCAGCACCGGCGGGCCGGGCGGCACTTCCACCACCTTGATGCGCCCACCATGGGCAGCGACGATGTCTTCCAGACCTGGGCGCAGGCGCTGCGCGATGGCGTGGCTCTTTTCCTTGCGGTCGCCAGCGCCCACCAGGTTCACCTGCAGGTCGCCCTGCTCGGCATCGGCGCGCAGGTAGTACTGCCTCACCAGGCCGTTGAAGGTGATGGGACTGGCCGTGCCGGCATAGCCCTGTACGTGGGTCACTTCAGGCTGCTGGGCCAGGTAGGCCGTCATGTCCTGCAGCGCCGCGGCTGTGCTTTCCAGCGAACTGCCGGCGGGCATTTCCAGCACCACCTGGAATTCGCTCTTGTTGTCGAACGGCAGCATCTTCAGCACCACCGCCTGGATCACGGTGAGCCCCACCGACAGGAACAACGCCGCCAGAATCCCCCCCAGCATGAGCCAGCGCTTGCGGGCGCTGTCCAGAAACGGCGTGAGCACGCGGGTGAAGGTGTGCTGGAGTGCGATGGTCAGCTTGCTGGGTCCGTGGTGGGCGTGCTCTCCGGTTTTCGTCAATTTCAGCGCCAGCCAGGGCGTCACGGTGAACGCAATCGCCAGCGAAATCGCCATGCCCATGCTGGCGTTGATCGGGATCGGGCTCATGTATGGGCCCATCAGGCCGCTCACAAACGCCATGGGCAGCAACGCCGCGATCACGGTGAAAGTGGCGAGGATGGTGGGGCCGCCCACCTCGTCCACCGCCCGCGGGATGATCACCGCCAGCGTTTCGTTCGGCGTGAGCTGGCGGTGCCGGTGGATGTTCTCCACCACCACGATGGCGTCGTCCACCAGAATGCCGATAGAGAAAATGAGCGCGAACAGCGACACGCGGTTGAGCGTGAAACCCCAGGCCCAAGACGCAAACAGGGTGGCGGTGAGCGTGAGGATCACCGCCGCCCCCACGATCACGGCTTCGCGACGGCCCAGGGCCAGGCCCACGAGCAGGATCACCGAGCCCGTGGCAAAGGCCAGTTTCTGGATCAGCGTGTTGGCCTTGTCGGCAGCGGTTTGCCCGTAATCGCGGGTGATGGTCACCTGCACGTCGTCGGGGATGACGGTGTTGCGCAGTTCGTCCAGCCGGGCACGGGCGGCGGCGGCCACGTCCACGGCGTTTTCGCCGGGCTTCTTGGTCACGGTCACGGTCACGGCCGGGTAGCCCTGTCCAGGTTGTGCGCCATCCACGGCGTCGGCCGCCTGGCCTGGGGTGAACCACACGTAGCGCTGGGGCAGCTGCGCACCGGCTTCCACCCGCGCCACTTCGCGCAGGTACACCGGTCGGCCCTGGTGCACACCCACCACGATGTCGCCCACGTCGTCGGCCGAGCGCAGGAACTCACCCGTTTCCACGGTGAGCATGTCGGCGCTTGGGTCCAGGGTGTTGGCCACCGTCCCCGAAGGCATGGCCTGGTTGGCACCGCCGATGGCCTGGTACAGGGCCTGAACCGGTACGCCGCGCTCACGCAAGCGTGCCGGGTCCAGCCACACGTGGACCGCGCGGCCCGGTCCGCCGATGGTTTCCACCTCGCGCGTGCCCTTCACGCGCTTCAGTTCGGTTTCAATGGAATAGGCCACGCGCTCCAGGTCGTAAGCGCTGGCCGTGTCGGTGGCCCACAGGGTGGCGGCGAGCACCGGCACGTCATCAATGCCCTTGGGCTTCACGATCGGGGGCAGCACGCCCAGGCCGGGCGGCAGCCAGTCCTGGTTGGCGTTGAGCACGTCGTACAGTCGCACCAGGGCCTCGGTGCGGGGCACGCCCACCTCGAACTGCACGGTGAGGACCGCCACGCCAGGACGCGACACGGAATAGGTGTGCTCAATGCCGTGGATCTGCGACAGCACGTGCTCGGCCGGCTGTGCCACCATCTTGGCCACGTCGGCGCTGGAGGCGCCCGGAAAGGGGATGATGACGTTGGCCATCGTCACGTTGATCTGCGGCTCTTCCTCGCGAGGCGTGACCAGCACGGCAAACAGGCCCAGCAGCAGCGCCACCAGTGCCAGCAGCGGCGTGATGGCGCTGGCCTGGAAGGCCCGCGCCACCGAACCGGAGAAGCCCAGTTTTTCGGGGGTGTTGGGAGCAGGCATCGTCATGCGGCGGTCCTCACTGTGCCGCACGCGCGCCGGCCAGCCCCGCACGCACCGGGTCCAGCGCCACGCGGTCGCCCGCTTTCACGCCCGACAGCATTTCCACGCCGGCCTCGCCGTGCGAGGCGCCCAGGCGAACAGCCCGCAGCGTGAAGCCATTGGGGGATGCCACGTAAACGGCGGTCAGCTCACCACGGCGCAGCACCGCGCTTTCCGGGATGGTCAGACGAATGGCGTCACCCGCCACAAAGCGCACCCGCGCCTGCTGGCCGGGCAGGGCCTGCGCACCGTGTTCCGGGCTCAGGTCCAGGCGCCATTCCACCGTCTGGGACACCGGGTCGGCCGCCGGCAGGCGGGTCTGTCGCACCGGAGCCACCCACTGGGCGCCCTGGGCGCCATTGAGTTCGATTTCGATGCGTTGCGCCCGCTGCGCCAGTGCGATGCGGGAGGCGGGCACGTGCGTCACCGCGCGAAGCGGCTGCGGGGCATAGACGGTCATCACCGGCACGCCGGGCGCGGCCAGATCGCCCGCTTCGGCATGGGTGTGCAAGACGAAACCGTCGTACGGAGCGGTCAGCCGGGTGAAGCCCTGGGCCAGCGCCGACTGCGATTCGCCGGCGCGCGCCTGCGTGGCCCCCGCCCGTGCCTGGGCCACGCCGGCCTCGGCGGCCCGGAAGCGGGCCTCAGCCACGTCCAGCGCGGCCTGTGCCACAAAGTTCTGGGCTTTGAGGTCGCGGGTGCGCTGCAGGTGGGCCTGCGCGTCACGCAGCTCCACTTCGGCCTGGGCGATCCCGGCCTCTGCCTGGGCCACGCCTGCCCGTGCCTGGGCCACGCCCGCCTGGGTGGCACGGTCATCAATCACCGCGAGCACCTGCCCGGCACGCACCGGATCGCCCGCTTTCACGTTCATCTGCACAATCCGGCCACTGGCCTGGGCCGACAGCGTGCTCTGCTTCACGGCCTGTAGTGTTCCATCGAATGTGAATCCTTCGCCGACCGGGCGCAACGCCACCTCGGCCACAGGGACCACCGGGCTCTGGGCTTGAGCCGTTGGCACAAAGGTGGCTGTCATGACCAGCCAGCCCGACGCAATACCCTGGCGCAGCCAGGACCGACGTGCGGCAAAGGATGTATGGGCAAGGGGTGAGCGGTGGCGGGCTGTCATCGTGTGAATCCTCATGGCACGAGTATAGCCGTATACCCCCAGGAGTACAAGACCTTACATGGGATCGATGGCAAATGGCACCCGCTGGGCCACGGCGCACAGCAGTTCGTAGCTGATCGTGCCCGCCGCATGAGCCACTTCATCGACCGGCAAGACGCTGCCATGTCGGCTTCGACCCCAGAGCACCACTTCCTGGCCGGGCTCGCATGGGCCAGTCACCGCTTCCACCGGTCCCAGATCCACCGCCAGCATGTCCATGCTGACCCGTCCCACCAGTCGGGTGCGCACGCCCTGGACCAGCACGGGAGCGGCCACGTCGTGTCCTCCCGGTGCATGCCGGGGATAGCCATCGGCATAACCGCAGGCCACGATTCCCACGCGCATCGGGGCGGTCGCCGTGTAGGTCGAACCGTAGCCGACGGTTTCACCCATGGCCACGTCCTGAACCGCGATCAGTTCACTCGACAGTGTCAGGGTGGGCTGCAGGGCCCAGTCGCCAGCATGGTGGTGGGGATAATCGGGCGCGCTGCCATACACCGCAATGCCTGGCCTGACCCAGTCGGCGGCCAGGGTCTGGGCCAGACGGTCATCGCCCAGTCTGACGGAAAGCGCATGGCGCAGGGTGGCGGCGCTGTTGCACAGGCTGCGTTCGCCGGGCAGGTCGTGCGTGGCCTGTACGAAGGTTTCCACCTGATGCAACACGCCTTCCCGGCCCATGCGCAACCCATCGGCATCGCTGAAGTGGGTCATCAGGGTGATCTCCTCGACCTGATGCAGGGAATCCAGTCGTTTCCAGGCGGCGCGAAAAGCTTCAGGCCGGAAGCCCAGCCGGTTCATGCCCGAGTTCATTTTCAGGAACACCCGGTGCGGCACTTGTGTCTTGTGTGCCGCCAGCCAGTCGATCTGAGCCTCCCGGTGGATCACGTGCCACAGGTTCAGTCGTGAGCAGATTTCAAGATCGCGCGCCTCGAACGCCCCTTCCAGCAGCAGGATCGGACCACGCCAGTCCAGTGCCCTCAGCCGCTGGGCTTCTGCCAGATCCAGCAGCGCAAAGCCATCGGCCGAGCGCAAGGCAGGAAACACCCGTTCCACGCCGTGACCATAGGCATTGGCTTTGACAACCGCCCAGACCCGTGCGTCACCGGCTGCCTGGCGGGCGCGTTCGAGATTGGCTTTCAGGGCAGGCTGATGAACGGTGGCAAGGATAGGGCGTGTCATGGCAGCACTGTGGCACAAAAATCCCGCGTCCCGACCGGTCAGTAGGTCTTTTCATGGGCATGAAGCCATCATGCGGCCAGGGTTCAGAGCCAGCGGAGCACCCATTGCACCAGCCAGGGCAGGGTGAGCGCGCTCAGCAAAGCCGTCAGCCCCATGGCCAGGCCCGCGAAGGCGCCCATCGTGTCGTTGACCTGAAAGGCGCGAGCGGTGCCGATCCCGTGCGCGGCCGTGCCCAACGCAAAACCACGAATCACCGGGCTCTGAATGCCCATGGCATCAAAGAGGAATCGGGCGGTGGCGGCTCCCACAATCCCCGTAGAGACCACCAGCACGGCGGTCAGGGAGGGCAGCCCTCCCAACTGTTCGGCAATGCCCATGGCCACCGGCGTCGTCACCGATTTGGGTGCCAGCGAAGCCAGCGTGGCGTCTGATGCGCCGAGCCAGCGGCCCAGCACCAGGGCGCTCAGGGTTCCAGCCATCGTTCCGCAAGCGAGACCCGCCAGCAAAGGCCACCACAGTCGTCTGAGCCGATGCCATTGTTCCATCAGGGGGACCGCCAGCGCCACGGTGGCCGGACCCAGCAGAAAGTGCACAAACTGGGCCCCTTCGAAATAGGTCCGATAGGGGGTCCCGGTCACGGTCAGCACACTGGCGAGCATCACGATCGCCAGTGCCACCGGATTGGCCAGGGGATTGAACCGCATCCACGCGTACAGGCGGTAGGCCACGCCATACACCACCAGCGTGAGCGTGAGGCCAAGCAGTGGCGTGGTCGAAAGATAGACCCAGATTTCCCGCAAAGCCGATGGATCAGGCGTCATGCTCTGCCGTTCCGGCCAGGCGCATCAGCCACAGCATCACCAGGGCAGCCACCCCCATGCCGATCCACGTGCTCAGCACCAGCGCGACACCGATGGCCAGAGCCTCTTCACCCAGCCGCTGCAGGTGCAACATCACCCCCACGCCCGCCGGTACAAACAGCAGCGAGAGGTGTTGCAGCAACCCTTGTGAGGCCGGCTTGATGGCGGCTATCCAGGCAGGTTTCAGTGCCAGCACCCCCAGCAGCAGCGCCATCCCCAGCACGGGACCTGGCAGGGGCCAGTCGAATGCCCGGACCCAGGCCTCACCCGCCAGTTGCAGGCACAGCAGGGCAGTGAAGGCGTTGAGCATCGGGTGCTCAATGCGGGCTGGCCGCCTCAGGGGCGGTCGCCAGGGCCTCGTCCAGCACCTCGATCCAGTGTTTCACGGGCGTCCCGGTGCCGCTTTGGAGGTGGGTGATGCAGCCGATGTTGGCCGAGACGATCACCTCGGCCTGGAGTTCACCCAGATGCCCCAGCTTGCGGTCCCGCAGCTGGTACGAGAGTGACGGATTGAGAACGGAGTAAGTGCCCGCCGAACCACAGCACAGATGCGATTCGTTGCGTGCCACATGAACCTCGAAACCCAGTTCAGCCAGCCAGTGCTCCACGCCGCCCCTCAGTTTCTGGCCGTGCTGCAGGGTGCAGGGCGGATGGAACGCCACACGTCGCGTGTCTCGCTCCGCTTGGGGCATGAGCAGGGGCTTGAGGGCCGGTGTGATCTCGGGTAGGCATTCGCTGAGGTCGCGGGTGAGTTCGCTCACGCGACGGGCTTTGTCGGCATAGGCCGGATCGTGCTGAAGGAGATGTCCGTAATCCTTGACCGTCACGCCACAGCCCGACGCATTCATCAGGATGGCCTCGACTGGCTGGGGCGCATCGGGCCGGATCCAGGGCCACCAGGCGTCGATGTTGGCGCGCATCTCGGTCAGTCCGCCGGTCTGGTCGTTGAGGTGAAACTTCACCGCGCCACAGCAACCCGCCTTGGCGGCTCGAACCACCTGAATGCCAGCCGCATCCAGAACCCGTGCCGTGGCGGTATTGATATTCGGCATCATGGCGGGCTGCACGCAGCCTTCCAGCATCAGCACCCGGCGCGGATGCGTCCGGTCGGGCCAGCGCCCGGCATCCTGCCTTGCGGGAACCTTGCTCTGCAGGACGGCCGGCAGGAATGGCCGAACCAGCTGACCGACCTTCATGGCGGGGCCGAACAGCGGTGAGGGCAAGCCTTCCTTGAGCAGCCAGCGGATGGCCCGCTCGGGCGCCGGCCGCTCCACTTTCTGGTCCACCACCTTGCGACCGATATCGACCAGATGGCCATATTCCACGCCGCTCGGACAGGTCGATTCGCAGTTGCGGCACGTCAGGCAGCGGTCCAGGTGCATCTGGGTCTTGCGGGTGGGCGTGGCGCCCTCCAGCACCTGCTTGATCAGGTAAATCCTGCCCCTCGGGCCGTCCAGCTCATCGCCCAGCAGCTGATAGGTGGGGCAGGTCGCGGTACAGAAGCCGCAATGAACGCACTTGCGCAGGATGGATTCGGCCGCCTGGCCGTCCGGAGTGCCCTGGAATTCGGGTGCCAACTGGGTTTGCATGCGTGTCTCCGGTGGTCAGATACCGAAACCCCAGCGTCCGGGGTTGAAAATGCCAGCGGGGTCGAAAGCCTGTTTGAGTCGCTGGTGAATGGCCATGAGTCCACCGGCAGGCGCGGTGAAACGTTCTGCGGCTTCCGTGGTCTGTGCCGGCAGTCGAAACAGCGTGGCGTGTCCACCTGAAGCCTGAGCCCACGACCTCAAGAGGCTGGCGGCATCCACCGGCGCCCAGACCCAGCGCAATCCTCCGTGCCATTCCACCAGCGTGGGCCATGAACCGTTGAGAACCGGGGTGTTCGGTGCCACCGACAACCGCCACAGCGCTGCCGATGCGTCCGGCGGATTCAGGAAAAACGGCAGATGCTGATCCCGGCAGGCTTCCCAGTCGGGTGCCGTCAGATGAGAATCCAGCCGTTCACCCGATCCTTGCGAGGTGAGTGACAGACAGGCGGCCTCCACCGCTGCCACCGCCCCCCGGAGGCGGAGATACAGCGTGCCGCTCGACGCGTGATCCGGGTCCAGTACCCAGCAGCTGGCGTTGAGCGGAAGCGGCTGACCGCGCCAGCGGGCCAGGCGGTCCAGGGCATCCGCTTGACTCAGCTCGAAGCGCAGCGTCGCCTCCCCAGGGGCCTTCGGCAGCACCTTCAGCGACACCTGCGTCAGCACACCCAGCGAGCCCATGCTGCCCGCCAGCAGCCGGCTGAGGTCGTAGCCCGCCACGTTTTTCATGACCTGACCCCCGAATTCGAGATGCTCCCCTTTGCCGTTCAGCAGATGGGCACCCAGCACAAAGTCCCTCAGGCCACCGACACTGGCCCGTGAAGGCCCACTCAGGCCGCAGGCCACCATGCCTCCCACGGTGGTGCCAGCGGCATAGCGGGGAGGCTCGAACGCAAGTTGCTGACCCTGCTCGGTCAACACCTCTTCCAGTTCGACCAGCGGGGTTCCTGCTTTCACGGTCACGACCAGTTCGGTGGGCTCGTAGGACACGATGCCGCTGTGGCTGCGTGTATCGAGTGTCTGGCCTGCCGATGGGGTGGGACCCGTCAGGAAGGCCTTGCTGCCACCCCCCTGAATCCACAAGGGCGTCTGGTCAGTGGCCGCCTGGCGAATCGCATCGGCCCATCGCCGGGTTTCCGAATCGGGGGGTTGCCGAGGTGTCGGCAGAGGGGGTGGTATCAAGTCAGGCATGGACGCCATCGTATCGGCGACCATGGCCAGGCAGTGTGAATTTTTTTAACGCAAGCCTTCAGTCCCAGTAAACCGGGGCAGGCAACCCCGGGCTTTCGGTCCGCCACGCAAACACGCCGCCAGACCGGGGATAGGCACTGAGTTCCGATGCGCTGCGGTGGGCCCGCGCCGTGGTGATGAACAGCGTCTTCATGTCAGCGCCGCCAAAGCACAGCCCGGTGGGGCCCGGGGTGGGGGCCGCGATGTGGTCGGCGATCTTCCCACGGCTGTCAATGCAGAGGATGCTTCCCCCATCCGTCATCGCCACCCAGTACCGGCCAGCGCGGTCCATGGCGCCACTTCGCGGATGACCGGCGTGGCCTTTCAGGTTGGCCAGCGCCATGGGCATCCCCAGTTCAGGCGGCCAGCTCCCAGGCATCGACATGCCAGCCTGTTCGACTTCCTGTCGGTGCGGCATGCACCAGTACATCAGCCGCCCATCGGGCGACCAGGCCCAGCCGTCGCCTTCGGGCAACCCGCTGCGCACTTCATGCAGAGCCGGGCGAACCGTCTTGCGGGCAGGCAGACAGTGAAGGGCGCCGCTTTGGGGTAGCGATCCGGTGGCGGTCGGCTGGCTGACCAGCCACAGACGCCCCCAGGGATCGCAACGCCCACCACGCAATGACCGTGGTGTTTTCGAAGGCGGCAGGCTGGCCATGGGGGCAGGCACATCCTGCCAGGCGGCGCTGTGATAAATCCCGTCTTCCATCACGATCAGCAGGCCACCGCTTCGGCAAGGTGCCAGACCTGTGATGGAGCGGGGAAGGTCCCAGAGCTCGGCACGGCCACTGGGCAGATGGTGTCGCCAGATCCGCTTCAGTGACGCATCCATCCAGTAAAGCCGTTCTTCTCGGGGATGCCAGAACGGAGATTCGCCAGAGGCACACAGGGTGTCGCCGACGATTTGCCATTCGACAGGTGATGGATGGTTCATGGCCCAGCCTCCTTGGCTACACTTGATGCATGTTGTGGGTCAAATCTTTTCATATTGTCTTCGTTGCCAGTTGGTTTGCGGGTCTTTTTTATTTGCCCCGCATTTTTGTCAATCTGGCCATGGTGGATTCCGCCAGCACGGCCGAGCGCGATCGGCTGCTTCTGATGGCTCGCAAGCTCATGCGTTTCATGACCCTCCTGGCCGTGCCTGCCTTGGCGCTCGGACTGTGGCTCTGGCTCGGGTATGGAATCGGGCGGGGCTCTGGAAACGGCTGGATGCACGCCAAACTGCTGATCGTCCTGCTGTTGCTGGGCTATCACCATGCCTGTGGTCGTCTGTTGCGCGACTTCGAAAACCAGCGCAACACACACAGCCACGTGTGGTATCGCTGGTTCAACGAAATTCCCGTGATCCTGATGATCATCGCGGTCGTTCTGGTCGTCGTCAAGCCATTCTGAATCGGCGGCGGATCCCGTGGAACGAACGACCCTCGACAGGAACCACCCGGCTTTTTCCGGTCGGCGAGCCTGGTCCCTGGCCTGGCCAGTCGCGGGGGTCTATCTCTTGCTGGTGGTGTACGCCAGCCTCTATCCCTTCAGCAACTGGCGTTTTCAGGGCATTGCCCCGTGGTCATTCATCTCCGCGCCGTGGCCACCCTACCTCACGACCTTTGATCTCCTGACCAACTTTCTGGGCTACGTCCCCCTGGGGCTCTTGCTGACCCTGGCGGTGGCCCGTACCGGTCACGGGCGAGGGGCCTGGCTGGTGGGGTTGGTGGTTTCTGGTCTCGTGGCCCTGATCATGGAGGGTTTGCAGAGTTACCTCCTGCACCGGGTCCCTTCACAGGTGGACTGGCTGCTGAACGCGCTGGGTGGCGCATTGGGCACGGTCCTGGCTTTGCTGATGCTGCGCTGGAAGCTTCTGGGGCCCTGGAATGCCTTTCGCCGTGCCTGCCTGGTGGAGCAGACCTACGGCGGGTTGTTCGTGCTGGTCCTGTGGCCATTTGCCCTCCTGTATCCCACCTCGGTTCCCTATGGACTGGGTCAGGTCTGGTACCGTCTTGAAGGCGCTCTGATCCGGCTGACCGAAGGTTCGGCGCTCGCCGGCTGGATCCCGCAGCCGGCCCCGTCCTCACCCTTGAGTCCCCTGACCGAAGCCATCGTGGTGGCCATGTGTCTCTGGGCGCCCATGCTGCTGGGCTTTGCGCTGCTGCGTCGCATGGCTTACCGGGCGGTTTTCATGCTGATGTCGGTGCCGGTCGTGCTGGGCGCCAGCCTGCTGTCTGCCAGCCTCACCTACGGACCCCAGCATGCCTGGGTCTGGCTCACGCCGCCGGTCTCGCTGGGACTGACCTTCGCCACGGCCATGACCCTGTTCAGTCTGGCGATCGGTCATCGCACGGCGGCGGTGCTTTCGCTGCTCGCCTGGAGCTTTGCACTGGGACTGCTCAACCGTGCGCCCGAGGTGGCTTATTTTTCGCAGTCCCTGCAAACCTGGGAACAGGGCCGCTTCATCCATTTCCACGGGATCTCGCAGTGGCTGGGCTGGATATGGCCCTATGCGGCCCTGCTGGTGGGACTCCGGCTGGCCCTGCGGCCCGTGACGCCCTCCTACAATTCACGCTCATGAGCGACACCCCACCGACGGCCGGCTATTACCAGCGGCACATCTTTTTCTGTCTCAACCAGCGCGAGAACGGCGATGCCTGCTGCGCAGACCACCACGCCCAGGACGCTTTTGACCGTTGCAAGGCCCGGGTCAAGGCGGCCGGACTGACCGGGCAGGGCAAGGTCCGGGTCAACAAGGCCGGTTGTCTTGACCGCTGTGCGGGGGGTCCCGTGGCGGTCGTGTATCCCGAAGCGGTCTGGTACACCTATGTTGACCAGCAGGACATCGACGAGATCGTCGACAGCCACTTGCGCGATGGCGTGGTGGTCGAGCGCCTCCGCCTGCCGCCCGATGTGGGTCGCTGACTCGCGTTGTGCCTGACATGAACGCACAGACCGAATCCCTGCTCATCGGTGGGGCCGCAGGCCCCATCGAAATCGCCATCGACCGACCTGCAGTGCCCACTGCGGGCATGGCCATCATCGCTCACCCTCATCCGCTCTTTGGCGGCACCCTGAACAACAAAGTGGTCCAGACCCTGGCCAGGGCCCATGTTCAGGCGGGGTGGACAGCTGTTCGCTTCAACTTCCGTGGGGTGGGCCAGAGTGCGGGTGTGCATGATGGGGGTGTGGCCGAAACCGACGATCTTCTGCAAGTGGTGTCGCACGTTGCGCCTGAGGGTTCGCTGGCGCTGGCGGGCTTTTCATTTGGCGGTTATGTCACGGCCCGTGCCGTGGCGGTGCTGATGACGTCGCGACCCCTGTCATCGGTCATTCTGGTGGGAACGGCGGCCAGCCGTTTCGATGTGCCCGAGCTGCCCGAGGAACTTCATCCCCGCGCGCTGATTCTTCATGGTGAGCACGACGATACGGTGCCTCTTGCGTCTGTGATGGACTGGGCCAGGCCTCAGGGCCTGCCTGTCACGGTGGTACCGGGAGTCGAACATTTCTTTCATGGCCGGCTTCCCCTGCTCAGGGCGCTCACCGTCCGTCATCTGTGTGCCTGTCAGGCGCTTTGAGCGTCTTTGCGCTCGCATCCTCTTTCAACGGAATCCTCGTGTCCAGTTCTCTGCCTGTTTCCTTGCGCCTTGGGCGCCTCGTTTGTGTGGTGTGGCTGGCCTTTGCGAGCCTGTGGGTGCAGGCCAGGGTGCCTGAACCCCCCGAAGTGGCGGCGAGGGCCTACCTCCTGCTCGACGTCACCACCGGGCAGGTGCTGGCTGCTCGCGATCCCGACATGGAAGTCGAGCCGGCTTCGCTGACCAAGCTCATGACCGCCTATGTGGTGTTTGACGCCCTGCGCGCGCGGCGCATCGCACTCGATCAGACCTTCGGCGTGAGTGAGCGCGCCTGGCGCATGCCGGGCTCCCGCATGTTCATCGAGCCGCGCATGCAGGTGCCGGTCGAGGATCTGCTCAAAGGCATGATCGTTCAGTCAGGTAACGACGCCACCATCGCGCTGGCCGAGGGCGTGGCGGGTTCGGTCGAGCGTTTCGTGGAACTGATGAACCAGCAGGCCAGGGCACTGGGCATGACCCGTACCCGCTACCTCAACCCGGAAGGGCTGACAGCGCCTGGACACACCACCACGGCACGCGATCTGTCCATTCTGGCGTCGCGGCTGATGAAAGACTTTCCCGAGTACGTGCCTTTTTACGCCATCCAGCGTTTCCGGTATCCGGGAACCCCGGCCGCCAATGACATGAACCGCAATCTGCTGCTCTTTCGGGACCCGACCGTGGATGGGCTCAAGACCGGATACACCGCCGCAGCCGGATTCTGTCTGGTGGCCACTGCGCGCCGGCAGTTTCCGGCTTTGGGCGAAGGACCTGCCGGGCAGCGACGCCTGGTCAGCATCGTATTGGGGGCGGCGAGCGAAAACGCGCGGGCCGCCGAAAGCCAGAAACTCCTCAACTGGGGATTTTCGGCCTACGAGGCCGTTCGCCTGTTTGCACCGGGCCAATCCGTGGTCGAGCCCGAGGTCTGGAAGGGTGAGGCGCGTACCGTCAAGCTCGGTCGCCAGGAGGGTGTCGTTGTGTCGGTTCCCGCCGGGCAGGCCGCATCCCTGCGTACCGAGGTCCTGCGGGCCGACCCGCTGATTGCGCCTTTCATCAAGGACCAGCCACTTGGCACGCTTCGAGTCAGCACCCCCACGGGCAACGTCGTGGCAGAGGTGCCGCTGTTTGTCCTGGAGACAGTGCGGGAGGCGGGCTTCTTCGGCCGGATCTGGGGAGCCATCCGCCTCTGGATCAAGTGAGCGCGCCGTCCACGGCTTGCGTACACCGGTCGACCATGCTACAGTAGAGGGCTTTTCGGAATCTTCCGAAGGGTTTTGTATTTCTTTTTCCAAACGTTTAGGGACGTTTCTTCAATGCCAACCATCAACCAACTCGTGCGCCAGGGTCGGGAGGTCGAAAAGACCAAATCCAAGAGCCCGGCCATGGAAAACAGCCCCCAGCGTCGTGGCGTGTGCACCCGTGTGTACACCACCACGCCCAAGAAGCCGAACTCCGCGCTGCGCAAGGTCGCCAAGGTGCGCCTGACCAACGGGTTCGAGGTCATCTCCTACATCGGCGGTGAAGGCCACAACCTGCAGGAACACAGCGTGGTGCTGGTTCGCGGCGGTCGTGTCAAGGACTTGCCCGGTGTGCGCTACCACATCGTTCGTGGCTCGCTTGACTTGCAAGGCGTGAAAGACCGC
>CAZEZY010000004.1:0-37993 GCA_964516635.1 uncultured Tepidimonas sp. | reverse complement strand
ACACGATGTTGGGCGACTTGCCGCCCAGTTCCGTCCAGGCGCGCTTGAGGTTGCTTTGCCCCGCCATCACGTGAATCTGCTTGCCCACGCGCGTGCTGCCGGTAAAGGCAATGCAGTCCACGTCCATGTGCAGCGCCAGCGGGCTGCCGGCCTCGGGGCCAAAGCCGGGCACCACGTTGAACACGCCCGGCGGGATGCCGGCTTCCAGCGCCAGTTCGGCCAGGCGCAGCGCCGTCAGGGGCGATTTTTCCGAAGGCTTGAGGACCACCGAATTGCCCGCAGCCAGCGCGGGCGCGATCTTCCAGGCGGCCATGATCATCGGGTAGTTCCACGGCACGATGACGCCGACCACCCCCACCGGCTCGCGGGTGATGAGCGCCAGGGCCGTGTCGGCGGTGGGCGCGATTTCGTCGTACACCTTGTCCACCGCCTCGCCGTACCAGCGGATGCAGTTGGCCGTGCTGTTCACGTCCACGCCCTTGGCGTACTTGACGGGCTTGCCCATGTCCAGGGTTTCGGTCAGCGCCAGTTCGTCGCCATGCGCCTGCACCAGTTCAGCGAATTTGATGAGGATGCGTTTGCGCACCGCCGGCGCCTTGCCAGCCCAGCGGCGGTCCTCGAAAGCCGCGCGGGCAGCCTGAACGGCGGCATCGATGTCGGCCTCGGCACAGCGCGCCACCTGGGTGAGCACGCGACCATCCACCGGCGAAATGCAATCGAACACCGCACCGCTGCGGGCGGCGACACGCTGACCATGGATGACGGCGCGACCATCGAACGAAGGCAGAACCACGGAATCGGACATGAACAGTTCTCCAGAAGTGGATTCCATGCTAGCGCGAACGGTCCGCCTGACGGCGGCCAATTCTGGCACGCATCACAGAACCAGACGCCTCAGCCCAGGGCTTTGAGTTCCTGTCGCTCGGCAGCGGCCATTTCTCGGGCCCGCTTGCGGGTCGATCGAGCGACCCAGACCGCATAGCTCACGACGATCACCGTGACGGTGAGGATGAGCAGGGTGGCCGCTGCGTAGATGGTGGGGTTGATGCCGCGCCGGGCATATCCGTAGATGACCTGGGGGAGGGTGTTCACGCCCGGGCCCGAGAGGAATTCGGCGATCACCACGTCATCAAACGAGAGGGTGAAAGCGAGCAGGAATCCCGCCAGAATGGCCTGGGAGATGTTGGGCAAGGTGACCAGGAAGAAAACCTGGTGGGGCTTGGCGCCCAGATCCATGGCCGCCTCCTCAAGGCTGCGGTCCATGTCCTGCAGACGGCTCTGAATCACCACCACAGCGAAGGCCATGCCCAGCAACGTGTGGCCGATGATGATGGTCATCATGCCCCGCTGCGGCCAGCCGAACAGGTTCTGTGAGCCCACAAAGAGCAGAAGCAGCGACAGCCCGATGATCACTTCCGGCATGACGAGCGGCGCGCTCACCATTCCGGAAAACGGGGTGCGCCCCAGGAAGCGACGGTAACGCACCAGCACAAAGGCGGCAAAAGTGGCCAGGATGGCCGAAAGCACGCCGGTGGTCAGGGCCACCTGGATGGACGTCCAGAAGCCGTTGATGATCCCGGTGTCGTTGAACAGCGCCTCGTACCACCGCAGCGAAAACCCGGTGAACCGGGCGTCCTGCCGGGTGCTGTTGAACGAGAAGACGATCATGAACACCAGCGGCAGATAAAGGAAAGCGAAGACGATCGCCATCCAGAACTTGCCCAGGTGCTTTTCGAAGAAGCGCATCATGCCCGGCCCCCTTCCTGTTGCTTGCCGGTGTAGTGGTAATAGACCGCCAGGGGCACGACGATGAGCAGGATCATGACCACCGCCAGTGCGGTGGCGCGAGGCCAGTTGTTGCCCAGGAACATTTCGTCCCACACCACGCGGCCGATCATCTGGTTTTCCGGGCCGCCCAGAAGCGACGGGATCACGAATTCACCCACGCAGGGAATGAAGACCAGCATGAATCCGGCGATGATGCCCGCCTTGGACAATGGAACCGTGATCAGCCAGAACGCCTTGAAGGGCGTGGTGCCCAGGTCGTAGGCCGCCTCGAGCAGGCGGTTGTCCATCTTCACCAGGTTGGCATAGAGCGGCAGGATCATGAACGGGAGGTAGACGTAGGTCATGCCCACGATCATGGACACGTCGGTATAGACCATGCGGATGGGCTCGCTGGTCAGACCGATCGCCATGAAGAACTGGTTGATGACACCCCGGTCACCCAGCAGCCCTCGCCACGCGTACACGCGCAGCAGGAAGGCGGTCCAGAAGGGCAGCATCACCATCAGCAGCAGGACTGGCCGGATCCCCTCCGGCGAGCGGGCAATGAAGTAGGCAAACGGGTAGCCGATGACCAGACACAGCGTCGCCGTGATGGCCGCGTAATACAGGGAGCGACCGTAGGCCTCGACGTAAATGGTCTGGAACCAGGGCGCCCCTTCCGAGGCCCGGAAGATCGACAGGTAGTTCTCGTATCGCAACAGCAGGACGCCCGTGTCCGGATCCCAGAGGGGCTTGAACGGGTGGATGCTGCTGCCCTGATCGACAAAACTGATGTAGAGAACGATCAGAAAAGGCAGAAAGAAGAAAAAGAGCAGCCAGGCATAAGGCACCGCGATCACGAAGCGCTTGCCGGGCAGGGTGAATCTCAGGGACATGCCACCCCTCCTATGGTTCAGTCGCGAAGCACCACACCGGCGCGGTCGCGCCACCAGAAAAACACCTCGTCTTCCCAGGTGATGTCGGACAGGTCGTGGCGGGAGGTGTTGGCCTCGGTCACCTTGATCTTCCTGCCGTCATCCGTCTGGACAATGTAGGTGTTGTAGGAACCGAAATAGGCGATTTCCTTGACCCGCCCCTTGAACAGGTTGTAGTCCGCCTGCGCCGGGCGCTCCTTGGCGATCGAGATCTTTTCCGGGCGGACCGCCACGGCCACCGGCATGTCGAGCGTGCCGCTGACCCCATGGCCCACATGAATCTGGCCGATCGGCGTGGCCACCGCGCAGTGGCCAGGCTCGTCCACCACCAGCGTGCCCTCGAAGAGGTTCACGTTGCCGATGAAATCCGCCACAAAACGGTTGGCAGGAAACTCGTAGACCTCTTCGGGGGAGCCCACCTGAAGCACCCGGCCCTTGCTCATCACGGCGATGCGGTTGGCCATGGTCATGGCCTCCTCCTGGTCGTGCGTCACCATCACGCAGGTCACGCCCACCTGCTCGATGATGTTGACCAGTTCGAACTGGGTCTGCTCACGCAACTTTTTGTCGAGCGCGCCCAGCGGCTCATCCAGCAGCAGCAATTTGGGCTTCTTGGCCAGACTGCGGGCCAGGGCCACCCGCTGCTGCTGTCCGCCGGACAGCTGGTGCGGCTTGCGCTTGGCATAGGCACCGAGCTGCACCAGGTTCAGCATGTCGTCGGTGCGCTTCTGGACTTCGGCTTTCGGAAGGCCTTCACGCTTCAGACCGAACGCCACGTTCTCCCAGATCGAGAGATGAGGAAACAGGGCATAGGACTGGAACATCATGTTCACCGGCCTGACGTACGGCGGCATGTCCACCACGTCCTGTCCACCCAGCAGGATCTTGCCCGAGGTCGGGGTTTCAAAACCCGCCAGCATGCGCAACAGGGTGGACTTCCCACAACCCGAACTGCCCAGCAGGGCAAAAATCTCGCCTTTGCCGATCGAGAGGGACACCTCGTCGACGGCCAGCGTGTCGTCAAAACGCTTGACGAGGTTTTCCGTCACCAGATATCCCTCTTGAGCCAGAGGTTTCGTCCCGACCATGGCCATGTGCTACCCCAACGGTTTCGAATGTGGAGACACCAGAAAAAAAGGGGGCTCGGCTTGCCCTTGCCCCCTCAGGATACGTGTATGGTCAAAGACGGGGTGTCAGCCACCGCGTTTGAAGGCGTTGTAGACCTCGTTGAGCACTTCGCTCAGTTCGTTCGGGTATCCGCCAGAGGGAATCAGCCGCCCCATGTTGTCGTCATCCAGGAAGATGGTGCGGTTGTTCTTGATCTCTTCGTTGATCAACGGTGTGGCCGCGACGTTGGCCGTGGGGTAATTCATCTCGTTGGCCATCGAAGCACCGCTTTCGGCACGCAGGAAGAAATCGATGAACTTGTGGGCGTTCTCGACGTTCTTCGCATCCTTCGGGATGGCCATCACGTCCACAAACAGCACCCCGCCGGCGCTGGGCAGCAGGGGAACCACTTCATCTTTGCCCCCCTGTTCCTTGACACGGTCGGCGGCGATGTTGATGTCACCCGACCAGCCGATGAACGCACAACCCAGACCGCCCGCGATGTCGTCGATCATGTTGCTGGAAAACAGGCGGATGCTGGGGCGCACCTTGGCGAGCATCTCGCCGGCGGCACGGATGTCATCGGGGTTGCTGCTGTACGGGTCCTTGCCGATGTAGTGCAGGGCGGCCGGCAGGATTTCGGTTGGCGAATCCAGGTAGATGATGCCGCAGCTGCGCAGCTTGTTCGCGTACTGGGGGTTGAAGACCAGCTCCCAGGAGTTCGCGGGGAGCTGGTCGGTACCCAGGGCCGCGGCCACCTTCTGGCGGTTGATGCCCACCGTCGTGAAGCCCCAGGCCCAGGGCACGTAATGGTTGTTGCCGGCGTCGATGGCAGCCAGCTTCTTCATGAAGGTCGGGTCAAGGTTGCCCAGGTTGGGGATCTTGCTCTTGTCCAGCGGCTGGTACAGGCCCGCTTCCAGCTGCTTCTTGGAGAAGCCCACGGTGGGGACCACGATGTCGTAGCCCGAGTTGCCCGCGATGAGCTTGGCGTGGAGCGTTTCGTTGTTGTCGAAGGTGTCGTAATTCACCTTGATGCCGGTTTCCTGCTCGAAGGCGGCGATCATCCCCTCGGGGATGTAATCGTCCCAGTTGTAGATGTTCAACACCGTGGACGCGGGTGCAGCGGCAGGCGCTGCAGCCACGGGCTCTTCTTTCTTTCCACAAGCCACCAGAAACAACGCCGCCAAAGCGGCTGCCATCAGCGATTTTTTCATGCCCAAGCTCCAAAAAAGGTTCAACAGAGACATCCCATGAACAGTGCCGGTTTCAAGCAAATTCCGCACCCACCACCATTCTAAGCAAGGTTTTCAGTATCTGCCCTGAGACCGGAGTTCGGCCAGCGTCAAATCAAGCGCTTTTTCGATCAGGGCGGCCATCTCGTCGATCTGTGCACGGGTCATGGTCAGGGGCGGGGCAATGATCATGCGGTCCCCCACCGCACGCATGATGAGGCCGTTCCCAAAACAGTGCGCACGGCACATCATGCCGACCGCCCATGCCTCGGGAAAGGGCTTGCGGGTGGCCTTGTCCTGCACCAGAACGAGGCCTCCCACGAAACCGCAGGTTTCGGCATCGCCGACCAGCGGGTGGTGTTTGAACTGATCAAACACGGTTGCCAGATACGGGCCCACTTCGTCACGCACTCGCTCGGGGAGGTTCTCGCGCGCCATCACGTCGAGGTTGGCCAGAGCCACCGCGCAGGCCACCGGGTGACCGCTGTAGGTGTAGCCGTGGTTGAACTCACCCCCTTTTTCGATCAGCACCTGGGCCACCCGATCGCCCACCAGCACGCCGCCCAGCGGGATGTAGCCGCTCGTGACGGCCTTGGCGAACGTCACCAGATCGGGGCGGATGCCGAACTTCTCGTAGGCAAACCAGTGACCCAGCCGGCCGAAGGCGCAGATCACCTCATCGGTGATGAGCAGGATGCCGTAACGGTCAACGATGCGCTGGATTTCGGGCCAGTAGGTGTCAGGCGGGATGATCACGCCCCCCGCGCCCTGTACCGGTTCGGCAATGAAGGCGGCGACCTGTTCAGGGCCCACTTCGAGAATTTTGGCTTCCAGCCAGCGGGCCGCTCGCACACCGAAGTCGTCACGGGATTCGCCCGGTTCGGCCAGTTCGTACCAGTAGGGTTGCTGGATGTGGGTGATGTTGGGAATCGGCAGATCGCCCTGCGCGTGCATGCCACTCATGCCGCCGAGCGAGGCCCCGGCCATGGTGGAGCCGTGGTAGGCGTTGTGACGGCTGATGATGACCTTGCGCTGGGGCTGGCCCATGAGGTCCCAGTAGCGGCGAGCCATGCGAACGTTGGTGTCGTTGCTCTCGGACCCGCTCGAGCTGAAGAAGACGTGCTGGAAGCGCCGGCCACCGACGGAAGGGGCCAGTTCGGCCAGTCGCGCGGCAAGCCTCACGGCGGGCTCGTTGGTGGTCTGGAAAAAGCTGTTGTAGAACGGCAGCTTCATCATCTGGGCGTGGGCCGCATCGGCCAGTTCCCGTCGGCCGTAACCGGCGTTCACACACCACAGGCCGCTCATGGCGTCGAGGATTTTCTTGCCCTCGCTGTCCCACACGTAGATGTCGTCGGCGTGCGTGATCACGCGGGCTCCCCTGGCCGCCAGGCCCTTGTGATCGGTGAACGGGTGCAGGAAGTGCGCGCTGTCCAGCGCCTGCAATTCGGCGGTGCTCAGGGTCTGGGTACTGACGGGGGCATTCATGCGCATCTCCAGAAGGTTCGGCGGTTCAACAGGGGTCAGACGTGAAGCAGGAGGTGTTCACGCTCCCAGGGGGAGATCACTTTCATGAACTCGGCAAACTCAAGTTCCTTGATCTCGGTGTAGACGGTGATGAACGCCTGACCCAGCACCTCGTGCAGGTCGGAATCGCGGCGCAGCCAGTCCAGCGCCTCGCCCAGGCTGCGAGGCAGGGCATAGGGCGAGAGGTAAGCATCGCCACGCATTTCGGGCTTGGGCTTGATCTGGTTCTTCATGCCGAGATAGCCGCAGGCCAGTGTCATGGCCATCGCCAGATAGGGGTTGGCGTCAGCACCGATCACGCGGTTTTCCACCCGTCTCGCCTCCGGCGGTGAAATGGGGGAGCGAATGCCGACGGTGCGGTTGTCATAGCCCCATTCGATGTTGATGGGCGCGGCGGTGTAACGCGACAGGCGGCGGTAGCTGTTGACATAAGGCGCGACCAGCGCCATGGCCGAGGGCACGTGCTTCTGCAGGCCACCGATGTAGTGGAAGAAGGCCTCGGATGGGGAACCGTCGGGGTTGCTGAAGAGGTTGCGACCATCGGCCTTGCTGACCACGCTCTGGTGCATGTGCATGGCGCTGCCGGGCTCACCGGCAATCGGCTTGGCCATGAAGGTGGCATACATGTCGTGCCGCAGGGCCGCTTCACGCACGGTCCGCTTGAAGAAGAACACCTCGTCGGCCAGCCCCAGCGGGTGGTCGTGGAAAAAGTTGATCTCCATCTGGCCAGCACCGATTTCGTGGATCAGCGTGTCCACGTTCAGGCCCATCTGGTGGCAGTACTCGTAAATGTCTTCAAACAGGGGGTCGAATTCGTTGACCGCGTCGATGCTGTAGGCCTGGCGGGAGGTTTCGGCTCGGCCACTGCGCCCCACCGGTGGACGCAGGGGGGTGTTGGAGTCGGTGTTGCGGGCCGTGAGGTAGAACTCGAGCTCCGGGGCGATCACGGGGTCCCAGCCTTCGGCCGCATACAGGTCGCAGATGCGACGCAGCACGCTGCGCGGGGCATAGGGCACCAGTTGCCCACGGGAATCGAAACAGTCGTGTATGACCTGTGCGGTCGGGTCGGCCGCCCACGGCACGATGCGGACCGTGGTCGGGTCGGGCCGAAGCTGCATGTCGCGATCGGTGGGCTCGATGACATCGTAGTACGGGCCGCTGGGTGGCTGCTCGCCCGTCACGCTCATGGCCACGATGGCATGGGGGAGCCGCATGCCTCGGTCTTCGGTGAATTTTTCACGAGGCAGGATCTTGCCGCGGGCCACGCCCGTGAGGTCAGGCACCAGACATTCGACTTCGGTGACCCGACGTTCGTTGAGCCAGTGTTCGAGTTCGTTGAAATTGTGTGGTGTGCTGTGTTGCATGGGTTGAAGCCGGAAAGGTCAGGAGAACATCATCGCAGGTGTGGCGCGATGGGTTCAAGGCTTTTCCGGCGTTGACGCAAACATGCGTCCTTCCTGGAGACGGGTTTCCCTGCGGCGACGCACCGCATCGCCAAACGCCCGGAAAATGGCCGAGTAGAACGGGTTTTCCCAGCAGCGCCACTCGGGGTGCCATTGCATGGCATAGGCAAACGCCCGGGCCCCTTCGACCTCGAATGCCTCCACCAGGCCATCGGGCGCATGGGCCAGGGCACGCAGGCCAGGCGCCAGCGCCCCGATGCCCTGACCATGCAGCGAGTTCACCATGGCCTGCGAAGCGCCCGCCCATTGCTCGAACACGCAGCCTGGTTCGAAACGCACCGGATGGCTGGGCCCGTATTGCTCGTCAATCGGCACGTCGTCCGGCTCGCGGTGGTCCATCAACCCTTCAACGGCGTGCACGGTCTGGTGCAGCCGGCCACCCATCGCGACGTTGATCTCCTGAAATCCCCGGCAGATACCCAGCAGCGGCACGCCGGTGGCCAGACAGGCCTTCACCAGGGTCAGGGTGAGGGCATCGCGTTCGGGATCGAGAGGCAGGGAGGGGTCGTGCACGGCCTCATCGAAATGCGAGGGGTGCACGTTCGAGGGCGAACCCGTGAGCATGACGCCGTCCACCAGATCGAGCAACTGGGGCACCTGCGCCGCATCGGCCAGCGGGAACATGACCGGCTGTGCGTGAGCACCCACTTTCACGGCACGAGCATATTTATCGCCCAGCAATAAGAAGGGCATGCCGTGACCGTGGTCACCGAGCACGCGGTGGTCGGCGGGCAGCCAGACCATGGGAGGGTGTGAAAAAGGGACGTGATCCATGATGTTGGACCATTGTGACAACGAAATGGGTTGACAATGAGTGCCATTAGGCACCACCCGGCGGTGCCATTTGACGCCACACCACATGTTGTCCGAATACCTGCTGGCCGAAATCCATCGCGCCGACCCCGCTTCCGCCCTGCCGCTCCACCGGCGGCTCTACGAGGTCATGCGGCGGGCGATCCTGGAAGGCAAACTGTCGGCCGGTGACCGCCTGCCGTCCAGCCGTGATCTGGCTCATGACCTCGGCCTGTCCCGGAACACCGTGGTGGCGGCACTGGGTCAGCTCACGGTTGAAGGTTACCTGATCAGCCATGTGGGCAGTGGCACCTATGTGCATGATCAGGTGCCGCTGGCCCGCCAGCCGCGCCCAGCACCCGGGTTTTCGGGTCGCGCGCGCCGTCTCTCCCAGCGCGGGCATGACCTCGCTCACCGCTTCAGCGCCACCGACCTGGAGATCCAGCCTTTCACCCCCGGCAGCGCCGACTTCAGCGCCTTTCCGGTGGCCCTGTGGCAAAGGCTGCAGAACAAGCACTGGCGACACGCCGGGCCGAGCATGCTGGATTACAACGATTCGGGCGGTTACGGCCCCTTGCGTCGCGCGGTGGCCGATTACCTGCGCATTTTCCGCAGCATACCGCTCGACGCCGATCAGGTGCTGGTGACCAGTGGGACCCAGCAATCGCTGGAGCTTTGTGCCCATCTGCTGGCCGATCACGGCGACACGGTCTGGATCGAGGACCCTGCCTACTGGGGCGCGGTCAAGGCCTTCACGGCGGCCGGTCTGCAGCAACACCCCGTCCCGGTGGATGCCGATGGCATGGCACCCACCCCGCAGGACGAGCGGCAGTCGCCCCGTCTGATTTATGTCACCCCCTCGCACCAGTACCCCACCGGGGCGGTGATGTCGCTGGCCCGGCGGCAGCAACTGCTGGCCACGGCCGAACGCTGCCAGGCCTGGATCCTGGAAGACGATTACGACAGCGAATTCCGTTTCGCCGGCCCGCCCCTGTCGTCGCTCTGTGGCCTCGACAAGACCGAACGGGTGCTCTACCTGGGCACCTTTTCCAAGGTGCTGTACCCGGGGCTCAAGCTCGGCTATCTGGTGGTGCCCAAGGGGCTGGTGGCCGATTTCCGCCGGGCCCATTACGACCTGAATCGCCCGGGGCAGATGCCTCTGCAGGCGGCACTCGCCGAATTCATCGAGATGGGGCATTTCGCGTCTTCGCTGCGCCGCGCCCGGCAGACCTATGCCGAGCGTCGGCAGGTCCTGCTGGACCACCTGGCGCCCCTGCTGGTCGAAGGACAGGCCCGCATCGACGGGGCCGCCCAGGGCCTGCACCTGAGCGTGCGTCTGCCGTCACACGTGGACGACCGGGCGCTGGCCCTGGCGCTGGCCCGAGAGGGGCTCACGGTGAGGCCGCTGTCGGCCTACTGCCTGACGCGCCAGGACATCCGGGGGCTGGCGGTGGGCTACGGCTACGCCTCGCTGGCTTCGATCCAGCGTTACGGTTCCATCCTGCGGGAAGGCATTGCCGCGTCGCTCACCCGAGCGCGTCCCTGACGCGGTGCCACCACATGCCCAGCGCCAGCACGGGCGTGCGCAAGAAGGGCCCCCCGGGAAAAGGGGTGTGCTTCAGGCGGGCAAACACGTCGAAGCGGCTGGCCTGTCCGGCAATGGCTTCGGCCACCAGCCGGCCCGCCAACCCGGTGGCGGCCACGCCATGCCCACTGAACCCCTGCAAGTAATAGACGTTGGCGGCCAGCCGCCCGAAATCAGGCGCCCGGTTCATGCTGATGTCCACAAAACCACCCCACACGTGAGACACCCGGGCTGATGCCAGCTCGGGAAAGATGGCCACCATGCGGTCACGCATCACCTCCCTCAGCCGTGGGGGCGTCATCGTGGTGTAGCTGACCCGGCCACCAAACAGCATGCGGTGATCGGCGCTGAAGCGGAAATAATCCAGGACGAAATTGTTGTCGCAAACCGCTGCGTTGGACGGAATCAGCTGGCGACACAGCGCCGGGTCCAGTGGCTCGGTGCCGATGATGTAGGTGCCCACGGGCATGATGCGGCTGTGCAGGGGCTTTCCCAGACCGGGTGACAGGTCGGGCAACATGCAGTTGCCCGCCAGCACGGCAAAACGGGCCTGCACCGTGCCTTGGGCGGTGCGCACAAGAACCCCGTTGGCGGTGTGTTCCAGGGACAGCGCCACCGTCCCCTCATGCAGGCGCACCCCCAGCGATTCGGCGGCGCGCGCCAGACCGAGCGCGTATTTGAGGGGATGCAGATGGCCCGAGGTGTTTTCGTAAGCCGCGGCATGGTAACGGGCGCTGCCGATCAGGCGCGAGACGTCCGGGCCGGTGGCCACATCGCAAGCCAGCCCGTAATGGCGCTGCTGCGTGTCCAGATCGGCCAACAGCTGCCGGGCCTTGCGAGGCGAGTCGGCCACATACAGATAGCCGGGCACCCAGTCGCACGCGATGCCAAAACGGTCGATGCGCTCACGGATGATGCGGATGGCTTCGAGCGACATCTCCCAGGCTCGCCGGGCGTCGTCAGGGCCCAGCTGGTCTTCGAATGGGCCCTGTCCAGACGCGTATCCCACGATCGCCTGACCACCGTTGCGCCCGCTGGCACCGAAACCGAAACGCTCGGCTTCCAGCACCACAACCTGCAAGCCCCGGTCGGTCAGCTCGATGGCCGCACTCAGCCCGGCAAAGCCGCCTCCCACCACCACCACATCGGCCTGGATGTTGGCTTCCAGGGCAGGGCAGGGTTCGCCACGCACCACACTGGCTTCGTAGTAGCTGTGCCGGTTCAGCAGGGTGTCCGATGCGAGCAGAGAGGGCTTGAACATGATCGCTGGGTTCTGGTGTCAACGAATGGATGCCGTGCGGCCCAGCGCCACCTGACCCGACAACCAGGTCCAGACCAACGTGGCGGCCGCCTGGGTGGTGAGCTCGCTCTGGTCGTAGGCGGGTGCCACTTCCACGCAATCCATGCCGATCCAGTTCAGGTCGGCGAGTTCTTCCACCAGCGTCATCACCTGGGACGTCATCAATCCGCCGGGCTCGGGCGTGCCGGTCCCCGGTGCAAAGGCCGGATCGAGGCAGTCGATGTCGATCGTCAGGTAGCAGGGCCGGTTCCCCATTCGCTGCCGGATGGCCGCCACCACGGGTTGGAGGCCGGCCCCGTCCAGGCCACGCAGGGCGCGAGCGGTGAAGATCTGCCCTCCCTGGGTCTGCACATACTCGCGGGCTTCGCGCAGTCCACTGGAGCGAATGCCGATCTGAACGGTATGGGCCGCGCTGACCAGGCCTTCCTGCAAGGCTTCGTAGGTCCAGGTGCCATGGCCGGAGGGCTCGCCGAAATGGTTGGTCCAGGTGTCGCAATGGGCATCGAAATGCACCAGCCCGAGGGCTTCCCCTTGCCCGTAAACCTCCTTCGCGGCCCGCAGCAGGGGCAGGGTGATCGAATGGTCACCCCCCAGAAAGGCACAGCGGTGCCTCTGCATCAGCGCACGGGCATGGTGCTGGATGTGGCGGCGCACCTCGGTGAGCGGGGATGCATTGGGCAGACGCATGTCCAGCGCATCGCCCACCCAGGCTGAGGGGCTGACATTGAAATGGGGATGGATGCCGTCACACAGCATGAGGCTCGACTGACGGATGGCCTGTGGACCGAAACGTGCACCGGGACGGTGGGTGACAGCGCCATCAAACGGAACCCCCGACACCGCATAGGGCTGCTGATGCAGCGCCGCCACCGCCAGGAAGCGGTTGCTGTTCTGCGCATACGGGAATTCGCCAAGTTCCATGGAGTTGCTCCTGTCCGTCCGGTGGGTCAAGCGTAACGCCTGCGTCCGGCTCAGACAGGTCCATTCGGGCGGCCCTCAGGGTGACCATCGGCCCGGGGAAACGCCTTCTGCCGCCAGGCCAGCAGGCTGCCGACCCAGAGCGCCAGGGCCGAAAACACCAAGCCGCGTTGCAAGCCACCCGGGCCGTCGGCAATCCAGCCGACCACCGTGGGGCCGATGATCTGCCCGGCGGCAAACACGATCGTGAACGCGCTGATCCCCGCTGCCCAGCGGTCGGCGGGCAGGTTGTGGCGCACCAGGGCCGTGGTCGAAGCCACCACCGACAGGAACACCCCGCCAAACAGCAGCCCCGACACCAACAGCATGGGCCAGGCCGCCGTGAGGGCCGGCATGATCGTGGCCAGACCCAGCAAGCCGTTGAGCCGCGCCAGAGGCTGACCGTCGCGGTGTCGATCCAGCAGGCCGGCCCAGATCCGGGAAGAGGCCACCACCGCCAGCCCCAGCAGGCTGTAGAACAGGGTGATCGCCTGGCCCGACACCCCCTGGTCTCGCAGCAAGGCGATCACGAACGTCATGTAGCCGATATAGCCGACGCCAAACAGGCTGTATCCCGCCAGTGCCGGCGCAAACCGGCTCATCCGCACCGGATGCAAAGGCGTCCGGCCGGGCTCGGCCGAAGTCGGCGACACCGGGCTGGGGTCGGTGGTGTCTGCAACCGACAACGCTTTCGCCACCCAGGCCAGGGCCAGGGTGGCCAAGGCACACAAGGCTGCCAGCCACCACCAGGCCCAGGCCCAGGCGTGGGGCCGGCTGGCCATGGCTTCCAGCACCCAGGGGACCGACAGCGCAGACGCCACGATGCCCCAGCCCGTTCCGCCGTAATACAGGCCCAGCAGCAAACCGCTGCGCTGTGGCCAGCGCGCACCCAGCCTCGCCGCCAGCAGGCCGCCGGCCACAAACACCCAGGCGCTGGCCAGGCCAGCCAGCAGGCGCTGCAACAGGAGCGGGGCCGGATCGACAAAAAAACCGCTGCCCGCCATGAACACACTGGCCAGAGCCGAACCCGCGAGCAGGAGGCGGCCGGGTCCCAGCCGCTTCATCAGCCACGGGGTGCTCAGGGCACCGATGAGGTAGCCCATGGCATTGAAGGTGTTCATGGAACCGGCCAGGGTGTAGCTCCAGGCCAGGTCCTCGCGCATGGGGGGAAGCAGCAAGCCGTAAGCAAAACGGGTCACGCCAAGGGACACCGCCGCGCCGAGCGACAGCACCAGCGCCAGCCAGAGGCCTCGCCAGCCTGGCAGGGATTCGCCGGTCCGATCGGACCTGTCGAGGCTTGGTGACATGGTTCCGCATTCTGCGCCATTCCCCCCTTAAGCTGTCGACCCATGAGCGACATCCATCTGAACCCTGAACAGCTGGCGCCGCTGATGGCCTTGGAACGCCAGCGCTTTCTCGAACGGCATCCCCAGTCGCTGGCGCTCTCACGACAGGCCGAGGGGCACTTCCTGTTGGGTGTGCCCATGCACTGGATGCGAGACTGGCCTGGCCCGGCCACGCTGTTTGTTCGCGAGGCGCATGGGGTGTCACTCACCTGCGCCGACGGTCTGAACTACAGCGACTTCTGCCTGGGCGACACGGGCGCCATGTTTGGCCACAGCCCACCGGCCGTGGCGCAAGCGCTGGCCGCTCAGTCGTCCAGAGGCCTGACGAGCATGCTGCCCACCACACAGACCCCGGTGGTGGGGGAGCGGCTGGCCGAGTGCTTCGGGATGCCTTTCTGGCAACTGGCCATGACGGCCAGCGATGCCAACCGCTTCGTGCTGCGGTGGGCCCGGGCGGTCACGCGGCGGCCTCAGGTGCTGGTGTTCGATGGCTGCTACCACGGTGCCGTCGACGACACGCTGGTGGATCGGGATCCGTTGTCGGGCCTCACCCTGCCTCGTGCATCGGTCCTGGGCCAGGTGCACAACCACCCGGCTTACACCCGCGTGGTGCCGTTCAACGACCTCGACGCGCTGGAAGCCGGGCTTGCCGATGGTCAGGTCGCTGCCTTGCTGGCTGAGCCCGCACTCACCAACTTTGGCCTGGTTCCCCCACAACCAGGTTTCTGGGAAGCCGCGCAGACCCTGTGCCGGCGCCATGGCACCCTGCTGGTGCTGGACGAGACGCACACGATGTCCACGGGCCTGGGTGGCTATGCCCGCTGCCATGGGCTGACGCCGGATTGTCTGGTGATGGGCAAAGCCGTGGCCGGTGGCATGCCGTGTGCGGTCTATGGTTTCACGGATGCCATGGCCCGGCAGATGCAGGCCGCCAAGCAAGAGGCACCGGAAGGGCACAGCGGCATCGGCACCACCCTGACCGCCAATGCCCTGACGATGGCGGCGCTGGCTGCCGCGCTTGAGCACCTGCATACGCACGACAGTTACCAGCACATGCTGGACATTGCCGCGAAACTGGAACAGGGCCTGATGGACCGCATTCGGGCTGCCGGCAGGCCCTGGACGGTGACCCGCCTGGGTGCCCGCATGGAACTGCAGTTCATGGCCTGCACGCCGCGCCACGCGCAGGACGTACGGGAACAATCCCAACCGGCGCTCGAGTCATACATCCACCTTTTCATGCTGAACCGTGGGGTGCTGCTCACGCCCTTCCACAGCATGATGCTGTGCTCACCCGCGACCCGCTTAACCGATGTCGAAACCCTGCTTCGCTGTTTCGATGAATGGCTGGATACGCTCCCGGCCTGAGGCAGGCAGGCGCTAGGAACCCAGGCCGACAGGGGCGGGGGCGTCGTGCAGGATGCGCTGAAACAGCTTTTCGAAGACCGGCTTCGGCGCATGCTTGCCAGTCAGCGGATCCTGGTTGCTCGCAAAAGCGGCATCGAGTTCGGCCCAGTCCTCGGCGGTGAACAGCGCTTCAGCGGCAGGCAGGATGCGGGTTTCTTCCAGCCGCATGTGCTCGAGATAGAAGCCCACATACCGATCCAGCGCCTGCACGAACTCGTGCTGACGCGCCGTTCCGAGCAGTTTCCAGGCCAGCAGTTGATGCTGAAGCGCCCGAACCGAGGACTCGCCCTGGATGTGATCCTGCTCGAGTCGCTCGATGACCGCCATGGTGTCAGGGGCCACCCTGACCACCCTGGGAAACAGGAGATTCGATTCTTTCGGGTGGTGCAGGCGCTCGGGAAATTCGTCAATGTAGAACAGCATGGCCTGCAGGGTATCGAAAAACGGGGATTCGACTGGCCCTGGGCCCTGGCGAACCAGTTGCTGCAAGGACCGCAGCATCGCGGCCAGCGCCATGTGTTCGTCGCGGATGATGCGCAGGGATTCCGGGGTGGCCATGACGGTGTCTCCTTCTAGCCTGCAAGCATGACAGGTTGGTGCCTCTCGGGTGTTGATGCAAGTCAACCGTGGCGATTCCGCTCAAGGTTTCCAGCGCTTGAGCCACAGGGCATTGGTGACCACGCTGACCGAACTCAACGCCATGGCCGCACCGGCCACCACAGGACTCAGAAAACCCAGGGCGGCCAGTGGGATGCCAGCGGTGTTGTAGACGAACGCCCAGAACAGGTTCTGGCGGATCTTGGCGACGGTGCGTCCGGATATGTCGAGGGCGGCTCCAACCAGCAGGGGGTCACCACGCATCAGCGTGATGCCCGCGGCGTGCATGGCCACGTCGGAGCCGCCCTGGGCATGACTCATGGCCATGCCCACATCGGCAGCGGCCAGTGCCGGGGCGTCGTTGACGCCGTCTCCCACCATCGCCACCCGATGGCCGCTGGCCTTGAGTTCGGCCACCCGGACGGCTTTGTCGGCCGGCAGGACCTCGGCCTGCACTTCACCGGCTTCGGGGCGCAGCCCCAGCCGACGTGCCATGGCTTCGGCAGCGCCCCGGTTGTCTCCAGAGAGCATGATCAGCTTCAGTCCACGGGCACGCAATCCCGAAATGGCCAGAGCAGCGCCCGGTTTGGGCTCATCGGCAAAGGCCAGCAGCGCCAGCGCCTGCACCACATCCTGACCCATCGCCAGCACCGAAACCGTGCCCCCTTCGGTCTGCAAGGTTTGGGCCTGTGGGGCCAGGCTGCCCAGATCGGCGCCGAGTTCGTTCATCCACCGCAGGCTGCCCAGGTACATCGTCACCCCCTGCACCTGGCCGCGGGTCCCTCGACCGGGCACCGATTCGACATCTTGCGCCTGAGGCCGTTCGGCTGCCACTTCGGCAGACGCCTGCAACACCGCATGGGCCAGCGGGTGCTCGCTTTGCGACTGCAAAGCCGCGGCAGCTTGCAAGGCCGCATCGCGATCCACTCCCTCGATCGTGACGAGGCGGACCAGTTGCGGCTGGCCCTCGGTCAGGGTACCGGTCTTGTCGAAAACCACCGTGTCCACCCGGTGGGCCCGTTCCAGCGCTTCGGCGTCCTTGATCAGGATGCCGTGGCGGGCTGCCACTCCGGTACCAACCATGATGGCCGCGGGCGTGGCCAGCCCGAGTGCGCAGGGACAGGCAATCACCAGCACGGCCACGGCATGCAGAACGGCCTCTTCCAGAGACACACCCTGCCACTGCCACCAGCCCAGGAAAGTGGCCAGGGCGATCACCAGAACCACTGGCACAAACACGGCAGCCACCCGATCCACCAGGCGCTGGACCGGTGATTTGGCGGCCTGCGCGTCCTGAACCAGGGAAATGATGCGTTGCAGCACGCTCTGCGAGCCCACCGCCGTCACCCGGCACTGCACCGCCCCTTCGCCATTGAGGCTTCCACCCGTCACAACGTCACCTGGCGATTTCGCCACCGGCATGGGCTCGCCCGTGAGCATGGATTCATCCACCTGGGTCTGACCCCTGATCAGGAGCCCATCGGCAGGCACACGTTCCCCGGGTTTGACCATCACCACATCGCCCACCAGCAATTCCGAAACCGGTACATCGATTGGCGCATCGCGACGGATCCCGTCGGGCATCAGATGGGCCGTCTCGGGTCGCAAGGCCTGCAAGGCACGAATGGCTTCGGTGGTCTGTCGCTTCGCACGCGCTTCCAGCCATTTGCCCAGCAACACGAGCGTGATCACCATGGCCGAGGCTTCGTAATAGAGGTGAACCGTCTCACCGGGTTCGGCACGCCACCACAACCAGGTGCTCATGCCCCAGGCGGCACTGGTGCCGATCGCCACCAGCAGTTCCATGTTCCCGGTCAGGGCCTTGAGGGCGTGCCAGCCGGCCCGGTAGAAACGGGCACCCAGCACCCATTGCACCGGCGTGGCCAGCAGGAACTGCCAGAAAGCCGGCAACATCCAGTGCTCACCCAACAGGTCACCCACCATCGGGCCTGCCAGCGGCAGGGTGAGCAGCCCACCCAGCAACACCGGCCAGGCATCGCGGGGCACACCCAGGTAGCGGTCGTTGGCGTCAGCCGGTTCCAGCTGCAACGGTCGTGGCTCATAACCGGCATCCCGGATCGCCCGGTGCACACGCGCCTGCCACGCCGATGGCTCGTCCTCATCTGAGGGCTGGCCTTGAACCCGTGCCGTCTCCGTGGCCAGATTGACCGACACCTCCTGAACACCGGGCACCTTGCGCAATGCCCTTTCCACCCGTCCCACACAGGAGGCACAGGTCATGCCACCAATGCCGATGTCGAAAGTCACAGGATCCATGATGTTGAGGCGAGCTTGCATCGGCAGAGTATGAACCCTGACATCATGGGAAGGTCAAGCTTGTCCTTCTGTCCAGCAGCGACTTGACCTTGACACCATGGGAAGGTTCATACTCGCACCATCAAGAAAGGAAATCCCCATGGAATACCAGTTCAATGTTCAGGGCATGACCTGTGGCCATTGCGAGAAAGCGGTGATGCAGGCCCTCAAATCGGTGGACCCTCAAGTCACCGTCGAGATCGATCGCCCGATGCAAACGGTGACAGTGAACAGCAGCAAGGACCGGGATACCCTGGTCGCTGCCATCACCGAAGAAGGCTATCAGGTCGCGTGAATGCCTTGACCGAGAAAGCATGGACAGACCCGGTTCACATCGGGCAGGCCGCAACCCTTTCGGGGGTGACGGCCAAGATGATCCGTCACTACGAATCGCTCGGGCTGCTGCCTGCCGTGAACCGCACCGAGAGTGGATACCGCCTCTACAGCGACAGCGATGTGCACACGCTGCGTTTCATCAAGCGGGCGCGCGACCTGGGCTTTTCCATGAATGCCATCGGCGAGCTGGTGAACCTCTGGCAACGGCGTGAGCGTTCGAGTGCACAGGTCAAGCAGATCGCCGAAAGCCATCTGAAGGCTTTGCGCCAGCGCATCGACCAATTACAGGCCATGGAACGCAGTCTGGTCAGACTGACCACCTGTTGCCACGGCGATGACCGTCCCGATTGCCCGATTCTGGACGATCTGGCCCGCTGAACCGGGCCAGCTTTACACCACCGTCACCAATCGGGCGACAAAAGCTGACCTGCACAAACCTGTGGACAATTGTCGAACAACCCGTCAGTTGTCCACAGGTTAAAGCAAAGACGATGACTTGTTCATGGTTCACCACCCTCGAACGGCGCATTCATCCACAGCGTCAACGCGCACGCAACCGTTTGATATGTCAGGGTTTTCGGGGTTGTCCCCAGACAAACGGCTGGCTTACTACTACCACTATCTTTTGAAACAAACATCAAAGAAAGTCAGTGGAAAAAAACAACCACCATCCCGTCCCTCAAAGGCATGGGGCGCCGATGCATGCGATCAACGGTATCCCCGGGCTGTTAAGATTTGGTTTTTCGGTTGCCATCTTCCATGCCGCCTGCTTCCGCAGTTCCATCCCCCGGTTTCGAGATCAAGAGTGCCCAGTGGCCCCTGGTGGCATTCCTGTTGCGCACCGCCGATCTGGACACGCTGCAACAGGACTGGATCACGCGCTTTGGCGCAGACAGCGAGTTTTTCGATCAGGATCCTCTGCTGATCGACCTCCTGGCGCTGAGCGAAGCCGAGATCCCCGATTTCAACCGGCTGATCGCCTGGCTGCGTGAACGGCGCTTGCGCCCCATGGCCTACAAAGGCGGGACCGGAGCCCAGCGTGAAGCCGCCGAAGCGGCGGGTCTGGTCTGGGCCGACGATGCCCTCGCTTCAGACCGCTTGTCGAGTGGGGCACCCGAACCCCAGGTTGCACCGTCACCAGCGCCCCTCGCTCCGTCTTTGCCTGCCCTCATCATCGACAGGCCATTGCGATCGGGGCAACAGGTGTATGCGCGTGGTCGCGACCTCGTTGTCACGGCCATGGTCAACCCGGGTGCCGAAGTCGTGGCCGACGGTCACATTCACGTCTATGCGCCTTTGCGTGGCAAGGCGATTGCGGGTGCCCGTGGTGATGTCTCTGCCCGAATCTTTGCTCGCGAACTGGAAGCCGAACTGGTTTCGATCGCTGGCATTTACCGCACCAGTGAAGTGCCGCTGCCGGACAACGTCCGGGGCAAAGCCGCACAAATCCGTCTGGACACCCGTGATCAGGGGGAGCGCCTCCTGATCGAACCCATGGCCTGACCGGCTGCATTGCACAACAGAAAGCCATCCATGACCAAAATTGTCGTCGTCACCTCGGGCAAAGGGGGCGTTGGAAAGACCACCACCAGCGCCAGCTTTGCGGCTGGTCTGGCCCTCAAGGGCTTCAAGACCGTTGTCATCGATTTCGACGTCGGCCTGCGCAACCTCGATCTGATCATGGGCTGTGAGCGCCGCGTCGTGTACGACTTCATCAACGTCATCCACAACGAAGCCAACCTCAACCAGGCCCTCATCAAGGACAAGCAGTGCGACAACCTGTTCGTGCTGGCTGCCAGCCAGACCCGCGACAAGGATGCCCTGACGCAGGCAGGGGTGGAACGGGTGCTGAATGACCTGGCCGGCATGGGTTTTGAATACATCGTCTGCGATTCCCCGGCGGGCATCGAGACCGGTGCCCTCATGGCCATGCATTACGCCGACGAGGCCCTGGTGGTCACCAATCCCGAAGTTTCGAGCGTTCGCGACTCGGACCGCATCCTGGGCATGCTTGGCAGCAAGACGAAACGGGCCATCGAAGGCCGTGAACCCATCAGGGAACACCTGCTCATCACCCGATACAACCCCAACCGGGTACAGGACGGACAGATGCTGTCGCTGGAAGACATCCAGGACATCCTGCGCATCAAGCTGATCGGGGTCATCCCGGAAAGCGAAAACGTGCTGCAGGCCTCCAACCAGGGCACGCCGGCCATTCACATGCAAGGCAGCGATGTGTCAGAAGCCTACAAGGACGTGATCGAACGTTTCCTCGGCAACGACCGTCCCTTGCGGTTCATCGACGCCCAGAAGCCTGGCCTGTTCAAGCGCCTGTTCGGGAGGTGAGCGGCATGTCTTTCCTTTCATTCCTGCTGGGCGAAAAGAAGAAGACGGCCAGTGTGGCCAAGGAACGGCTGCAGATCATCCTGGCCCATGAACGCAGTGGCCGCAACGCGGCGGAACCCGACTACTTGCCGGATCTCCAACGGGAGCTGGTGGCCGTGATCAGCAAATACGTGCGCATCAACCCTTCTGACATCAAGGTGCAGCTCGAGCGTCAGGACAACCTCGAGGTGCTCGAGGTGAAGATCGAACTGCCCGATTCGCGTTAATTTTCGCCTGCAGACCGCTCAACCCGGCGGTTCCAGCCGGAAAGCCGGGGCTTTGCCCTGCTTGGGTTCGCCTGCATAGACGGTCATGTGCGGGAACGGGATTTCGATCCCCTCGGCATCAAATGCTTTCTTGAGCCGTTTCAGGTATTCACGGCGGACCCCGAACTGTTCCTGCGCCTGGCAGCGCAGCCGCGCGCGAATCATCACCGCCGATGCCGCCCAGTCGTTCACCCCCGCCATTTCCAGGTCTTGCAGAATGCGTGGTCCGAATTCAGGGTCCTGTCTCAATTCAGCGGCCACCCGATGCATCACCGCCATCACCTGATCCACGTCTTCGCGATAGGCCACCCCCACCTCGATCACCGCATTGCCGAATCCTCGGGTCATGTTGATCACCAGGGTGATCTGGCCATTGGGAATGAAATACACATTGCCCGCGTAGTCGCGCAACTGGACATAACGCAACGTGATTTCTTCCACGGTACCGGTCTGTCCGGCCAGGGTGACCACATCGCCTTGCCGTATCTGGTTTTCGAGCAGCATGAAGAAGCCCGAAAAATAGTCTCTCACCAGGCTCTGTGCGCCAAAACCCACGGCCAGCCCCACCACACCGGCCGCTCCCAGGATGGGGGCCAGTGAGATGCCCATTTCGGACAGCACCAGCATCGTTCCTACCAGCGTGACGACCACACTGATGAGGTAACGGATGACACGGCCGAGGGTTTCGGCGCGCTTGACGGCTTCGCGGTCGTCCAGGCCCCTGGTGAGGTGATTGCGCAGACCGCCAACCATCTTGTGCAACAACCGTTTGATGAACCAGGCCACCGTGATGATGACGGTGATCCGGAACAGGGTGACGGTGAGCTGGCCCAGTTCGATGCTCCAGTGGCCCAGCCATTCGCTGGCCTGATTAACCCAATCCATTCAGTGGTGTCCTTCTGATTGGGGCAACTCGCGTGGTGAAGGTCACGGTTGTTGCCCTGTTGCTTGACTTGCCCAATGGCTTCATCCGTCTCGCCGATACCCCGGGTTGACGATGGTCGATGATCATGAATTCACAGGAATGCTCAAGCCGCTGCCCGTTGCAGGCGGTCACGAACGCCATCCCATGCCGGGTCTTCGGGTGGTGACTCGACCCAGATCAGACGGGTGTCGTGGGTATCCAGAGCCCGCAGCACCGCGAACAATTCCTGTGCACAGGCGCCAGCCTGGGCGGGCATGCGCTCCAGGCGAATGTGGTGGCTGGACGTGTGGAGCGGTTGACGACTGTACACGGCAATGTGTCGGGCGTCCTTGCCGAGCAGATCCAGAGCGACCTGGATATCCGGACCGGACATGAGGCGCACCTGGGCTTTGGGTGCATAGTGTGATGCGAGCGTGCCGGAGGCTCGGGGGGCGTGATCGTCACGAGCCTTCATGGGCATGCCGGCGGCCTGTTCCAGGGCACTGGCAGGCAGCATGCCAGGTCGCAACAGCACCGGGTGTCCACGGGTGCAGTCGATGATGGTGGATTCGATACCCACCTGGCAGGGGCCACCATCCAGCAGGGTCAGGCCGGTGTCGTCCAGCAGACCCAGGAACTCGTCTTGCACATGGCTGGCCGTGGTGGGACTGACACGGCCAAAACGGTTGGCGCTGGGTGCGGCCAGACCCCGGATACCCACCTGCCGGCAGGCCTCCAGCAGGGCCTGAGCCACCGGGTGCGAAGGGCAGCGCAGGCCGATGGAATCCTGACCGCCGGCCACGTCATGAGCCACCCCCGGCTGGCGGGGAAGAATCAGCGTGAGTGGCCCTGGCCAGAAGGCCTTCATGAGCGCACGGGCAAAGGCCGGCACCTGGGTGGCGTAGTGGTCCACCGCCTGGGCATCGGTCACGTGCACGATGAGCGGGTGGTGGCTGGGCCGACCCTTGGCGGCGAATACCCTGGCCACCGCTTCGGGCTGGTCGGCATCGGCCGCCAGTCCATACACCGTTTCGGTCGGCATGGCCACCAGGCCGCCGCGCTGCAGCATGGCCACTGCGGTGGCCAGTGAAGGGCCATCGGCCGGCTGGATGGTGAGGCTCAGCGCCATGTCAGGCCCAAGGGGCCACGCCCAGCAGGTGGGCTGCCTGCTGCGCCGTGGCCTGTACCGCAGCCACGCTGGGGCCCGTGACATTCAGGTGGCCCATCTTTCGGCCAGCGCGGGCACTGAGCTTGCCGTACAGGTGCAGATGGGTGCCAGGCAGTGCCAGCACGGCGGCCCAGTCGGGTGTGCGAGGTTGGCCGGCGTCGTTGAACCACAGATCGCCCAGCAGGTTCAGCATCACCGCCGGGCTGTGCTGGCGCGGCTGCACCAGGGGCAGGCCGGCCATGGCGCGCACCTGCAACTCGAATTGCGACACGTCACAGGCGTTGAGCGTGTAGTGGCCACTGTTGTGCGGGCGTGGCGCCATTTCGTTGACCACCAGCGCGCCGTGTTCGCTGCCGTCGTCGATGACGAAGTATTCCACGCACAGCACGCCCACGTAGTTGAGCTGGTGCGCAATGGCGGTGGTGGCGGCCACGGCCTGCTGTGCCAGCGCAGCAGGCAGGTTGCCCTCGAACACCTCGGTCACGGCGAGTATGCCGTCGCGGTGCAGGTTGCGTTGAGGCGGGAAGTGCACCAGCTGACCATCGGCACCGCGCGCCACGATGACCGACAGCTCGCTTTTCAGAGGCAGCCGCTTTTCCAGCACGCAAGGCACGCGGCCCATCTGGTTCCAGGCGGTGGCCAGTTCGGCGCGGTCTTTCACCCGTGCCTGGCCCTTGCCGTCGTAGCCCAGGCGGGCGGTTTTCAGGATGCCAGGCAACAAGTCATCGGGCACGGCGTTCAGCAGCGCTTCGGTTTCGATCGCGGCGTAGGGCGCAGGGCCCACCCCACCGGCCTGGGCGCAGGCCACGAAGTGCGCCTTCTCGGCAATGCGGTCCTGCGCCACGGCCACCGCGTGGGCACCAGGTGCCACGGGCCGGTGTGCGCCCAGGGTCATCAACGCCGGGGCGGGCACGTTCTCGAATTCGGTGGTGATGGCTTCGCAGCGCTGCATCAGCTGGGCCAGCCCCTGCTCGTCGTCGTAGGGCGTGTCGATGTGGTAGTGGCTCACCAGCCCGGCAGGGCTGGCCGGGTCGGCGTCGAGCACGGCGGTGAAGTAGCCCATTTCCTGGGCCGCCTGCACGAACATGCGACCCAGCTGGCCGCCGCCCATCACACCCAGGGTGGCGAGTTGACCACTGGGCATCAGTTGGCCGGGGAGTATGGTTTTGCGGCTCATGGGGCCTCCTGGGGGGGTACCACCATGGCGCGGGCCGCTTCGGTCTGAGCGGCACGAAAGGCCAGCAGCCGCTGGCGCAGGTCGGGGTCTTCATTGGCGAGCATGGCCACCGCGAACAGGGCCGCATTGGCCGCACCCGCCGGGCCAATCGCAAAGGTGGCCACGGGCACGCCCTTGGGCATCTGCACGATGCTGTGCAGCGAATCCACGCCGGACAGGGCCTGGGTCTGAACGGGCACACCGAGCACGGGCACCGGGGTTTTGGCGGCCAGCATGCCCGGCAGGTGCGCGGCGCCACCGGCACCGGCCACGATGGCCTTGAGGCCCCTCGGGCCCGCTGCTTCGGCATAGGCAAACATGTCGTCGGGCATCCGGTGCGCCGAGACCACCCGCGCTTCGTGCGCCACGCCAAACTGTTTGAGAATGTCCACGGCGTGCTGCATGGTGTCCCAGTCGCTGCGGGACCCCATCACCACACCCACCTGCACCGATGTGCCCATGGCTGCTCCAATAAAGGGGCTATTTTAAATAGACCGATCAGAACCGGTAGCTGGCGGTGACGGTGCCCGACAGGGAAGATGTCTCGGGAACGATCGGGCTGTTTCTTGCATCACCCAGCAGACGGGTCAGCGACAAGCCGCCGCTGACCGTCCAGCTGGGCGCCAGGGCGTAACGGATTGCAACGCCAAATCGAAGATCGCGCAAACCGGCCGATGGGGTGAAAGCGGCGTGGCCCGTGTTGAGGGCCTGGGCGGCCGTCACGCCGAAAAACGACTGCTGATAAGCCCGATTGGCCCAGGCACTGGCCACACCCGCATTGAGGCGCCATGCGGGCGTCAGCGCGGTGCTCACGTTCAAACCCAAGTCAACCACCAGCCCCTGCCGGTCATTGCCCGAACCATACCGGACGGATGACGCCAGTGACAGGTGATCCGTCAGGTGCCAGTTCGCGAAACCCCCGATTTCAGGACGCATCTGGATGCCACCCATCCCGGACAGCGCGCCAGATGGCGTCTCGTCACGTCCGAAATCGGCGGTGATCCGTAGTCCGTAGGCCAGGTCTGCCCGCCGGGACAGGTTGATCCCCCCGCCGTTGCCTAGCCCGGCAAACGCGCCGTTGGCCCACTGGTAGTCCAAGGTGGGAACGATCAGCGTCCGCGATTCGTTCGAACCCAGGTATTCACGGGTGCTCAGAACGGCCAGACCCACGGATCCACCCTGCTTCAAGCCAGGTGTGACGGGCGAACGATAAAAGCCGAACGCCTGCGCTTGGGCCTGTGCAGACAACAGCGTGGCGGCTGTCGCCAAGCCCGTCAGACAGCGTGATCGTGATTTCATGAGAGGCCTTCTTTCGTAGATCAACACGATCTTGAGATTGCCCGTCAGGCACAGCAGTTCCTTCGAGCGCGACGCTCACAGCGCTTCAACCCAACTCCATGCATGCCCGACCAGTGCCAGAGCCACGTGACCGAAAGCCACCGCAAAAGCCATGGCACACAGCCCCATGATCTGTGAAAAAGCCAGGACCACACCATCCCGGTAAGTCCAGCCAAGGCTGAACAGCATCAGGCTCAAGCCAGGCAATACGTTGCCCAAGGGAATCGGCAAAAAAATCAGGAAAGCCATGGCGGCGATCCAGAGAGCCCACCAGAATCGCACATTCGGTCGGGTCAGGCCGGACCATCGGGGCTTGAACCAGCGAGCCGTGACCATGTAAGTCAGTGCGAAACCGCGGAGGATTCGCCGAGACCATTTCTGACTGATTTCGACGCGCGAGATTCGCTTGGGCAAAACCGTGGTTTCCTGTTGACGGTACCAGCGCCATGCGATCGCCACCATGGCAAAACTGAGCACGGTGCCGATGCCGCCCACGGGCATCAGGCAGCAGGTGGCCATGATCAACAAGATCACGGGCGTGCTGGCTTCACCGTGCAGGCTCAGCACATCTTGCACACTCAACCCCCGTTCCTGGCGTTGATGCCGTCGGGAAGCTCGGTGAAACCGCCTGGCCAGATGCAGAGACATGGATCAATCGCGTCGTTGAAGGTGGCTGACTTTGCCGTCAGCATGAATGATCTCACGAGCGTAGATTTCCTTGAACAGGTCACGGTCCACAAAACCGGTGACACGCACGGTTTCGCCCACCGCGACAGGCACGAAGTTGGGGTAGCCGACGTCCACACGGATGCTGCCGCTCGAATCCCTGATTCGGAACTCGTCGGTATCCAGAATGCGGTCCACGGTGCCCTCGATGGTCACCATGGAGCCGCGCTGGACGTCGTTGATGGGGGTGACAGGCGGGGTGGACGACTGGGCCCAGGCCGCTGATGTGACCAGAGTGAATGAAATCAGGACGGTGCGGATGGGAGAGACCATGAGAAGCTCCTTGGCAGGGGTTGAATGAGTCCCGAAAAAAACGGGATGACGTGATTTCAACGCATGGACCGTGAATTCATCGTGAACGTGTCGTTCATCTCGCGTTCATCTTCATGCGAAAGAATCACAGGGACCAACTGCCCCAAAGACATGACCGATCTTCCATCTTTGCTGCTGATGCTGCTGGCCCTGACGACCCCAGCCTTGCCCATATCGAAGACCGGATCTGCGCATGTTTCGGCGGAAACCACGCCGCACAAGCCCCCGATTTCTGACCATGACTGGGCCCGTGATGCGGTCCGATCGGGGACGCTGATCCCTCTGACCGATATTCTTCGCCGGATGGAGGCCGAATTTCTGGGCCAGGTGATCGAAATTGAACTGGAGAGCAAACGAGGTCGCCTGGTCTACGAGATCGATCTGTTGTCGCCCCGAGGCCACACGATCGAACTGGTTTACGATGCGACAACGGGGCACCTGCTCCAGGCGGAAGGTCGTGGCCTCGAGGCTGCCCGCCGACAGGCTTCCCCGCTCACTCGCATGCTCCCATGAAAATCCTGCTGGCTGAAGACGATCGCGAACTGGGTGACCGGCTGTCCAAGGCCCTCACCGAGTCCGGCTTTGCGGTTCAGCACGTGGTTGATGGCAACGAGGCCGTGTTTGTGGGTCAAAATGACCCGATTGACGCGATGGTGCTGGATCTGGGTTTGCCGCTGCTCGACGGGGTGTCGGTGCTGGACCGGCTGCGCAGTGAAGGCGCCCGTTTCCCGGTGCTGGTGCTGACGGCCCGTTCTCGCTGGTCTGACAAGCTTTCCGCCTTCAACGCCGGCGCTGACGATTACGTGACCAAACCGTTTCAGATGGACGAAGTGGTGGTGCGTCTGCGGGCCTTGATCCGTCGCAGCACCGGGCATGTGAGTCCGGAATTGTCCTGTGGGCCTCTGCGGATGAACACGCATGACCAGCGCATCACGATTCATGGACAAACGGTCTCGCTGACCCCGCACGAAACCCGCATGCTGGCGTATCTGCTGCACCATCAAGACCGCATCGTCAGCCGCACGGAGATCTTTGATCACGTCTATGACACCGATGCCGACCGAGACAGCAACGTGATTGACGTGCTGATGGCACGGATTCGAAAAAAACTGGGCGTGCCACTGATCCACACGGTACGGGGCGCAGGGTACAGGCTGTCGGCTGACGCAAACGCATGACCCAGCGACGGCCCGCCAGCCTGAAGCGTCGACTCACGATGGCCGCCCTGGGGTCCCTCGCACTGACACTCGTGGTTGGCGGCTGGGGCCTGTCGAGGGCATTCGAGGCGGCCGTGGAGCGTGGTTTTGACGAGCGGCTCAAAACCGTGCTTCAGACGGTGATCGCGGAAGCGGCCACCACACCAGATGGCCAGCTGGTGCTTTCAAGGCCCATCGGAGATCCGCGGTTTGACCGCATTTATTCGGGCTCATACTGGCAGATTTCGAGCGCTCGGGGTGTGCTGTTGCGTTCCCGTTCATTGTGGGATCAGGAAATCCCGTTCAGTCTGGGAAACCCTGATGGTTCCACCATCTTCCGATACTGGGAAAACGAAGCGGGCCAGCACATGCGACTGGCCGAAAGGGACCTGACCCTGCCTGGCCATGAAGACGTGCTTCACTTCATCGTGGCCGGACGTACCCATGAAATCGAGGAAGAGTTGCGACGCTTCGACCAACTCATCACGCTCGGCATTCTGGGGCTGCTGCTGCTGCTCGGCACATCGATTGCTGCCCAGATGCGCATCGGCCTGCATCCCCTGAGGGTGATGCTGAAGGATCTCACCGCCGTCTGGGAAGGTCGCGCCCAGCGTGTGAACGAGGATCTTCCGGCGGAACTGAAACCGCTGGCCGTGACCATCAACCAGCTGCTCAGTCACGAGGACCGGCAGGTGGCCAGGGCCCGTGACCAGGCGGCGGATCTGGCTCATGCCATCAAGACCCCTCTGGCTGTGTTGCGGGCAGACATCGATACGCTCGACACGCCTCTGGCGGCGTCGATGCGACAACGGCTGGACCTGATCGACGGGCTTGTACGCCGCAACCTGGCCCGCGCCAATGCGGGAAGGCATGTCACGTTGTCTGGGCTCCTCACGCCTTTGAAACCCGTGGTGGAGCAGATGCATCTGCTCATGCGGAGAGTTCATCCGGAAAGCGAACGCCACGTGACCCTGGACATCCCTGACCAGCTGCACATCCGGCTTGAACAGGAGGATCTGGAAGAGGTCATGGGGAACCTGCTGGACAACGCCTGGAAATGGTCGCGATCGCGCATACGGGTGTCGGCCACGGTACAGGCTGACCGATGCTGGCTGGTGATTGAAGACGATGGCCCCGGACTGGCTGCGGCAGACCGTCTGAAAGTGATGGGTCGGCGCGTCAAGCTTGACGAGCGAGTGACCGGTCAGGGCCTGGGGTTGCCGATTGCAAGGGACATCATCGAGCCCGCCGGTGGGACGCTGGCCCTGGGCGACGCCTCTTTGGGAGGGCTGGCGGTGACCCTGACCCTTCCGGTGGCACCCCCCCCTCAACCCCCCAGGCGGTGAGCGTGACCTTGTGGAGGGTTTGCCCATCCGTGTCCACGATGTCGAATTCCCAGCCTTCCCATTTTTCGTCGTCCCCCCCGGGGTGGCAGTTGGCCGGTCAGCGGCATGATCGTGCCGCTCACGGAACTTGCTGAGCGGTTGCCCATCACAAAGCCATGAGTGACACGGGCCCACCACTGATTGAAGTCGTCAATCTTCATCTGCAATATCCCATGGGGCAGCAGACCGTTTCGGTCTTGCGCGGTCTCAACCTCACCGTCAGGGCCGGCAGCACCGTCGCTGTGTGCGGTCCTTCGGGTTCCGGGAAGTCGTCCCTCATGCTGTTGCTGGCGGGTCTGGAGCGGCCATTGTCGGGCCGCGTGAGCGTTGATGGCGTGGACCTGGGGAGGCTGAACGCCGATGACCTGGCCGATCTGCGGCGTGAGCGCATGGGCATCGTGTTCCAGAGCTTTCACCTGTTGCCCAGCCTCACCGCGCTGGACAACGTGGCCCTCCCCTTGCAGATGGCCGGTGACCGCCAGGCCCGGCGGGCAGCTGCCCAGATGCTGGCGCGTGTGGGTCTGGGCGACCGATGCGATCATCGACCGGCCCAGCTGTCGGGGGGCGAACAGCAGCGGGTGGCCATCGCCCGCGCCCTGGTGCACCGGCCACGCCTGCTGCTGGCCGATGAACCCACGGGCAACCTCGATGATCAGACGGGTGAGTCGGTTCGAGACCTGCTGTTTGCCTTGAACCGCGAGATGGGGACGACCCTGTTGCTCATCACCCACGACATGGACTTCGCCGCCCGATGCGAACGCACGCTGCGCCTGCACGATGGCGTGCTGCATGAGGCCGTCCGTGACACCCCTGTGGAAACGCCCGATGCGATTCCTGTTTGAGCTGGCCTGGCGGGACTTGGTGGCCAGCGGCCGGCGTCTGTGGATTTTCTGCGCATGTCTGGTGCTGGGCGTCTCGCTCGTTACCGCGGGCGGGGGCCTGTATCGTCAGGTGGCCGATGCCCTCACCAGCGATGCCCGTCAGATGTTTGGTGGCGATGTGCAGGTCGAGTCACCCGACCCCTTGCCCGCCGAGGCGCGACAGTGGATGGCCGATCGGGGCCAGGTGTCACGCACCATCGAATTGCGCACCATGCTCCGAACCGATGCCGGTCGGGCGCAACTGATCGAACTGATGAGCGTGGACGATGCCTACCCCCTGTATGGCGATGTCATCCTCAATCCATCGCTCGATCTGGCTTCGGCGCTGGCTTGGCGTGATGGCACGTGGGGAGCGGCCATCGATCCGGCGTTGGCGACCCGCCTGGGCTTGCAGCCGGGTGATCGGGTTCAGGTGGGCAACGCCATGCTCGAGGTGCGTGCCATCATCGTGCGTCAGCCCGACCGCAGCCTGCGGGCGGACTGGGGCGCCGCACCGGTGCTGGTGGCCGATGGGGGCATGACGGCCACGGGGCTGATCCAGCCGTTCAGCCGTGTGGAATACCAGTACCGGGTTCGCACCGATGCCGCAGCCGCGCGATGGCGTGACGATTTCGCGGCTTCCTTTCCCACCGTGACGGCCGAGGTTCGCAGCTTTGATGAGCGCAGCGATCGCATGGCCGAGGTCCTGGGGCAGATGGCATCCGGCTTGCTGCTGATCGGTTTTTCGGCGCTGTTCATCGGCGGTCTGGGCGTTTACAACAGCGTTCAGGCCTACCTGCAATCCAAACTCACGAGCTTTGCCACCCTTCGCGCCATCGGGCTTCGCGACGGCAGGTTGGCGGCCATGGTGCTGATGCAGATCCTCATGCTGGGCGCGCTGTCCGGGCTGGTCGGGGTGGCGCTGGGCGTGGGCATGGCCCTGCTGGCGGCGAGCCTGGCGGCCGACCGGTTGCCGGTCGCCCTTCTGCTGAGCAGCCTCTGGGCCCCTGCGCTGCTTGCCTGGTGCTTCGGCCTGCTGACGGCCCTGGTGTTTTCCTTGCCACCGCTGGCCCGGGCGCTGTCGGTCACCCCGGCGGTGCTGTTCAGGGGTGATGCGGCAGCGGATCTTTCCATCCCCAGCCGCGCCAGGGTCTGGACGGCCCTGCTGGGCCTGCTCATGGTGACGCTGCTGGTCGCGGTCTTGCCCGATCCGCGGTTTGGTCTGGCATTCGTGGCGGCCACCGCTGTCGTGCTCGGGCTGCTGGATGGCGTCACCCGAGGGGTCAGGCGCCTGGCAGCGATGCTGCAAGCACGTGCCGGCGGGCCGCTCTCGCTGCAACTCGCGCTGGCCAGTTTGCAACCCTCGCACTCGCCCTTGCGCACGGCTTTGCTCTCGCTCGGATCGGCCCTCACGGTGCTGGTGGCCTGCACCCTCGTCGTCATGACCCTCTTGCGCACCGTGAATGACACCGTGCCACAGAACGCGCCCGCGCTGGTGTTCTACGATGTGCAGACCGATCAGATTCCCCTGCTCCGCGAAACGCTGTCGGCATCGCCAGGGCTACAAACGGTGAGCACGGCCCCTTTCGTGCTGGGTCGGCTGGTCTCGGTGAATGGTGAAGATCTGCGCGTCAGCCGCGACAGCGAACGGATGCGGGAAGCGCGTGACGAGCACAAGCTCAGCGACCGCACCGGCAATTTCGACGATGTCGTCATTGACCGTGGGGCTTGGTGGCCTGACGGTCACCGGGGTGAGCCGATGGTGGCGATGGAAGACCGGGAGGCGGACGAACTCGGGCTGCGCATCGGCGACCGGCTGACCTTTGACGTGATGGGTCAGCCGGTCGAGGCCAGGCTGGTCGCCATCTACAGCCAGCGGCGCATGCAGTCCCGACTGTGGCTGGAAGCCATCTTCAGCGATGGCGTGCTGGACCCTTTCATCACGCGCCACGTGGGGGCCGCCTGGATGCCGGCCAGCGAGACCCTGGCCGCGCAGGATCGACTGGCCGCCGTGGCACCCAATATCGCCACCGTGCGCACCGAGTCGCTGCTGCAGGAAACGCGACGCCTCATGGCGCGCGCCAGCACGGGGCTGGTGGTCGTGGCGGGGGTCTGTCTGGCCGCCAGCCTGCTGGTGCTGGCCAGCGTGGTGGCTGCCAGCCGCGCCCGCCAGATCTACGACGCCACGGTGATGCATGCGATCGGGGCACGCCACGCGCTTCTGCGCGCCGCGCTGCTCTGGGAGTATCTCCTGCTGGCGATCCTGACCGCAGGCCTGGCGCTGCTGGCGGGCAGTGCGCTGGCAACGGGCCTGATGCAGTGGCGGCTCGACATGCACCCGGGCGGACTGTTCTGGACCGGCGCAGTCACCGCGTTTGGGGTCAGCGCGGTCAGTCTGGGCCTGGGCGCCCGATACCTGCTGTCTCAGATGCGCCTCAGCCCAGCCATGCTCCTGCGATCGGGCGGATGACGTAACCTATCGGGTTGTGAGTATCCGGACGTCATTCGTCCTCCGAAGCGATTCCGTCCGGAAACCGCATGGCCTTCAGAGGAATGTTGGATTTTTCAAGGCCAACTGGTTGACAATCCGGCAAGACATCCCCTTTTGGGATTTGCTTGATCAATCCCCGATTTTTCAGACATTCATCATGATCGACGTCACCCTCGCCAATTTTGAAACCGAAGTCATCGAGGCCTCCCACACCGTGCCGGTGCTGGTGGACTTCTGGGCGCCCTGGTGCGGCCCCTGTCGCTCGCTGGGCCCGGTTCTTGAAAAGGTCGAAGCCGCCTGTGCGGGGCGCTTCAAGCTGGTCAAGATCAACTCCGACGAAGAGCAGCAACTGGCGGCGGCCTTTGGCATTCGCAGCATTCCCACCTGTGTGCTGCTGGTGGGTGGACAGCCGGTGGACGGTTTCATGGGCGCGTTGCCCGAGGGGCAGGTCAGGGCGTTTCTGGACAAGCACCTGCCGCCTGAGGGGGGGCTTGCTGACATGCCCGCTGAAAGCGAGCAGGAAGCGTCAGAAGCGCAGGAGGCAGGCGGGCTGCTCGACAAGCTGGCAGGCCAGCTCGCGAAAGACCCTGCCAACAACGACGTGCGCTTCGAGTACGTGAAACACCTGATCGCCGAAGGCCATTTCGAGGAGGCCGAGGTGGCACTTGCACCGGCCATGGCGCAGATTCCCCTGCAATTGCGCTTCGAAGGGTTGTCGCACTGGTTGAATGCCCTGCTCTTCACTGCCAACGACCCGCGCGGTCACTGGAGCCTGACGCAGTTCGACGAGGCGATTGCCCAGAACAAGCGGGATTTCGACACCCGTTTCGCCAAGTGCCGCGTGCTGATTGCCACCGGCGAGTGGCCTGCTGCGCTGGAAGAGCTGCTCGAGATCATCATGCGGGACAAGCACTGGGCCGACGAGGCCCCGCGCAAAACCTACATCGGTTTGCTGGAGCTGATGACGCCCCCGGCACCCAAGCCGGCCGCATCGGCGGGGGCAGACGCCAAGCCGGGCATCCAGTTGGCCGGGACCCAGACGGTCCAGGAAGACCCCCAGCGGGAACTGGTGTCCCGCTACCGTCGCAAGCTGAGCATGGCCCTGAACTGATCAGTCTTTCAGCAGCAGCCTGAACCCGGGCGGGGGGTCTGCGATGTCGTTGCGGCGCTCCAGGACCAGACGCAGGTTGGTCTGAGCGACCTCGGTGTGTTCCATGGCGAGGGCCTGGGCGCGGGCGCCTTCTCCGCGCTTGAGTGCCTCCACCAGCATGTGGTGCTGCCGATGCGCAAACAGCATCCAGCCCCGGTCGATCGCGAACGACCCCTGCATGGGCAACATCGCGGAAGCCGGCGCAAAGGGCAGCTTGTCGTTCAATGCCACCGCGCGCAGCAGGGCCCGGTTCCCACACCCTTCCAGGATCAGCGCATGCAAGCGATCGTTCATCGCGGTATACCGGGCGTAGTCCGCCATGGTCAGCGGGTCATTGGCCAGCGCGGCATCGCCTTCACTCAGGCACTCGTCCAGATCACGCGCCAGTTGGCGTGTCACCCCGTGCTCCGCCACCAGCCGGGCGGCCATGCCTTCCAGGTGACCGCGAACCGCGATCGCATCGGCCACTTCGGTGGCCGTGAACTGCCTCACCACATAGCCACCATTGGGGTGGGTGGCCACCAGGCCCTCCTGCTCCAGCGCGAACAGGGCCGCCCGCACGGGGGTGCGTGAGGCGCCGAGCTTTTCAGCGAGTTGCTGCTCGGCCAGCCGCAGGCCGGGCGTGAACTCGCCTCGAAGGAGGCTTTCTCGCAGCTGCAGGAGCACGGTTTCTTGCACGTTCATGGGAACGACTGTACACTGAATTTTTGAAACGGTATACCGTTATGGCCTGCACAGGAGCGCGCCCATGAAAGCCGAACAGAACGAGTTGTTGACCCGTGTCGGTCCCGCAACCCCTTGCGGAGCGGTATTGCGCCAGTACTGGCAGCCTGTGGCGCTGGTCGAGGAATTCGACCCGGTGCACGAGCCGCGCATGGCCGAGCGGCCGCTGAAGGCGCTTCGCCTGCTGGGTCAGGACCTGATCCTGTTCAAGGACGATCAGGGCCGCTGGGGCCTTCTGGACCGCGACTGCCCGCACCGCAACGCCGACCTGGCCTACGCCCGCCACGAAGGCGACGGCGTGCGTTGCCCCTTCCACGGCTGGAAGTTCGACGCCTCCGGCCAGTGCCTGGAAACGCCGGCCGAGCCGCTGGGCAGCACCCTGTGCCAGCGCGTTCGCCAGCGCAGCTATCCGGTGATCGAACGGAGTGGGGTGCTGTTCGCGTGGCTGGGCCAAGAAGGCCAGGAGCCGCCCTTTCCGCATTTCGACTGCTTCGCTGCGCCCGATACCCATGTGTTCGCGTTCAAGGGGATGTGGCACTGCAACTGGCTGCAGGCCTTCGAGGTCGGCATCGACCCGGCGCACACGTCCTTTCTGCACCGCTTTCTCAACGACGCACCCCTGGAAGCGATCGGCGACAACGCCGCCGGCAAGCAGTTCCGCAGCGCCAGCGTGGGCGAGGCCGACGGCGAGCGCTGGCCCATGACGCGCATCATGCGCGAGTTCCACCGGCCCGACATCCGCTTCGAGCCCAAGCCCTGGGGCTTTCAGCTCACCACCCTGCGGCCCATGACGGACGAACTCACCCATGTGCGTGTGACGAACGACATCTTCCCGCACACCTTCGTCATCCCGCTGTCCGAAACGCTCACCATCACCCAGATGCACGTGCCGGTGGATGACACCCACACTTACTGGTACGCCTTCTTCACCAGCTTCGACAAGCCGGTGGACAAGGCCGCCATGCGCGCGCAGCGGGTGCAGTTCATCGAGCCACCGCTCTACCTGCCCAAGGCCGGCCGCCACAACCAGTGGGGCTACAACCCGCGTGAGCAGCGCGAACAGACCTTCCTCGGCATGGGCGAAGAAGACATCAACGTCCACGACCAGTGGGCGGTGGAGAGCATGGGCCCCATCCAGGACCGCACCCGCGAGCACCTCGGCACGACGGACAAGGTCATCATGGCCCACCGCCGGCTGCTGCTGCAGGCGATTGAAGCGGTGCACAATGGCGGCAAGGCCCCCGGGATGGCCGACCCGGCACTCAACGCCCAGATGCAGGGCCCCGACACGGTGGACGGCATTGCGCCGGCAGGCGAATGGGCCGAGTGGTGGCAGGAACAGGCGCGCGCCAAGCGCGAGCACGCACCGTGGCAGGCCATGGTTCCGGCTGAAGCGAACACCGCCGCATGACCGACTTTGCTTCTCGTTGCGGCATCCAGACGCCGGAGCGGCAGCAGGCCTGCGAGCACGTCTGGCGGGCCCTGGAAGCGCAGGGGCTGGAGCAGGTGCGCGTGGCCTGGTGCGACATTCATGGCTTCACCCGCAGCAAGGCGCTCATGGCAGGAGCCGTGAAGCAAGCCTTGCGAGCCGGCGTGGGCATGGTGTCCACCCTGCTGCTGAAGGACACGTCGGACCGCACCGCCTGGCCGGTGTTCCAGCCCGGCGGCACCGACGGCCTGCCCGGTTTCGGTCAGGCCAACAACGTGGTGCTGCTGCCCGACCCGGCGAGCTTCCGCGTCCTCCCCTGGCGCGAACGCACCGGCTGGCTGCAAGCCCAGGCCTGGTTTGCCGACGCCACCCCCGTGCCCTACGACAGCCGTCGCTTGCTGCAGCGCGCCCTGGGCCGCCTGGCCACGCACGGCCACGGCCTGCGCTGCGGGCTGGAGGTGGAATTCCACATCTACCGCATCACCAGCACCGAGGCGCAGACCGACCCGCACCGCGCCGCGTGGCCGGGTGAGCCACCCGAGGTGGCCATGATCCATCCCGGCTACCAGTTGCTCTCCGAAGCCTGGCTGGATCAGGTGGACGAGCCCTTGCGCATCGTGCAGCGCACCGCCCAGGGGCTTGGCCTGCCCTTGCTATCGCTGGAGGCCGAAATGGGCCCGAGCCAGGTGGAGGCTGTGTTCGACGTGACCGACGCCCTCACCGCCGCCGACCAGATGGTGCTGTTCCGCAACGCCGTGAAAATGGCGCTTCGCGACGCCGGCTACCATGCCACCTTCATGTGCCGCCCGCCCTTTCCGCACATCATGTCCAGTGGCTGGCACCTGCACCAGTCGCTCAGCACCCTCACCACCGGCGCCAACGCCATGGTTCGCACCGACCCCCTGGATGGCAGCACCCCTCGGGATGCCCACCACACCCTGTCGGATGTGGGCGCTCACTATCTGGCCGGGCTTCTGGAGCACGCGCGCGGCATGGCGGTGTTCTGCACCCCGACCGCCAACGGCTACGCCCGTTTCCGGCCCAACGCCCTGGCGCCGCAGTCGGTGCAATGGGGGCGCGACAACCGGGGCGCCATGCTGCGCGTCATCGGTGGCGTGAACGACGCGGCCACGCGCATCGAAAACCGCATCGGCGAATCCGCCGCCAACCCCTACCTTTATCTGGCCGCGCAGATCGAGGCGGGGCTGGACGGCATCGAACGCCGGCTCGCACCGCCCCCGGCCACCGAAGATCCCTATGGTGCCCAGGCCACCCCCTTGCCCGTCAGCCTGGGTGAAGCGCTCGATGCGCTGCAGGCCGACACCGTGCTGGCCGAACGCATCGGTACCGACTGGGTGGCCTATTTCACCCAGATCAAACGTCTGGAATGGCAGCGCTTTCGCGACGCCGACGACCCGGACGCCTTCCAACGCCGCGAATACTTCAGCCGATTCTGATGATCACCGTCACCCTCGTTTCCGCCGCCGGTACCGAACGGACCCTTCAGGCCGAGCCGGGCCAGAGCCTGATGCAGGCCGCCATCGCCGCCAACGCCCCTGGCATCGAAGGCGACTGCGGCGGGCTGCTCACCTGCGCCACCTGCCACGTGTACGTGCGCGAACCCTGGCGGGCGCAACTGCCCCCCATGGTGGCCGACGAAGACAGCATGCTGGACTTTGCGGCCGCTGAACGCCGCGCCAACAGCCGGCTGAGCTGCCAGATCGCGCTCACGCCCGCGCTGAACGGGCTGGTGGTGGATCTGCCCGGCAGCCAGTACTGA
>CAZEZY010000003.1:0-40535 GCA_964516635.1 uncultured Tepidimonas sp. | reverse complement strand
TAGGCCAGCGTCGATGTGGTTCCGCAGAGCTGGCGGGTAGGTGGCACCGAGCCGTGTGGGCGACCCACGGCCCAGAGGAATGGCGGTCACGCGGCGGGCAACCGCCGTGCACAGAATCCGGCGTACCGGCAGGCTTCACACTTACACGGGCAAGAAGAGGACTATGATCCTTCTCACATCAAGCCTGCCCCACCGATGCGGATCATCTCCAGCTTCATGAGCCTCCTTTGCCTCAGGGCATTCCAGAGAGGGGTGTGCCATGTGCTCCTGCTGAGCGCCTTGCTGCTGGCCTGGCCGCCTGGCAGGGCATCGACGGCGTCGCTGCCTGCGCCTGTCGGGTCAGAAACGCGTGTCCTCACCCTGGGGGTATTTGCCTTCCGGCCCAAGCCCGTGATGCTGGCGCGATTCAGCGAACTGGGCCAGTACCTGAGTGGTGTCATGAGTGGCTATCGGGTCGAGATCGTTCCCATGACCGATACCGAACTCGAGCAGGCGCTGGGCACTGGGCAGATCGATTTCATTCTCACCAATCCGGCCCACTATATCGCGCTTCGCGAGTATGGGCAGTTGTCAGGGGTGCTGTCGTCGATGGTGCTGCGCGATGGCGACACCCCCATTCACGGCATCGGCGGTGTCATAGTTCGCCGCCAGGAGCGCCAGGGCATCGATCTGCTGGCTGACCTGCGTGGCAAGCGCATCGCGATCGCGGGCAAAAGCTTCCTGGGCACCTACATGGCACCGGCGGCCGAATTGGTCAGGGCTGGCGTCCCACTGGAGGCCGTGACCTTCATGGAAACCGCTCAACCGGTGGATCAGGTCATCACCGCTGTGCTGGAAGGTCGGGCCGATGCGGGCTTCGTCCGCACCGGATTGCTGGAAGAGCTCGAGCGTGAGGGACGGGTATCAGCGGGTCAGCTCGCGGTCATCAATGCCCAGGTGGTTCCCGGTTTCCCCTATCGCCTGTCGACCCGTCTGTACCCGGAGTGGCCGTTTCTGGCGGCGGCCCATGTCTCCCCAGCCCTTTCGCATCGACTGGCCAGTGCCCTGCTGGAGCTGTCACCGAGTCATCCTGCAGCCCGTCAGGCCCAGATTTACGGCTTCACCATCCCAAGCGACTATTCCTCCGTCGAGCAAGCCATGCGCGACATCCGCATGGCTCCTTTTGACCTGCAGCCCCCGCTGGTGTGGAGCGATGTCTGGCAGCAGTACCACCGCTGGATCGTTGCGCTGGCCGTTGCGATGAGTCTGGTGATGATGCTGGCGGTCGTGCTGGCATTCAACACGCGCCGGCTGGTCCAGCTCAGCGGCTACCTGGCGGCGGACCGAGCGCAACTCCAGTCAAACCAGAAGGAACTCGACCGGATGGCGCATTTCGATCCGCTGACCGGGGTGCCCAATCGCCGTCTGCTGGAAGATCGTCTCCATCAGGCGGTGGCCCGTTCCCGCAGAAGCGGCAGACCTCTGGCTGTCCTGTACCTCGACCTGGACGACTTCAAACCCGTCAACGACCGACTCGGTCATGCGATGGGTGACCGGTTCCTGATCGAGATCACCCGTCGGCTTCAGCAATGTCTTCGCATCGAGGACACCCTGGCCCGGCTGGGCGGAGACGAGTTCGTCGTGTTGCTCGTGGATCTGCACGGTGAAGACGAATGGCAGCCCGTTCTCCAACGCATCATGGCGCAGATCCAGCGTCCCGTCACCCTCGATGAGCATGTGGCTTCGGTATCGGTCAGCGTCGGTGTGACGCTGTTTCCTGCCGATGACGCCGATCCCGATACGCTCCTGCGCCACGCCGACCAGGCCATGTACCGGGCCAAGCAGGCGGGACGCAACCGCCATCACCTGTTCGACATGGCGCAGGACCGTGAGCAGCAGGTGCAGCAGGAGCAACTGCTTCGCCTGTCTCAGGCCTTGCATGAGCAGGAGTTCGTGCTGTATTTCCAGCCCCAGGTCGATCTGCGCAGCGGCAGGGTGCTCGGGGTGGAGGCGCTTGTCCGCTGGCAGCACCCGGCGCAGGGCTTGTTGTCCCCGGCCCTGTTCCTGCCGGCGCTGGTCGGTACCGAGCTCGAAATCCAGTTGGGCGAATGGGTCATAGAAACCGCCCTGCAACAGCGGCTGGCCTGGTCTGCGCAGGGGATCGGTTTTCCGGAGCTGGCTTGTGTCAGCGTCAATCTCGAAGGCAGTCAGTTGCTGCGGCCGGGATTCGTCGATTGGTTGCGGCGTGTGCTGTCGCGTCATCCCGCTGGCGCCGCAGAGCGACTCGAATTGGAGGTCTTGGAATCGGCGGCCCTGGCCGATGTGACGACCGCCGCCCGCGTCATGACCGAATGCCGGGCCATGGGGGTGAGGTTCGCGCTCGATGATTTTGGGACTGGTTATTCCTCGCTGGCCTATTTCCGCACCCTCCCGCTCGACAAGATCAAGATCGACAAGGGCTTCGTGATCAACATGCTGGATCACACCAGCGACCTCCGGATCGTGGAAAGCGTCGCTTATCTGGCGCATGCCTTTGACCGGCCGGTGCTGGCCGAAGGGGTCGAGACCTGGGCCCATGCGGCCGCCTTGCAGGCCCTGGATTGCCATCTGGTCCAGGGTTTTGGGGTGGCCGAACCGATGCCAGCCGATCAGATGGCCGCCTGGCTGGCACGATGGAACCGCGAGCAGCCCTGGAAGCGGCTGAATCCCGATCGGGAAACCCTGGTCAGGGGTTGAACCCGCCCAGGCTCTGCAGCCGTTCCACGTGGGCCAGCATCGACCGCTTGGCCACGGGCCAGAGCCGCTCAGGGACATCGTCGTAGGCCAGCTTCACCCAGTCGTCATGCGTGCCACCGGGCAAGGCCCGGATGGCCGATGCAACCTTGGCTTCCCGATGGAGGCGGTGCTGCTTCAGCTTCGAAATCGCCGATCGGGCCTCGCCCAGCACATACCCATGGGCCGGCAGGATGAAACGGATGCCGTGTTGCTCGCAGGCGTCAGTCAGCCGGTCCAGTGACGCGAGATAGGCATCCATGTTCCCATCGGGCGGGTCGATCACCGTGGTGCTGCCATTCAGAATGTGGTCTCCGCTGAACAGCAGCCCGTCTTCCAGCAGGATCAGGCAGAGGTGGTTGGCGGCGTGACCCGGCGTGTGGATCGCCTGGAGGGTGTGGGCCAACGCCCCATCCGTGCGATGCAGGGTCAGCGTTTCGCCGTCGCTGAGTGAGCGGTCTGGAAAGAACTGGCTGTTGGCGCGAGCCGTGGAGGCGCTTGGCAGACCCAGGATGGGGGGAGGGGGTTTGCCCTGTTCCATGCACAGGCGTTGCAGGGGACCTGCGCCGGGGGCGTGATCGGGGTGGGAATGGGTGCAGACAATGTAACGGATATCGCCTCCCGCCGCCCGCCAGAGGCGTTCCAGATGCACGGGATCGTCGGGTCCCGGATCGATCGCGATGTGGCCGGTGACAGGATCGCCGACCAGATAGCTGTTGGTCCCAGGGCCGGTCATGAAGCCAGGGTTGGGTGCGGTCAGCCGCTGAACGTTTTTGAGCAGGGACACCGGGTGTTGACTCTGCCAGTCCAGGTGGTGTGCCATCTGGCCATCGGGGCAGGTCAGTTCCAGTTCGCCAAATGGGGCTTCGTGTTCCATGTAGCGGGCTTCTTTCCCCGCCAACCAGCCAGCGCGTGGGCAACTGACCCACAAGGGCGATTCGTTCGCCGCACAGGCTTCCAGCAAGGCCTCGACCGATGGAAAGGCGGTCAGCCGCTCCAGCGTCCGGATGGTCGGGTAAACCATGAAGAACCGGCCCGCCTCGTATCGCGCCAGGGCATCAGCAGGCTGTACCCACTCGGGTTCAAACTGCTCGTGGTCATCGGCCTCGGGTGACTGCCCGTCCGGCATCCGGGCCACCAGAAAAGGCACATCGAAACGCCGGGGCAGATCGCGATCGGTGATCCAGCGGGCCAGCACGTACAGCTCTGGCACAGCCGGTTGCAGTCCCATCGCCAGACACTGGGGCCACAGCGGGGCGCTTCGGTCCATCGCCGATACCTGTTCGGCGGTGACCCATTGCCCCTTGGGGTCACGGGCCAGCAGCACACCCAGTTCCTCGAAGCTTTCCCGGATGGCGGCCATTGCTTCATGAATCTGCGCCACCGTCTGCCCGGGTCGAGCCGCCAGGCCCTCGGCGGCCGCCAGGTCGGCGGCATCCAGGGTGCCACCAGGGAACACATAGGCACCGGGCGCAAAGCTGGCCTGGGCTGAGCGCCGTGTCATCAATACCTCGATGCCACCCGTGGCCGAATCGCGAAGCAGCAGGACGGTGGCGGCTGGCCGCAAGGGGGCGGGTTGATGAGGGGCGTGCAGCAACTGGGATGGGCGAACCATGCGTGTCTCTCCGGGCTGTGCGAATCAGCCATTGTGACAATGGTAATCGTCTGTAACCATCCATGCCGTTCATGTCCCATTCGGGGGGTGCGGGTGCATAATCATTTTTGACAGACATTCAGGAGAATCCCATGCGTACTGCCCTCGTCATCACCGCGCTGATGGCTGCCCTTGCCGCCACCGGTTGCGCCAACATGTCCGAAGAGCAGCAGCGAGGCACCGCTCGAGGAGCCGCCATCGGGGCAGCGGCCGGGGCTGTGCTGGGGGCCATGACGGACGGAGGGGACGGCGCCTTACGGGGAGCCGCCATCGGTGCCGGTGTCGGGGCGGTCGGTGGTCACATCTGGTCCACGCGGATGGAGGAGCAGAAACGCCAGATGGAGCAATCCACTCGTGGCACCGGTGTCGAGGTCACTCAGACGGCCGACAACCAACTCAAGCTCAACATCCCGAGTGATGTGTCGTTCGCCGTGGGTCGGGCCGACATCCAGCCCAATTTTCGTCCCATTCTTGACACCTTTGCCCAAGGCATGGTTCGCAATCCCGAGGCTCGCGTCCGGATCATCGGCCACACCGACAGCACCGGTTCCGATGCCATCAACAATCCGTTGTCCATCAACCGGGCAGCCAGTGTCCGGGACTACCTGACCGCTCGCGGCGTGCCCATGGCGTCGATCGCGATCGATGGCCGGGGCGCCCGTGAACCCTTGGCCACCAACAGCACGGCCGAAGGGCGTGCCCGTAACCGGCGTGTCGAGATTTTCATGGCCGAGCCGGCTCGTTGAAATGACGAACCCTGCCCGATAATGCGGGCATGCGCATTGCCTTCACCAAAATGCAGGGCGCGGGCAACGATTTCGTCGTGCTCGACGAGACATCGGCCCGGCTGAACCTCACGCCTGCCCAGTACCGGTTTCTGGCCGACCGCCACTTCGGGGTGGGCGCCGACCAGATTCTCAGTGTGCGTGCCGCGCCAGATCCTGGTGTTGACTTCGAATACGTGATCCACAACGCCGATGGGGGCGAGGTGGAGAACTGCGGCAACGGGGCGCGCTGTTTCGTCCGTTTCGTTCACGACCGTGGGCTCACGCCCAAGCGGGAAGTCCGGGTGAGGGTTCAGAATGGCGACATGCTACTCACGCTCACACCCGATGGCCGTGTGACGGTGGATATGGGGCCTCCGGTGTTCGAGTTGCCACGCATTCCTTTTGACCCCAGCGGGAGTACCCCCCGATTTGCGGGCGCCTGGGAAGTCTGGCCACTGCCGCTGCAATGGCTCGACAAGACCGTGGAGGCACCGGTCTCGGTGCTGTCGATGGGCAATCCCCATGCGGTGTTGCGGGTTGATGACGTCGATGCCGCCCCTGTGCAGGAATGGGGGCCGCTGCTCGAAAGTCACGCCCAGTTCCCTCGCCGGGTGAACGCCGGCTTCATGCAGGTGATCGATCGCGGGCAGATCCGTCTGCGGGTGTTCGAACGAGGCGTGGGCGAAACGCTGGCGTGTGGAACGGGTGCCTGTGCGGCGGTGGTGGCCGGCATACGCCACGGCTGGCTCGACGACTCCGTCGATGTGCATCTGCCTGGCGGGGTGCTCACCGTGAGCTGGCATGGCGCATCCGGACTGGATGCGTCCGTCCAGATGACGGGCCCCGCCGAACCGGTATTCGAGGGCATCATCGACGTGCCCGATCTGAACTGAATCATCGAACCCCTCCGGAGACCGCCTTGGATTCCAGCACCACCCTTCCGCCCATCACCGAAGACGACATCGCCCAGTTTCTGGTGAACACCCCTGGTTTTTTCGAGCGACACGCCGAGGTCCTGTCCAGCGTGCAGCTCACCAGCCCGCATGGCCAGCGTGCGGTCAGCCTGCAGGAACGTCAGGCCGAGATGCTTCGCGAAAAAATTCGACATCTCGAACTCAAGGCCGCTGACATGATTCGTCACGGGCAGGAAAACGTGGTGATCGCCGACCACCTGCACCGCTGGACGCGCAGCCTGTTTCTCGTCCAGGCGCCCGATCAGATTCCCGATGCCGTGGTGCAAGGCCTCTGTGCCGAATTCGGCTTGCCGCAGGCCGCGATCCGGCTCTGGGATCTGCCACCCGACTGGGCTGAGGCCCCGTTCACGCAAGGGGTCAGTCCCGATGCCAGGGCGTTTGCCGAAACGCTGACGCTACCTTACTGCGGGCCCAACCCCGGACTCGAGGCAGCCAGCTGGCTCCCCGAGCCTGCCCGTGCGGCATCGGTGGCCCTCATGTCACTGCGGGCAAGCCGGGATGAGCAGGCATTCGGGTTGCTCGTGCTGGCATCCGAAGACCCCCGACGATTCCATGCCCAGATGGGGACCGAGTTCCTCCAGCGCATCGCTGAACTGGCAGCCGCGGCGCTGACTCGCTTGCTGCCCGGATCGACTGGGGGCGATGAGCACCTCGCCTGACCAGTCCTGGGTCGACCGCTACCTCACCCACATCCGGGTCGAGAAACGGCTGGCAGAGCGGACGCAGTCACTGTATGCCACGCACCTCCAGGACCTGTCTGATCGTTGTGCGCAGGCCAGGCTGGCATGGAGCGAGGTGACCGAGGGTCACGTCCGGCAATGGGTGGCGCAACTGAGGGCTGCCCGACGGCACCCCCGGGGCATCGCCCTGGTGCTCTCGACCTGGAGAGGCTTCTACACGTGGCTGGGCCGTCAGGGCGCTGTGTCACGGCATCCCGTGCAGGGCGTCAGGGCCCCGCGAGCGGCCAAACCACTTCCCAAGGCACTGGGGGTCGAGGATGCGGTCAGGATCGCGTCGTTTCAGCCCCCCCCTCAAGCCGATGCCCCCGACTGGCAGCAGGTCCAGGATCGCTGTCTCGTGGAACTCCTGTATGGATGTGGTCTGCGCATCGCCGAATTGCTGGATCTGGATGTCAGGCACTCGCCTGTCTGTCGGGGCTGGATCGATGGAGCGGGCAGCGATGTCCATGTGCTGGGCAAAGGCGGCAAGTGGCGAACCGTTCCCCTGGGCTCGGCCGCCCGTGAGGCGCTGACCGCCTGGCTGGAGACACGTGCCCGGGATTTGGCAGACATCGCATCACCGGCGATGTTTCTGGGGGCAAGAGGCGCAAGGCTCACCCCCCAGGTGGCCCGTCAGCGACTCCGGGCGCTGGCTCAGCGGGCCGGCATACCGATGGGGGTTCACCCCCACATGCTCAGGCACAGTTTTGCCTCTCACCTGCTGCAGTCGAGTGGCGACCTCAGGGCCGTTCAGGAGCTGCTCGGTCATGCCAGCATCGGCACCACGCAGGTCTACACAAGACTGGATTTCCAGCACCTCGCCCAGGTCTACGAGGCGGCGCATCCCCGCGCACGCAAGCGCTGAAGCCTGGCAGCCAGACCTAGGGAAACCCCAGGGGGGTGTTCTCACCCGATCGGTTGACAATCCCGACATTCATTCATTAAGGAGTTGCGCATGAAGTCCCTGTTTCTGCTGATCCAGTCGCTGCTGGTGGGCCTTTTCTTCAGTGTCTCGGTGCATGCTTCCGAACCGGTGAAGGTGGTGTATCACATGAGCGAAGGCATTCCTCAGGCTTCCAGAGGGCTGAACAACATCCGCAACCATCTCGCCGCCGACCCCACGGCCAAGATCGTGGTGGTCACCCATGGACTCGGTATCGACTTTCTCATCGAAGGCGCCGCCAACCAGATGGAGCAACCGTTTGCAGGGGTCATTTCCGACCTCGCCTCCAAAGGTGTGGAGTTCCGTGTCTGCAACAACACCCTGGTGGCGCGGAAACTGGAACCCTCCAAGATGGTGATGGAGTCGCGCATCGTGCCGTCGGGCGTGGCGGAGGTGGCTCGTCTGCAGGCCAAGGAAGGTTACGTGTATCTCCGGCCGTGAACCTTCCGGGGCGCCGGTTCAGCGGACGTTGACCATGGGCAGGCTTGACGCTTGCCCTACACTGTCATCAAGGATCCTTGACGATCCTGAATCGATCTCAACCGTTGAATGCCATGCCCCTCATCCCTGCCACCATCCTGACCGGATTCCTCGGCTCCGGCAAGACCACCCTGCTCAAACGCGTCCTGACCGAAACCCATGGTCAGAAAATCGCCGTCATTGAAAACGAGTTCGGCGAAGAGAACATCGACAACGACATCCTGGTGGCTGACACCGAGGAGCAGATCATCCAGATGAGCAATGGGTGCATCTGTTGCACCATTCGGGAAGATCTTCGCGGCACCCTGGCCACCCTGGCCGCCAGAAAGCGCAAGGGCGAACTCGATTTCGAACGGGTCGTGATCGAGACCACCGGCGTGGCCGACCCGGGTCCGGTGGCCCAGACCTTTTTCATGGACGAGGTGGCCGAAAGCTACCTGCTGGATTCCATCATCACCCTGGTGGACGCCGTGCACGCCGCCCAGCAACTCAATGATCGCCAGGAGGCACGTCGTCAGGTCGGGTTTGCCGATCAGATCTTCATCAGCAAATCGGATCTGGTCGATGACGAATCGGTGGAAGCGCTGTTGCATCGGCTCAAGCACATGAATCCTCGTGCACCGATCGAGAAGGCTCATTTCGGGCAGGTCCCTGTCAGCAAGGTGCTGGATCTCAGGGGGTTCAACCTGAATGCCAAGCTGGACATCGATCCCGATTTCCTCAAGGCCGATGATCACGATGACCACGAACATCACCATCATCACCATGACGATCATGAGCACGGCGAGCACTGCGACCACCCGTCTCACCAGCATGCGCATGGGCATCATCATCACCATGACGATGATGTGAAAAGCTTTGTCTATCGGGCCGACCGTCCCTTCGATCCCGCCAGGCTTGAAGATTTTCTGGGTGCCATCGTTCAGGTGTATGGCCCCAAGATGCTTCGATACAAGGGGGTGCTGTACATGCAGGGCACCGATCGCAAGGTGATCTTTCAGGGGGTGCATCAGCTCATGGGCAGCGATCTGGGGCCCGAATGGAAACCGGATGAACCCAGGCAGAGCAAAATGGTGTTCATCGGCATCGATCTGCCCCGAGACATCCTGGTTCAGGGTCTTGAGCAGTCGCTGGCCTGACTGGTCGGTTGTTTTTTCAGGGGTATTTCCATGTGGTCACTTTCAGTCCGGTCCAACTGGCCATTCAAGCCGGAAACGGTTGAGCATCCCGAAGACGTACAATCGGCCGCGTCTGAATTCCCTACCGCCTTGCAACCCACGATAACTTCAAGCAAGATCGATGCATCGGAATCCACCCTGGCTGTAGCTGCAGCCCCAGTGAGGAGTACTGTCGTGAAAGACACCGCCAAGTCCGCTTCGGCATCGGCCGCAGGCAAGAAAACCGTCCGGTCGAAAGCCGCTGAAAAGCCAGAAGCCACGCCCGAAGCCCCGGTGCTGAAGGCGGGCACCGAGATCAAGGTGCCTTCGGTCAGCAAGCGTGCCACCCAGGCCGCGATGCAGGCCCAGATGAGCCAGGTGGTGTCGCCCTCTCATGACCCGGGTGCAGCGAAGGCGACCTTCACCCCGTCCAAACAACGAGAGATGACCCCGATTTCACCCGCCATCCTCAAGAAAGATCCGAAACTGGCCCATCACTGGAAAACCCGCCCGATCGAGCAACTGACCGATGCCGACGTGCTGGCCATGCCAGACACCGAATACATGAATGATGTGCAACTCGCCTACTTCAGGCGCAAGCTGCAGCAACTCAAGCAGGACATCCTCATCAATGCCGGCGAGACCACCGAGCACCTGCGAGAGGAAACCGTGGTGGTGCCTGATCCCGCCGACCGCGCCACGATCGAAGAAGAGCACGCACTGGAACTGCGAACCCGCGATCGCGAGCGCAAGCTTCTGAAAAAAATCGAGCAATCGATTGCCCGTATCGATGCAGGCGATTATGGTTACTGCGACGAGACCGGAGAGCCGATCGGGGTGGGTCGCTTGCTGGCGCGTCCTACAGCCAGCCTCTCCATCGAGGCTCAGCAGCGCCGGGAGCTGAAACAGAAGCTCTTCGGGGACTGACCTGTCGAACCCCCCTCCCATCACCATGATCATGCCGGGGGGGATCCATCCATGAGCAAGGACGAATCCGGATCAGGGGGGTTGCTGTCCAAGATGGCGAAGTTCGTTCGCCATCCGACAGTCGACTGGTCCGACCTGGATCAGCGCGCACAGGGGCTGGATGCGGAGCGAGAAGCGCTCAAGGCCGCCATCCAGCGCAAGCGTCGCAACGACAAGGTCCGTCACAACGAACTCAATCACCTGCGTGAAGTCATGCAGGTCCGTCGTCATTCGGACGAGCGGGCGACCCAGGGGCAAGTTTCCTCGGGCGCTCCTTCAGTGGGGCCGGTTTCAGCCCTTCACCTGCCTTCATCCAACGGGCCCGATGCTGCCAAAAGCCGGACCATCGAGCAGATCGCCCTCATCGAGGAGCAGATGTCGAAGCACTGGTTGCGCCGGCGACCGTCGGGTGAGGGTGAAGGATTGCGCATTGGTGGTGCCACGGTCCCTGCACGATTCGACGGCGGGGTCACGCAACCCGCCCACCTGGGCGCACGCAATGCCCCTGGCGGTACCGCGCTTGACGTGCTGACGCACGATCCCAATGCAAGCGGCGAACCCGACGAGGTGCTGGCTCACCCTGGCATTTCGGAGGCCGCTGTGCGTTTTGCCAACGGCGAATACGATGCCGCCGAACAGGGTCTGAGAACCCTGATGGTTCAGGAGCCGCTGTCGCCGACGGCCAGGATGGCCGGGCTGGCCTTGCTGGATCTCTTGCATGCGCGTCAGAACTTCGAGGCATTCGAGGAGTTTGCGGCCGAGTTTGCTGTTCGTTTTGGCGTACCGGTGCCAAGGTGGCCCACCGATGTCGACGCCCCATCCAGCTCCGCTGAGGCGGTCTCGAAGCAGTCCGTCAGCCTGCACTCGTCCATCTGGATCTGCCCCCCGTTTCTGGACACCGCCGCAGTGGAAAGCCTGTCTCGTCTGATGGCAGAACCGGCGATGGTCAAATGGCTGGACTGGACCGGCTTGCTCTCGGCTGAGCCGGCCGCCGCCAGCGCACTGCTCGCAGAGGTCAGCCGGTGGCACGTCCGACCACTGCGATTGAACTTTAAGGGGGCGGCCGTCCTGCGCCGGCGTCTCAAAGCCAGCACCCCGTCGGGCCGTCGCGAAAACGGGCAGGTCTGGTGGCTGTTGCGCCTTGCGATGCTGCGGGCCATGCATCGCCGTGAAGAATTCGATCTGGTCGCTCTGGATTATTGTGTCACCTACGGTGTCATGCCACCCGAATGGGTGGAGCCCCTGTGCCGCTTCGAAGTGGTTGACAGCATGCCGGCGCCGCCACCCGCCATCGAGAGAGCCGACACCCCACCAATGTTGCACAGTCAGATGGGGGGTCCGCCTGTGCTGGAGTGGCCTTCGCTGATGCCCACCATTCATGGCAGCGAGAGCCAGTTTCCGGCTGCTCAAACCCAGATTTCCTCCGAATGGCCGACCACCCTGCCTGCCGTCTCGGGTGCCTCGGTGCGTCTCTCTGGGCAACTGACCGGTGACATGCCTGAAGCCATTGCGGCCATGGATCTGGCGCTGTCAACGCACTCGCCAGACAAGATTTTCGTGATCGATTGCCAGTTCCTCATGCGGGTGGATTTCACGGCGGCGGGAACGATACTGCAGTGGCTCATGGCTGCCATGTCGCGGGGTACGCAGGTGGAATTGCGAGGGGTGAGCCGGCTGGTGGCGGCGTTTTTCCATGTGGTCGGTATTGACGAGGCAGTGACGGTACGCCTGCGACAATACTGAACATGGAACACAAGGATTCATCTCTCTTTTACGGCACCACCATCGTCTGTGTGCGCCGTGTCACGCCGCAGGGTGTGCAGGTGGCCATTGGCGGCGACGGCCAGGTCACGCTCGGCACCATCGTCATCAAGGGCACCGCCCGCAAGGTGCGCAAGCTCTACCATGGCCAGGTGCTGGCCGGGTTTGCGGGCGCCACGGCCGATGCCTTCACGCTGTTCGAGCGCTTCGAGGCCAAACTGGAAAAACACCAGGGCCATCTGGTGCGGGCCGCCATCGAACTCACCAAGGACTGGCGAACCGACCGGGTGCTCCGCCGCCTGGAGGCCATGCTGGCCGTGGCTGACAAGACCGCCAGCCTGATCATCACCGGCAACGGCGATGTGCTGGAGCCCGAGCACGGCATCGTGGCCATCGGTTCCGGTGGCGCCTACGCACAGGCCGCCGCCAAGGCCCTGGTGGACCACACCGAGCTCGACGCCGAAACCATCGTGCGCCAATCCCTGTCTGTCGCGGGGGAATTGTGCATCTACACCAACATGAACCACACCATCGAGGTCCTGTAAGCCATGTCGTCTGCCATGACCCCCCAGGAAATCGTCTCCGAGCTGGACGCCCACATCATCGGCCAGCACCAGGCCAAGCGCGCCGTGGCCATCGCCTTGCGCAATCGCTGGCGCCGCCAGCAGGTGGACGACAAGCTGCGCCCTGAAATCACGCCCAAGAACATCCTGATGATCGGCCCGACGGGCGTGGGCAAGACCGAGATCGCGCGCCGTCTGGCCAGGCTGGCGAACGCGCCCTTCATCAAGGTCGAAGCCACCAAGTTCACCGAAGTCGGCTACGTCGGCAAGGATGTGGACAGCATTGTCCGTGACCTGGTGGACATGGCGGTGAAGCAGACGCGCGAACAGGCTGCCGCCAAGGTGAGGGTCCGCGCCGAGGACGCCGCCGAAGACCGCATCCTGGACGCGCTGATTCCACCGCCTCGCCTTGGGGATGGCGAAGTGGACCGCGACAGCACCGCTCGCCAGGTGTTTCGCAAGAAGCTCCGCGAAGGCCTGCTGGACGACAAGGACATCGAGATCGAGGTCTCGGCCCTGCAGCCCCAGCTGGAGGTGATGACCCCGCCCGGCATGGAGGAGATGGCCGAACAGCTGCGCGGCATGTTCTCGCAACTCGGGGGCGCGAAGCGCAAGACGCGCAAGCTCAGGATTGTTGAGGCGCGCCAGTTGCTGATCGACGAGGAGGCCGCCAAGCTCGTGAACGAGGAAGAGATCAAGCTCCAGGCCATCCACAACGCCGAGCAGAACGGCATCGTCTTCATCGACGAGATCGACAAGGTGACCAGCCGCAGCGAAGGGCAGAATACCGGCGAAGTGTCTCGCCAAGGGGTGCAACGCGATCTGCTGCCGCTGGTGGAAGGCACCACCGTCTCTACCAAATACGGTCCCATCAAGACCGATCACATCCTGTTCATCGCCAGCGGGGCCTTCCACCTGAGCAAGCCCAGTGACCTGATTCCCGAGTTGCAGGGGCGTTTCCCGATTCGGGTGGAGCTTCAGTCGCTGTCGGTGGCCGACTTCGAGGCCATCCTCACGCAGACGCACGCCAGCCTGGTGCGCCAGTACCAGGCGCTGCTCGCCACCGAAGGCGTGACCGTCACGTTCACCCCCGAGGGCATCACCCGCCTGGCGGAGATTGCCCACGACGTGAACGAACGCACCGAAAACATCGGCGCGCGCCGTCTGTCCACGGTCATGGAGCACCTGCTGGACGAAGTGAGTTTCGATGCGGCCAGACTCAGCGGTCAGACCGTCAACGTGGACGGGGCTTATGTTGACGCCCGACTCGGTGCACTGAGCCAGAACGAAGACCTGTCTCGCTACATCTTGTGACTTCGGCGGGGTTAACCCGCTGTCACTGTTGTGACACGCCGGATAAGCTCCTGTTCATGGCGAGCAGGGGGCCGTGCATGGGTGTGGAACCTCGTTGTTGCGCTGGTGTCGATCCTGTCACGATGATGGAACTCATGCTCAGACCTTGCGGGCGCACGCATTGCCCACCCGGCGAGATCTCGGCGGGATGCGCCGTTCGTCAGGCGCAACTTCCGACAGTTCCCAGTACCTTGCTGATCCCATTGGCCGCCAGGGCCCATGGCGCCCGCCTCTTTCCCTGGCTGGATTGTGGCGACCGCGTGGCCGCTGACCTGCTGGACTGCCTGCAGGCGCCAGTGGCCTCTTATCTGGGTGATCGCGTGGCGGTGTTGAATGTGCTCTGGCGCACCCGAGTGCTCAAGGCCTGGGCTCAGGCCTTCTTCTCCCGCCACGCCGATGCCACAGGCTGGTCTCTGGGGTGCGGACTGTCTCATCATTTTCAGTGGCTCGATAACGGGCGCAATCGCTGGATCGATGCCGATCTGTACCCCGTGTGGCAGTTGAGAGAGCAATTGCTGCCCGAGTCGATCAACCGCCGAGTCAACCGGGTGATCGATATCTCGGCGCACGACTGGTGGGATCGGATGGTGGAGTTCCAAGGGTCTGTGAATGGTCCGGTTTTTGTCGTGTGCGAAGGGGTGCTGATGTACTTTCAGCCGGATCAGGTTCACCGGATCCTCCGGACGTTTGCCGAACGGGCGCCTTCGGGTTCGCAATTGGTATTCGATGCCATTTCGCATGTGGGTGTGGGGCAGGCCCGTCACAGCATCAGCGTGGGTGCCACGGGCGCCGAGTTTTATTGGGGTTTGCGAGACACCGGAGAACTTTTGCGATTGCATCCTCGTCTCAAGCTCGCTGCCATGCGCAGTGCGTCAGAGTGTTATGGCTGGTTGGGCTGGGCCACCGAAGCGACGTGGCTGCCCTGGACGGGCTCGCCGCTTTATGCCATGGTGGCTCTGGAAGTATGAACGTCGCCATCTTTCGAGAGGAGGATCACGATGCCCCGATATCTCAGATGGGCCCTGGGCCTGGCCGCGATCATCTCGGCTTCGTCTTGGGCTCAGTCCGCCCATGATGTCCCGTTGTTGCCTCCAGTCAAGCAGGAGAAACTGGCGCAATGGGAAACCCTTAGAGCCCAGGCGGTTTCCCATGCCAACCTGCATGCTGCGCCCGAGGCGCTGGACGAACTGGCGCATGTGTTCGATGGTCACCCTCGCGTGTGGCTGGGCGAAGACTTTCACGGGGGATGGAAATGTCGCCTGGTTCGTCTCTCCCCACGCACGCCGGTGGAGATTCAGGAATGGAAAAGTTGCACCATCACCGAGAAGGCAGGCGCCTGGCTCATCGATGCGCCCATCGGTCAGAGGCGGATTCGAGGCCAGTTGCTGCCTCATGACGACCGTCAGCTGTGGTTTGTCAGTGAACGCGGCCATCAGCTGGCCATCGCCGTGAGTCACCGGGAAAACCGGTTGCGGATCGAATTCCCGGCACCGCGCGCTGCGGTGACCTATGAGGTGCTTGAGCTTCGCCGCCGCTGAAGCTCATGCCGCTTTGACGATCTCGGGTGCTTATACTTGAGCACACTTTCCTACTGCCCCGACACGTGTTTCAGGATTTTCAAGATCTTCGCGAAAGAGCGGCTCAACTGCTGATCACGCCTTCTGCGTTGGATGTGCTGAGCCTTCAGGATGCTTCCAGCGTGGTCGGCTACATGCAACCTCGCCTGATTGAGGCCGGGACGGTTTTCTTTCGCGAAGGCGATGTGCTTGACTGCGATCACATGCTGCTGATTCTGGATGGAGAACTCAGTGTTGAAAACCATCAGTCGGCAGGCAGCGACGACCTGGTGGTCAGGCTCATGGGCCCTGGTAGCCTGATTGGCGAAATGAGTTTGCTGGACGGTGCGCCCCGATCAGCGAGTTGCGTGGCCCATACCGACATTCTGGCCGCCGAACTCAGACGGGATGCCTTCCTGCGTCTGATTCACGAGCATCCCGTGGTGGGGGTTCGTCTGCTGCTGGCGATTGCCAAGCGTCTGGCAGACCACCTGCGCGATGCGAATCGCAAGATTCAACTGTTTGCGAACATGAACAGGGCGCTGAGTCAGCAACTCACGCCAGATTCGGACTCGGATGAGTCTGAATCTTCGGCTTCCTGGTGGCCCGAATCGGGTGACTCTCGTCACTGATCCGGTGCCTCGGTCCCGTCGGGGCCGACGCCTTTCTCCCCACTTTTGATTTTTAAGAAAGCACTTCCATAGTGCTGTCTAAGTCCTTCATTTGCTGAGGATTTTCATGCGTTTTTGGTCTTCAATTTAGATTCTAAGTCATTGATTTCATTAAAAAAATCCTTGTCGGGATTGTTCGCGGGCGTCATTTGGTGATACAGTGGAAAAAAGTGTCATTTAGTGGTGAAAAGTGGGTTTTAAGGTTTGATTCCCGTGTTCCAAGGCGCCTCCTCTCTCAGTCTCGATGCCAAGGGTCGGCTCTCTGTGCCAACCCGGCATCGTGACGTCCTGAGTGCCACGGCCGGCAGCCAGCTCACCGTCACCAAGCACCCGCACGGTTGTCTCATGGTGTTCCCGCGCAACGAGTGGGAGAGGTTTCGAGAGCGTATCGCGGCCCTGCCGATGTCGGCGCAGTGGTGGAAGCGGATCTTCCTGGGCAATGCCATGGATTGCGAAATGGATGCCAATGGCCGTGTGCTGATTTCCCCTGAGCTGCGAGCGGCTGCGGGCCTCACCAAGGAGGCTGTGCTGCTGGGCATGGGCAACCACTTTGAACTCTGGGATGCAGAGGCCTATGCCGCCCAGGAAGCGGAGGCCATGCGGGGCGAACTGCCCGATGCCCTCAAGGACTTTTCTTTCTGAGGCCCGGCGGTGCAAGCGTCCTACACACACTGCACCGTCTTGTTGAATGAAGCGGTCGACGCCCTTCAGATCCAACCCGACGGTCACTACATCGATGCCACTTTCGGGCGCGGGGGGCATTCGCGCCTGATCCTGTCCCGATTGTCCGCAGCGGGCCGGCTGACGGTTTTTGACAAGGACCCGCAGGCCGTTGCGGTGGCGCAGGCGCTGGCGGCTTCTGATGCGCGACTGACCGTGCGTCACGAGGGGTTCCAGGCATTGGGCGAATTCCCGCCTTCCAGTGCCGACGGCATCCTCATGGACCTGGGGGTCAGTTCACCCCAGATCGACGACCCCACCCGGGGCTTTTCCTTCCGGCACGACGGACCGCTGGACATGCGCATGGATCCCACGCGGGGCATGAGCGTGGCCGAGTGGCTGGCCGATGCCGACATTTCCCAGATGGCGGAGGTGATACGTGAATACGGCGAAGAACGGTTTGCTCAATCGATTGCAAAGGCGATTGATCGTCGCCGACAGGAACGGGGCCCTGTTCGAACCACCGCCGAGCTGGCCGAAGTCGTGGCTGGCGCGGTCAAAACCCGCGAGCCGGGCAAGGACCCTGCAACGCGCACATTTCAGGCTTTTCGGATTTTCATCAACGCCGAGCTTGAAGAGCTGCAACAAGCGCTGAATGGCAGTCTGCGGGTGCTCAGGCCCGGAGGCTGGCTGGTGGTGATCAGCTTTCATTCGCTGGAAGACCGCATCACCAAGCAGTTCATGGCCCAGCATGCCAGGGCGGTGTACGACAGGCGGGCTCCCTTTGCGCTGCCCAAGCCCATGGCACTGGAGGCCGTTTCGCGTTTCATGCCTTCGGAGCATGAGGTTGCTGGCAATCCGCGTGCTCGCAGCGCCGTGATGCGGATGGCGCGACGCACGGCAGCCGAGCTGGAGGGCCAGGCATGATCCGGCTCAACCTGGTGCTGTTGCTCGCGGTGCTGATCAGTGCCTTCTACCTGGTCCATCTGCAATACGAATCGCGCCGCCTTTACGTGGCCATGGAACGTGCGCGCGCCGTGGGCGACCGGCTGGCGGCGGACCACGAGCAACTGATCGTGCAAAAACGCGCCCAGGCCACGCCGGCCCGGGTGCAGCAACTGGCCAGCCGCCAGCTGCAGATGCGCCCTGCTCACCCGGGCATCACCGAATACGTGGCCCTGCCCGCGCAGGGTGGGGCCGATGGCGCTTCGTCAGGACAGGTCCAGCGTTTGCTGGGTCCGGTGCACGCAAACGGGGCTGGCCGATGAAGCGCGGCATCAACTACGGCTCCAGCCCGCTGCTGACCAGCGCCACGCCGGTGTGGCGCAGTCGGCTGATCGTGGCGGGCTTTGCGCTGGCGTTTCTGGCGCTGGCCGGACGTGCCGCCTGGGTGCAGGTGTTTGGCAATGAGTTCTACCAGCGCCAGGGTGAAGTGCGCTTTGCCCGTACGCTCGAACTCCCGGCCAACCGGGGGCGGGTGCTCGACCGCAATGGCCTGATTCTCGCAACCAGCGTGGTGGCACAAAGCGTCTGGGCGATACCGGAAGACATCGATCGGACGCACCCGAAGCTGCCCGAGATGGCCCGGTTGCTGGACATTCCTCTCGCCGAACTGAATCGCCGGCTCGACAGTCACCCGACCTTTGTGTGGGTGAGGCGTCAGGTGGACGAGCCGATTGCCCTGAAGGTGCGGGAGCTGGGCATCAAGGGGGTGCATCTGCGCAAGGAATACAAGCGTCAGTACCCCGAGGGTGAAGCGGCTGCGCACGTGGTCGGATTCACCAACGTCGAAGATGTGGGGCAGGAAGGCATTGAACTGGCGTTCAACAGCCAGTTGTCCGGGCGGCCGGGCTCTCGTCGCGTGATTCGCGACCGTCTGGGTCGTGTCATCGAGGACGTGCGTGAGGCCATTCCGCCGGTGGATGGCCGCGATATCCAGCTTTCGATCGACAGCAAGATCCAGTTTTTTGCCTATGAACGTCTTCGGGATGCAGTGAGCGAGCACAAGGCCAGAGGGGGCAGCATTGTCGTGCTGGATGCCCTGACCGGTGAAGTGCTGGCCCTGGCCAACTATCCCAGCTACAACCCCAACAAGCGGCGCAATCTCACCGGTGAGCAACTGCGCAATCGTGCGCTGACCGACACGTTCGAGCCGGGCTCCACCGTCAAACCCTTCATTGCGGCCCTGGCGCTGGAGCGCGGATTGGCACAACCCGAAACCGTGGTCGATACCGGCAACGGTCGCATGTCCATGGGCGGATTCACGATCTCCGATGTCAGGTCATATGGGTCGATGACGGTCAACGAAGTCATCCAGAAGTCGAGCAACGTGGGTACCGTCCGGCTGGCCATGCAGATGCCGCCCAGGGACATGTGGGAACTCTACACCCAGGCGGGGTTTGGCCAGAAACCACAGGTGCCGTTTCCAGGTGCGGTCAGCGGTCGGCTCAGGGCCTACAAGACCTGGCGGCCAGTGGAGCAGGCCACGATGAGCTACGGGTATGGTTTGTCGACCTCCCTGTTTCAGCTGGCGCAGTCTTACACGGTGTTTGCCAGAGATGGTGAACTGGTGCCGGTGACGCTGCTGCGGACCGATCAGAAGGTCAAAGGGGTACCTGTGTTCAGCGAATCGAATGCGCTGGCCGTCAGACGCATGATGGAAATGGCCACTGGCCCAGGTGGCACGGCTCAGCGGGCGCAGACCGTGGGGTATTCGGTGGGGGGCAAGACTGGAACCGCCCGGGTGCAGGAAGGCAAAGGGTATGCCGCTCGCCGCTACCGGAGTTTCTTTGTGGGATTCGCGCCCGTCGATCTGCCTCGGGTGGTGGTGGCTGTGATGATCGATGAACCCAGCAACGGGCACTATTTTGGAGGGGTGGTGGCCGCTCCAGTGTTCAGTACCACGGTGCAGCAGACCTTGCGTGTGCTGGGAGTGCAGCCCGACATGAGTGTGCGCCCGCACATTGTGGCTGAGGTGGTGGAGGAAGCTCTGTGATGCAGGCGTTTCACTCCCCCGCCCAGGCCGCAAGCTGGCTCAAGGACCATGGGGCATTGCGTCTGGTTTCTGACAGCCGACAAATCCGTCCGGGAGATGCTTTTGTGGCCTGGCCGGGCAGTGGGCAGGACGGTCGACGGTTTGTCCATGCCAGTCTCGAAGCCGGTGCAGTGGCGTGTCTGGTGGAGGCAGATGGGGTGGGGGCCTGGCCATTTGCCGATTCCCGCATCGCAGCCATGACCGGGCTGAAAGCCCGTGCGGGTGAGGTGGCCGCTGCATTCTGTGACCATCCTTCCCGTCAGATGCGGGTGGTGGCTGTGACCGGCACCAATGGCAAGACCTCCACGGCCTGGTGGTGTGCCCAGTGGATGGCGGCCGCTCATGAGTCCGTGGGGCTGATCGGAACGCTGGGTGCCGGGGTGCCGGGCACCGATCTGGAGCCAACGGGCTTCACCACACCGGATCCAACGACTTTGCAGTCCCTTCTGAGGCGCTTTGCGACCCAGGGGTGTGCCTCGGTGGTCATGGAGGCGTCATCCATCGGCATTGAACAAGGTCGGCTCAACGGGGTGCATCTGCATACGGCCGTTTTCACCAATCTGAGCCAGGATCACCTCGACTATCACGGCACCATGGAAGCCTACTGGGCGGCCAAGCGGGCGTTGTTCGGCTGGGATGGCTTGCAGGTGGCCGTGGTGAATACGGATGACGCCCACGGTCGCGAACTCGCGACATCGCTGTCGGCAGGCGAGTCCCGCCCGGCACTGTGGACGGTGTCACTGGAAGGGAAAGACACACCAGCCGATAATCACCTCAGGGTTGCCGAGAAGACCTGGACCTCCACGGGACTCGAAGTGGTGGTCGAGGAGTGGCCTTCCGGTGAGCGGGTTGCCATGTCGCTGGCCGTTGTGGGCGACTACAACCTGAGCAATCTGCTGTGCGCGCTCGCTGTGTTGCGATCGGGTGGGGTATCTCTGGCCGATGCCGCCGAGGCCAGCCAGGCCTTGAGTGCGGTGCCAGGACGGATGCACGCCGCCTGGACCGATGCTCCATCCGATCTGCCGCTGGTGCTGGTGGACTATGCCCATACCCCGGATGCCGTTGAAAAAGCCCTCCGCGCCCTCCAGCCTCTGGCAGAACACCGGGGTGGCCGTCTGTGGTGCGTGCTGGGCTGCGGCGGTGATCGCGATCGTGGCAAGCGCCCCCTGATGGCCGCGGCGGCCGAGCGAGAGGCTGCGCGCCTGGTGCTGACCAGCGACAACCCTCGCAGCGAAGATCCCATGCAGATCCTGCTGGAGATGCAGCAGGGCCTGACCGAACCGGTCCGTGCGATCGTCGAGCCTGACCGTGCAGAAGCCATCCATGAAGCCGTGAACATGGCGGATTCACGGGATGTCATTCTGCTGGCTGGCAAGGGTCACGAGGACTACCAGGAGGTGGCGGGTGAGAAGCGTCCGTTTTCGGATGTGGTACAGGGTCGCCTCGCCTTGCAGCAACGCTGGAACCGCCAGAAGGGAGGCCAGGCATGAAGACCTTGGTACAACTCTTGAGCATGCTCACCGAAGCCCAGCCGGTGGGCGCGGTGAGTGAGCCCATTCTGCGGGTTCACACCGATACGCGTAGCCTGCGTCCCGGTGATCTGTTTGTGGCCCTTCGGGGGGAGCGCTTCGATGCCCACGACTACCTCGCTCAGGCCCATGCCGCTGGCGCCGTCGGGGCGGTGGCCGAGCGAGGGCTGGCCGCAGCCGGTCTGGCGGGCGTCCAGGTGCCTGACACCCGTGCCGCACTCGGGGAACTGGCGACCTTGTGGCGCCGTCAATTCCACCTTCCGGTGGTGGCTGTGACGGGCAGCAATGGCAAGACCACTGTCACGCAGATGATCGCATCGATCATGCGCGCAGCAGAGGGCGATGGCGGAACGCTGGCCACGCAAGGCAACTTCAATAACGATATCGGCGTGCCCCTGACATTGCTTCGCCTGCTTCCCGCACACCGGCTGGCTGTGGTGGAACTCGGCATGAATCACCCGGACGAGATTGCCGGCCTCGCTGCCATGGCGCAACCCGCCGTGGTGCTGGTGAACAACGCCCAGCGAGAACACCAGGAATTCATGGCCACGGTGGAGGCCGTTGCGAGGGAAAACGCCAGCGCCTTTGGCTCGATGCAGGCCGACGGCGTGGCGGTCTTTCCAGCCGGAGACACCTACTCCGCACTGTGGCATGAACTGGCCGAGGGTCGACGGATCCTGACTTTCGGTGATGCCGCCGCAGGGGCTGACGTGCACGCTGAAGCCCGCTGGACGAAGGGAGGGTGGCAACTGAACGTCTCGACCCCGGAGGGTTCGTTCGAGACGCACCTGTCGGTGGCCGGTCGACACAACGTTCGCAATGCACTGGCTGCCACAGCATCTGCGCTGGCCGCCGGTGTGTCACGCTCAGCGATTGCCAGTGGCCTGCAGGCCTTCCAGGCGGTACAGGGCCGTTCAAGGCTGCTCCCGTTTGTGTTCCACGGACGGGATCGGATGCTGGTGGACGACAGTTACAACGCCAATCCCGACTCGGTACGGGCCGCAATCGATGTGCTGGCTGAACTGCCTGGTCCCAGGATGCTGGCGCTGGGTGACATGGGAGAGGTGGGTGAGCAGGGGCTGGCATTTCACGAGGAAGTGCTGCGTCATGCATTGTCACAGGGGATTGAACGGGTGCTGGTCACCGGGGAATGGATGGCTCAGGCATCCAAGGGCCTGGTGTCAGATGCCCAAGGGCGTCTGCACTACCACCCGGCATTTGAATCGCTGGTCACCGATGCCCTGGACCAGTTGCCCGGTGTCGGCAGCATCCTGGTGAAGGGTTCCCGATTCATGCGCATGGAGCGACTGGTTCAGCGGGTGCTGACCTTGTCCGACTCCCATACCCAACAGGAGGGAGCGAGACATGCTGCCTAGTCTGGCTTTGTGGCTTCAGGGCCTGGGCCCTGAATTCGGATTCCTTCGGGTCTTCCAGTACCTGACCTTCCGTGCCGTCATGGCGGCCATGACGGCGTTGCTGGTCGGGGTGGCGGTCGGGCCGTATTTCATCCGTCGTCTGACCGAACTGAAAGTCGGCCAACCCATACGCGGGTACGCCATGCAGAGCCATCTCAGCAAAAGCGGGACGCCCACCATGGGCGGTGTGCTGGTGTTGTTTGCGATCACCTTGTCGACCCTGCTGTGGTTTGACTGGAGCAACCGTTTCGTCTGGATTGTTCTGGTGGTCACCCTGGGATTTGGCGCCATCGGCTGGGTCGATGACTGGCGCAAGGTGGTCAACAAGGACCCGGAAGGCATGCGATCCCGCGAGAAGTATGTCTGGCAATCCATCATCGGTTTGCTCGCGGCGTTCTACCTGGTGTTTGCCATTTCCGAAGGATCGAACGAACGGGTTTTCCGGCTTTTTCTGGAATGGGTGCAATCCGGCTTCAGGGTGGATCTGCCCGATCAGGCCGGTCTGATGGTGCCATTCTTCAAGGAAATCAGCTATCCGCTCGGGGTGTTCGGTTTTGTGCTGTTGACCTATCTGGTGATTGTCGGGTCGAGCAACGCCGTGAACCTGACCGATGGCCTGGACGGGCTGGCCATCATGCCGGTGGTCATGGTGGGCTCGGCACTCGGCATTTTTGCGTATGTCACCGGCAATGCCGTGTTTGCCCGCTACCTCCTGCTGCCACACATTCCTGGCACCGGCGAAGTGCTGATCTTCTGTGCCGCCATGGCGGGGGCCGGGCTCGCTTTTCTCTGGTTCAACGCCTATCCGGCACAGGTGTTCATGGGAGACGTGGGTGCGCTGGCACTGGGAGGAGCCCTGGGAACGATTGCCGTGATCGTGCGCCAGGAAATCGTGCTGGCCATCATGGGGGGTATTTTCGTGGCCTCGGCCATGTCGGTGATGCTGCAGGTCACCTGGTTCAAGTACACCAAGCGCCGGTACGGCGAAGGACGCCGTCTCTTCAAGATGGCGCCACTGCACCATCACTTCGAAAAGTCAGGCTGGCGCGAAACCCAGGTGGTGGTCCGGTTCTGGATCATCACCATGCTGTTGTGTCTCATCGGCCTGTCCACGCTCAAGCTGAGATGAAACAACCCCTGCCACCACTCAACGGTCGCGATGTACTCGTGCTGGGGCTGGGTGCCTCCGGGCTGGCCATGGCACGCTGGTGTGCGCTGGCCGGCGCACGTGTGACCGTGGCCGATACGCGGTCGGCCCCGCCGAATGCGTTGACGCTGGCGCAAGCACTGCCACAAGCGATCCGGCTCCAGTCGGCATTCGATGAGGCCCTGCTGGCGCGCGCGTCCTGGGCCCTGGTGTGCCGTAGCCCGGGGATTGCACCCGCCCAGATGGCCTCTTTGGCCAGAGCCGCTGAGGCCGCTGGTATTCCGCTGGTGGGAGAACTGGACCTCTTTGCCCAGGCGCTGAACACGCTGGCCCAGCCGGTGTCAACGGACGAAGTGGGTGGGACAGCGCCCTACCGGCCGGCCATCCTGGCCATCACGGGCACCAATGGCAAGACGACCACCACCGCACTGACCACCCATTTGCTGCGCGAGGCCGGTTGGACCGTCAAGATGGCCGGCAACATCGGTCCCAGCTTGCTGGACGAACTCCGCGAGGCCATGGACACAGGGCAATGGCCGCAGGCCTGGGTGCTGGAACTGTCCAGCTTTCAGCTGGATGGTGTGAAGCAGTTCGAGCCGACGGCAGCGACGGTGCTCAACCTCAGCCAGGACCATCTGGACTGGCACGGGACCATGGAAGCCTATGCTGAAGCCAAACGGCGTGTTTTCGGTCAGAACGGCTGGATGATTCTGAACCGGGACGATCCCGTGGTGATCGGCTGGAAGCCAGCCCCGGTGACGGTGCGAGAAGGCAACCGAACCCGGGTGGAGCGGCAGCGGACTTACACCAGTTTCGGTATCGAAACCCCTCAGCGGCCAGGAGACTGGGGCCTGGACACCGTGAATGGCATGGCCTGGTTGGTCAGGGCCCTGCCGATGGAAGACGGCCGTCAAAAGAGTCGAGTTGATGAAGTCGAAAGTGAGCTGGTTCTGCAGCGTCTGATGCCCGCCGAAGCGCTCCGCATCAAGGGAAGACACAACGCTGCCAATGCCCTGGCCGCACTGGCGCTGGCCACCGCAGCCGGTGCGCCACTGGCCCCCATGCTTCATGCGTTGCGAGACTACCGTGGCGAGCCACACCGGGTGGAGCCCGTCGGAATGGTCCGCGAGGTGGAATACATCGACGACAGCAAGGGCACGAATGTGGGTGCCACTCTGGCTGCCATCACGGGTCTGGGCGTCGAGCGTCGGCTGGTCCTGATTCTCGGCGGTGACGGCAAAGGACAGGACTTTCAGCCGCTGGCCCCTGCCGTGGCCCAGCATGTGCATGCCGTGGCCCTGATCGGCCGGGATGCGGACACCCTGGCCCGTGTACTGGAGCCGACCGGGGTCATCCAGTTCCGTGCAGGCAGTCTGCCCGAAGCGGTGCGCTGGTGTGCGATGCAGGCCCTGCCGGGTGAAGCGGTGCTGCTTTCCCCCGCCTGTGCCAGCCTGGACATGTTCAAGGATTACGCTCATCGGGCCGCTGTCTTCGTGGAGACCGTACGGGAGTTGCAGCAGGAGGAGGGCACCCCGGCATGAACAGCCCACGCATCAAATGGCTACCCAGTCTGCTGGCCGGCTGGATGAGTCCTGGCTCTCAGGGAGCCGATCTGCCGGTGAGGCTCACGAGTCGCGATTACGCCAGGGGCCGCACGGCGGTCGTCCGTGAGATGGGCTTCGATCAGACCCTGCTCTGGGTGGTCATGGCCCTGCTGTGCTGGGGCCTGATCATGGTCTATTCCGCCTCGGTGGCCCTGCCCGACAACCCGCGCTTTCGCAACTACAGCCACGAACACTTTGTGATTCGCCACGCCATAGCCATCGGCATTGGTGCCGTGGCTGGTCTGCTGGCCTTCCAGATCCCGATGAGCCGTTGGGAAAAATGGTCTCCCTGGCTGTTTTTCGGGGCTTTGCTGCTGTTGGTGATCGTGCTGATTCCTTTCATTGGCAAGGGTGTCAATGGGGCGCGACGCTGGATTCCGCTGGGGGTGATGAACTTTCAGCCGTCCGAACTGGCCAAGCTGGCGGTGGTGATGTATGCCGCGGGTTACATGGTCAGGCGGATGGCACTGAAAGAGCGATTTTTCCGTGCGGTGACGCCGATGGGGGTCGCGCTGGGTCTCTCGGGTATCTTGCTGCTGTTGCAGCCCGACATGGGTGCCTTCATTGTCATTGCCGTCATCGCCATGGGAATTCTGTTCCTTGGCGGAGTCAATGCGCGGATGTTTTTCCTCATCGCATCCGTGCTGGCGAGCATCTTTGTGTTGCTGATCATGAGTTCACCCTGGCGGCGCGAAAGGGTCTTTGCCTATCTGGACCCGTTCAGCGCCGATCACGCGCTCGGCAAAGGGTATCAGTTGTCTCACTCGCTGATTGCGTTCGGGCGTGGTGAGTGGTTTGGCGTGGGGCTGGGTGGGAGTGTCGAAAAACTGCACTGGCTGCCGGAAGCCCATACCGACTTCCTGCTGGCGGTCATTGGCGAGGAGTTGGGGCTGGTGGGTGTGCTGGTGCTGATTGCGCTGTTCATGTGGATGATCCGACGCATGATGCAGATCGGCCGGCAAGCCATCGCACTGGACCAGGTCTTTGCCGGGCTGGTTGCCCAGGGCATCGCGTTGTGGGTGGGCTTCCAGGCTTTTATCAACATCGGCGTGAATCTGGGCGCACTGCCCACCAAGGGCCTGACGCTGCCATTCATGAGTTACGGTGGTTCGGCCATCCTGATGAACCTGGTGGCGTTGGCGGTGGTGCTGCGCATTGATCACGAGAACAGGAAACTGATGCACGGAGGCCGGGTATGAGCCAGACGCCTTGTGCGCTCGTGATGGCCGGTGGAACGGGGGGGCACATTTTCCCCGGCCTGGCGGTGGCAGAGGCCTTGCGTGCCGATGGCTGGCGGGTGCATTGGCTGGGCGCGCCAGACAGCATGGAAGCGCGACTCGTGCCACCCCGTGGATTTGCGTTCGAACCCGTGGATTTCGGTGGCGTGCGCGGCAAAGGCGCGTTGACGCTGGCGCTGCTGCCGGTGAGACTCTTGCGCGCCTTCTGGCAGAGCATGGCGGTGGTGCGGCGTGTCAAACCCGATGTGGTGCTCGGCCTGGGCGGATACATCACCTTTCCTGGCGGCATGATGGGTGTGCTGGCGGGCCGTCCACTGGTGCTGCATGAACAGAATTCGATCGCCGGGATGGCCAACCGGGTACTGGCAGGCATCGCCGATCGGGTCTTCACGGCCTATCCTGGGGCGCTGGCGAAGGGCGAATGGATCGGCAATCCGCTGCGAGCCGAGTTCCTCCAGCAACCCACGCCAGCCCGACGTTTCGCTGGTCGCACCGGTCCTCTGAAGGTGCTGGTGGTGGGGGGCAGCCTGGGTGCGAAGGCATTGAACGACACGGTTCCGCAGGCCCTGGCCCTGATCCCGGCCGAACATCGGCCCGTGGTCATCCATCAGAGTGGTGAAAAGCAGATCGATGCCCTCAGGGAATCCTACCGGCAGGCAGGCGTTGACGCCACGCTCACGCCGTTCATCCAAGACACCGCCACCGCCTTTGCGAACGCCGACCTCGTGATTGCCCGTGCCGGGGCCAGCACCGTCACGGAACTCGCAGCGGTTGGTGCGGCCGCCATCCTCGTGCCCTTTCCCCACGCGGTCGACGATCACCAGACCCACAACGCCCGTTTCCTGGTTGATGCGGGCGCTGCCTGGTTGGTCCCTCAGCGTGAACTCACGGCGTCGGGCCTGGCCGCCCTGCTACAGGGACTGGACCGTTCGGCTTTGCAGGCACGTGCCGAACATGCCCATGCCCAGGCCAGAACCGAGGCCGTCCATGCCATGGTGCAGGCCTGCCGCACCCTGGCCCATTTACCTGACGCCTCATCCGGAGGCCGTGCATGAAACACGCGATTCGTCACATTCATTTCGTCGGCATTGGTGGCGCAGGCATGAGCGGCATTGCCGAAGTCCTGCTCAACCAGGGGTACGCCATCTCTGGCAGCGACCTGGGCGACAGTGCCAACACCCGGCGGCTCCAGCAACTGGGCGCCCGGGTGCACATCGGCCACGACGCGGCACACATTGCGGGGGCCGACTGCATCGTGACATCGACGGCGGTCCAGCCAGACAACCCGGAAGTGGTGGCCGCGCATGCCCGTCTGCTGCCGGTCGTGCCACGCGCCATCATGCTGGCCGAGCTGATGCGCATGAAAAAGGGCATTGCCATTGCCGGTACCCATGGCAAGACCACCACCACCAGTCTCGTGGCCAGCGTCCTGGCCGCTGCCAGCCTGGATCCCACGTTCGTGATCGGTGGAAAACTCAACAGCGCCGGTGCGAATGCGCGTCTGGGCTCAGGAGAGTACATTGTGGTCGAGGCCGATGAATCCGACGCCTCGTTCCTGAACCTGCTGCCCGTGATGGCGGTGGTCACGAACATCGACGCCGATCACATGGACACCTACGGTCACGACTTCGGTCGGCTCAAGCAGGCGTTTGTCGACTTCCTTCATCACATGCCGTTTTACGGGGCCGCCATCGTCTGCGTGGACGACCCGAACATTCGCGGCCTGCTCGGCGACATCCAGCGACCCATCACCCCTTATGGCGTGAGCGAGGATGCCCAGGTGCGGGCGTTGGACATCCGCGCGGTCGGGCCGCAGATGCATTTCCGGGTCCAGCGCCGCAATGGGGTGCATCTCCCGGATCTCGAGGTGGTGCTCAACCTCCCCGGCCACCACAACGTGCTCAATGCACTCGCCGCGATTTCGGTGGCCGTGGAGTTGAACATCCCGGACACGGCGGTTCTGCAGGCGCTGGAGCAGTTCAAAGGGGTTGGACGGCGTTTCCAGCGTTACGGCGAAGCGGTTCTTCCGGGCGGCGGCACCGTCACGCTGGTGGACGACTATGGTCACCATCCGGTGGAAATGGCCGCTACCCTGGCGGCTGCCCGTGGTGCCTTCCCGGGACGGCGACTCGTGCTGGCGTTTCAGCCGCACCGATACACACGGACGCGTGACTGCTTCGAGGATTTCGTGAAGGTGATCGCCCAGGCCGATGCGGTCCTGCTGTCTGAAGTCTATGCCGCCGGCGAGGCGCCGATTGTGGCCGCCGATGGTCGGGCGCTGACCCGTGCCCTTCGTGTGGGTGGCAAGGTGGAGCCGGTCTTCGTCGACGAAATTGCCGCGATGCCCCAGGCGATCCTGGACAACTGCCGGGATGGCGATGTGGTGCTCTGCATGGGCGCCGGCAGCATCGGATCGGTGGCCGCCCAGGTGCTGTCGCTGGTCCAGTCTGAATCCGAAAGGGAGATGAGCGCATGAATCATGGGAAAGTGGCGGTGCTGATGGGGGGCTTTTCGGCAGAGCGCGAGGTGTCTCTCATGTCGGGAACCGGCGTGCTGGAGGCCTTGCGTCGTCAGGGGGTGGACGCCCACGCATTTGATCCCTCGACCAGGGATCTCGGGGAGCTCAAGCGGGAAGGCTTCGAACGTGCCTTCATCACGCTTCATGGCCGATTCGGCGAGGACGGCACGGTTCAGGGTGCCCTCGAACTGATGGGCATTCCTTACACCGGTCCTGGCGTGCTGGCTTCGAGCGTCTCCATGGACAAGGTCATGACCAAGCGGATCTGGCGCGCCGAAGGCCTGCCGACCCCGGACTGGCGGCAGGTGGCCAGTGCCGCCGACACCGAAGCGGCCTTGGCTGCGCTGGGGGCGCCGATGATCGTCAAACCGGCCCGCGAAGGCTCCACCATCGGTCTGACCAAGGTCACCGATATCGCTCAATGTGCCGATGCCTATGCGCTGGCCGCTCGTCACGATCCCGAGGTGCTGTGCGAACAGTTCATCAGCGGTGACGAGGTGACCTGTCCGGTCCTGGGCGCGGGCGCAGCCGCCCGTGCCCTTCCGGTGATCCGGATCGTGGCTCCGGGTGGCAACTACGATTACGAACACAAGTACTTCACCGACGACACGCAGTACATCGTGCCGTGCGATCTGCCCGCTGGCGAAGAGGCTGCCATTCAGGCGATGGTCCTGAAGGCCTATCAGACCCTGGGATGTCGCGGCTGGGCGCGGGCCGACGTGATGATCGATGCCCGGACACGCCGCCCCTACCTGCTCGAAATCAACACGTCGCCCGGGATGACGGGGCATTCGCTGGTCCCGATGTCGGCCCGTGCCGTGGGCATCGATTACGAGGCACTGTGCCTGCAGGTGCTGGCCAGCGCCGCACTGGACAACCCGCTCCCGCAGGAAGGGACACGCTGACATGACCGCGTCAGTCCCGCTCCCGCTGGATATCCGGCTGATGGCCTGGGCAGCCAACGTCCTGTTTGCGCTCATCGCGATCATCGGTTTGATGGCCATGGGTGCCTGGGTGGCTCGTCAGCCCGTCTGGGCACTGGGCGGGGTGACGGTGGTCGGTGATGTGGCGCATCAGGACGCTGTCACGATTCGGGCCCATCTGGCCACGCGTCTCGAAGGCACATTTCTCACGGTGAATCTCCTGGAGGTCCAGCGACTGCTGGAAGGTGTTCCCTGGGTCCGTCACGCGGTGGTGCAGAGGGAGTTTCCGAACCGTCTGCGCGTGCAACTCGAAGAACATGAGGCGGTGGCCTGGTGGGGGGAGCCCGGTGGTGATCGCCTGTTGAATCGGCATGGCGAAGTGTTTGAAGCGCATCCGGAAGATCCGCTGGCCGAGAGCTGGAGCCAGTTGACCGGTCCAGATGACCGTTCAGGTCAGGTATACGAACTGTACGAGCGGTTGAAACCGGTTTTTGCTCGCATGGGGGAGGAGGTCAGGCGGCTGGAACTGGATGTCAGAGGCAGCTGGCGTGTGCGCCTGGCCAGTGGTGCCCAGATCGAACTGGGCCGTGGTGATGCCGCCATCCTGGTGCAACGGGTCGAACAGTTCGCCCTGACCGTGCCCACCCTGACGCTCCGTTATGGCCAGCGGGACATCGAATCGGCTGATCTCCGATATCCCAACGGATACGCGCTTCGCATGCGAGGCGTCAGCACCCTGCTTGAGCCCCCGCCGGTTCCACCAACGGTTCCAGCGGCTCCCTCCCTTCCGACCCCTAACGCCAGATAAATCGAGCCATCATGCCCAAGGAATACAAAGACATCGTCGTTGGACTCGACATCGGTACCGCCAAGATCATGGCGGTCGTGGCCGAGATCCAGCAGGGTGGGACGCTCAAGCTCGCCGGGCTCGGGGTGGCGCCGAGCAATGGCCTCAAGCGTGGGGTGGTGGTGAACATCGATGCGACCGTGCAGAGCATCCAGCAGGCGCTGAAGGAGGCCGAGCTGATGGCCGATTGCCGGATTGCCCGCGTCTACACCGGGATCACCGGTAGTCACATCCGCGGCATCAACTCCAGCGGCATGGTGGCCATCAAGGACAAGGAAGTCATGCCGGCCGATGTGGCCCGCGTGATCGAAACCGCCAAGGCCATCAACATTTCGACCGACCAACGCCTGTTGCTGGTGGAGCCGCAGGAATTCATCATCGATGGGCAGGAAGTGAAAGAGCCGATCGGCATGAGCGGCATCCGGCTGGAGGCGAAGGTGCACATCGTCACCGGCGCCCAGAGCGCGGCCGAGAACATCATCAAGTGCGTGCGCCGCTGCGGCCTGGAGGTCGACCAGCTGATGCTCAATCCGCTGGCGGCCAGCCAGGCCATTCTCACTGACGACGAGAAGGAGCTTGGCGTGGCGCTGGTGGACATCGGCGCCGGCACCACCGATGTGGCGATCTTTGCCGGTGGCGCCATCCGCCACACCGCTGCCATTCCGATCGCGGGTGACCTGATCACCAATGACATTGCGATGGCCCTGCGCACACCCACCAAGGACGCGGAGGACATCAAGGTCGAAAGCGGATGCGCCAAGCAGTTGCTGGCCGACCCGGACCAGCAGGTCGAGGTGCCCGGTCTGGGTGACCGGGGACCGCGGATGCTGAGCCGTCAGGCGCTGGCCGGCGTGATCGAGCCGCGCGTCGAAGAGATTTTTGCCCTGGTTCAGCAGGTGATCCGCGAATCCGGACACGAGGAAATGCTGTCCTCCGGCATCGTGCTCACCGGTGGCAGCGCCGTGATGCCGGGGATGATCGAACTGGGTGAGGACATCTTCCTCAAACCCGTGCGCCGCGGGATGCCCAAGTACACCGGCGTCCTGAGCGACATGGTGGCGCAGCCTCGGGCCGCCACGGTCATGGGCCTGCTCGAAGAAGCCCGGCTGGCGCGTCTCAGAGGGCATAAGGTGGCACAGAAAGCGGGCTCGGTGGGCTCCGCACTGGGTCGGATCAAGGACTGGTTTGTGGGGAATTTCTGATGAATCTTCAACGCACCCTGCAGCGGTCTGGCCGCCACACCCGAATCTTCCGGTTCCGCCCGCCTCGGGTCCATGTCCGACGAAGTCGTGGTGCCCATGCACCGCCTGGCTGACCCCCCGGTTTGGTTGTCCGCACGTTTTCAGGTTTTCTCAAGTTCAAGGCATTCAAGGAGTAATCAGATGAGCATCGAAATGATCGAGGTCGAAGAGTTCAACCGCGGTACCCAGATCAAGGTGATCGGCGTGGGCGGTGGTGGCAGCAATGCCGTCGAACACATGATCCAGAGCCATGTGCAGGGCGTGGAATTCATCTGCGCCAACACGGACGCACAGGCGCTCAGCAAGACAGCCGCCCACCGTGTGATCCAGCTCGGGCAGACGGGTCTGGGCGCGGGCAGCAAGCCGGAGAAAGGTCGCGCCGCCGCCGAAACGGCCGAGGCTGATATCCGTGAAGCCATCCACGGCGCACACATGTTGTTCATCACCGCGGGCATGGGCGGGGGTACCGGTACCGGCGCAGCCCCTGTCATCGCGAAAGTGGCCAAGGAGATGGGCATTCTGACCGTGGGCGTGGTCACCAAACCTTTCGACTGGGAAGGCGGCCGTCGCATGACCAACGCCGATACCGGTCTGGCCGAACTGGAGCAGAACGTCGACTCGCTGATCGTGGTGCTGAACGACAAGCTGCTGGAAGTGCTGGGCGACGACATCACCCAGGACGAGGCGTTTGCCGAAGCCAACGACGTGCTGAAGAACGCCGTCGGTGGCATTGCCGAGATCATCAACGTCGAGGCGCTGGTGAACGTGGACTTTGAAGACGTTCGCACCGTGATGGGTGAACCCGGCAAGGCCATGATGGGCACCGCCGTGGCCAGCGGACCGGATCGCGCCCGGATCGCCGCCGAGCAGGCCGTGGCCTGCCCGTTGCTGGAAGGTGTGGACATGAAAGGGGCCAAGGGAGTGCTGGTGCTGATCAGCGCCGCCAAGGGCTCACTCAAGCTGAACGAATCCAAACTGGCCATGAACACCATCCGTGCCTTTGCTGCGCCGGACGCGCATGTGATCTACGGCACCGCCTATGACGAATCGCTGGGTGATGCCATCCGGGTGACGGTCGTGGCCACCGGTCTGAACCGCCAGGGCACTCGCCAGCCGCTGACCGTGGTGCAATCGCCTGCCCATGCCCTGCGCACCGGTACCGATAACCTGCCTTTGATCCCCACGCTGAATCAGGCGGTCGGCGTGTCCGGCCTGGCACAGGCCGTGGGTGTGGGTTCGGCGTCCACGGTCGGCAACCCGGCTGTGCCCAGTGTGTGGCGCACCCGTGACCGCACCTCGGCGGCGGCGAAGGTCGATGCCCTGTCCTCCGGCGGCATGGACGATTTCGAGATTCCGGCATTTCTGCGCAAGCAGGCCGATTGAGCCCAATTTCTTGATCAGGGAGATAGGCCTTCTGTCAGGCAGAGTCGGCGGTGAAAAACTAAAATCCGTTTCATGATTGCGCAACGTACGCTTAAAACCCTGACCAAAGCCGTGGGCGTGGGCCTGCACAGCGGTCAGCGGGTGGAGCTGACGTTGCGCCCGGCTGCGCCCGATACCGGCATCGTGTTTCGTCGGGTGGATCTGCCTGAACCGGTGGACATTCCCGTGAATGCCACCGCCGTGTCAGACACTCGACTGGCCTCCACCATCTCGCAGAGCGGGGCCAAAGTGCACACCATCGAGCACCTGATGAGTGCCTGTGCCGGGCTGGGCATCGACAACCTGATGGTCGACATCACCGCCGAAGAGGTGCCCATCCTCGATGGTTCTGCTGCTTCTTTCGTCTATCTGCTGCAAAGTGCCGGTATCGAGATGCAGAAGGCGCCCAAGCGGTTCATCCGTGTCCTCAAGCCAGTGGAAGTGCGTGAGGGCGAAGGCCGGCATCTCAAATGGGCCCGGCTGGAGCCCTACCATGGTTACAAACTGAGTTTCGAGATCGAGTTTGATCATCCCGCTGTCAACGCCACCGGCCAGCGTGTGGAATTCGATCTGGGGCAGGGGCAGTACGCCCGGGAGATTGCCCGTGCGCGCACCTTCGGGTTCACGCGTGACGTGGAAATGATGCGTTCCCACGGTCTGGCGCTGGGAGGCGGGCTGGACAATGCCATCGTCATGGACGACGTGAAAGTCCTGAATGCCGATGGGCTTCGATATGCCGATGAGTTTGCCAAGCACAAGATTCTCGATGCCATGGGCGATCTGTACATCGTGGGCAAACCCTTGCTGGCGGCCTACAGCGCCTACCGCAGCGGGCATGCCATGAACAACCAGTTGCTGCGAGCCTTGCTGGCCCAGCCCGACAGCCACGACATCGTCACATTCGATCAGGACAGCCGTGCGCCCAAGGGCTTTGCCCAACTGGCTCTCGCGTGGTGAAGCCCGCAAACCGCTGACCCATGTTCCTGTTCCGCTTCCTGATGTTTTTGCTGCTGGGTGGAGCGGCGATCTGCTTTGGCTTTTACATCGCGACCGGCAAGGCGCAGTTTCGTCGATGGGGCATCATCATCCTGAAATGGACGCTGATTGCGGCGTTCTTTTTCTTTGGTGTGCTCATCATCGGGCGCATCGCCTAGCCACTCAGTAACTGCGCCCCCCCTTGTAGGCGGCATGCATGCGGGCCTGCAGCTTGCTCACCTGGTTGATGGCCGCTGTGGTCCGTGCCACCTGGGCATGGGTGATGCAAAGCCCGAGCGCGTCGGCGGCGTCCTTGCCTGGCAGTCCGGGCAGATCGAGCAGGCGCTTCACCATCTCCTGCACCTGAGGTTTCGCCGCCTTGCCATAACCCACCACGGCTTTCTTCAATTGCAACGCGGTGTATTCGCTGACCGACAAGCCGTTGGCCACCAGGGCGGTCAGGCAGCAACCCCTGGCCTGACCCAGCATCAGGGTGGCCTGGGGATTCACATTCACGAAAACGATCTCGCAGGCAGCCACCGTGGGCTGGTAGCGTTGAACCACTTCGGTGATGCCATCAAAGATCACCTTGAGGCGGTCGGGCAGCAACACGCCTTCATCGGGTCGCGTGCGGATGGTTCCACTGGCCACATAGCTCAGCCGGCTGCCTTCAGCGTCCACCACCCCAAAGCCTGTGGCCTGCAAGCCAGGGTCAATACCCAGTATGCGCGTGCTCAATCGGGGGTCCTTTTCATGGCAACTGCACAGCGCCCATGCGGGCGACGATGGTGTGGGTGCGGTGGTTCAGGTAATTCGAATACGGCTGACGCTGAAAGCGTTTGGGAGCGGGCAGCATCACGGCCAGACGAGCGGCTTCATGGGCATTGAGCCGACTGGCGGGCTTTCGGAAGTAGTGTTGTGCGGCCGCTTCAGCGCCGAAGATGCCTTCGCCCCATTCCACATGGTTGAGGTAGATTTCGAGCAGCCTTTCCTTGCTCAGCATGGTCTCCAGCATCAGTGCCAGTATCAGTTCCTGACCCTTGCGCAAGAGGTGCCTTTCGCCCGACAGCAGCAGGTTCTTGGCCAGTTGCTGGGTGATGGTGGAGCCGCCGATCAGTTTCGCATTGGCGCCACGGGCGGAGGCACGCGCCTGACGCCGTGCGTTCTTTTCCCAGGCGTTTTGCAGCGCTTGCCAGTCCACGCCGCCATGGTTGGCGAACTGGGCATCCTCAGAAGCAATGACGGCCCTTTTGAGATGGGGTGAAATCGAATCGTATGGGACCCAGTTCTGCGACCACCTGCTCGGGGAGTCACTTCCGAGCAGTCGCCAGGCTTCCGAACGCTGGAAGGTGGTACTGGAGGGGTCCAGAACGGTCATCATCACGATGCGTCCTGCAAAGACGAACTGCAGTCCCAGGCCAGCCAGCACCACCCACAGCAGCCATCGACCGATGAATCGCGCGATCGGTTTCATCACGGCGCGCTCATCCGGGTCTGCAGGCCGTCTTCGCGCGTGAAGCGGAAACGCGACACCACCACGATCTGGTCGGCGCGGCGACGCATTTCCGAATTGAAGCGGCCAAACGTGAGACTTCTGACGATGGCCTGTGCCCGCGAATCCAGTGCCGTCTGGCCAGAACTTTGGACGACTTCGGTCTCGAGAACTCGGCCATCGTGGTTCACGGTGATCACCATGGTCAGTTCGCCGTAGAGTTTCCGGCCCCCGACTTGCGGAAAGTTCGTCGTTCCCCGTTCTTCGATGCTGCGTCGCAACGCATCGTAGTAGACCGCATACACCTCTTCCCGGGTGGAAGGGCTGATGTAACGCTTGCGGGGCCGAGCGTTTTCTTCGTTGATCCGTTTTTCAATCTCGGCCAGGGTGCGCACGAGTGCCTGTCGCCGTTGTTCGCGCTCGATCTGCTGGGCATCGGTGGCATCACGCGGATCAGGTACCGGCATGGTGGCCAGCTGTTTTCTCAGCTGGGCCAGCAACCGTTTCTGCTGCTCCTTCATGGCTTCGATGCGGCGCTCCTCTTCCTCCAGCACCTCGCCCACACTGGACTGCGGGGATGGAGGCAGTGGCGAGGTTGCCCGACCTTGCGCCACATGGCCGCCTCCAGCGAGGCTGGCCTGCGCGATGGCCTGGGCCTTGTCGGGCTTTTCATGGCTGCGTGCATTGACCAGAATCACTTCAAGAGGGGTGTCCTGAATGACCCGTTCCAGACGCTCCGGATCGACAAAACGCACCGTCAGCAATGCAGCGTGCGCCAGCACCGAAAGCGTCAGTGCAATCTGCAAGGTGCTGAGTTGGCGGATCCGTTTCACAACACCGGATTATCCTCCTGGTCCCCGGGTGGCGCCTGCGGACGCCAGCACCTGGGTTCAGGCTGGGGAGGTCTGGGCAATGGGGGCCCCTGCTTCAGGCAAAGGGTCCACATCCACGGCAATGCTGAGGGTGGTGGTGAGATCGATATCGTCTTCGTTGTCTTCTTCGGGTGTTTCGGCGGTGGCGTCCAGCCGCTCCAGCACGGTTCCGTTCACTTCCAGCGAAATGTCGTCGATCTGGCCCAGCCGCACCCGCACATGAGCGCCGCGCTGCAACCCATCGGCGCCGAGCACATTGAACACCAGTGGAAGGGTGTCGGCACGCACCAGATTGTCCTTGATCACGGTGGCCGTCAGCTCGGTGATGCCGTGCTGCTGCAGGTAGTGCAGCGTCCAGTAGCGTTCCATGCCGTTCTGGAACTGGTTGTAGGCCGTGTAGGCGGCATCGAATGCACTGATCACGGCAAACAGGGCGGTGTCCTTGGGCTTGAACGGGGCTGCCAGGGCCGCGGTCGCACCATGACGCACACAGGCAATGATCTGCCACTGGTTGACCAGGTCGGTGTAGCGGCGCAGGGGCGAGGTGCTCCAGGCATAGCACTTGACGCCGATGCCGGCATGGGGCAACGCTTTGGCACCCATGCGCACTTTCATGCCTGGCGCCAGACTCACCTGGCTGCGGTAGATGCCGGGCACGCCGCTATCGGCCAGCAACTGGCCCCATGTGCTGTTGGCCAGGATCATGGCTTCGGCCACCATCAGGTCCAGCGGGGCGCCGCGTGAACGGGTGCCGATGAGCACCGTTTCGTCGCCATGCGGCTCGTCGCCCTGGACGCCTTCCAGTTTGAAGGTGTAGTCGGGCCGGGTGAAGGTTTCGGGCTTGCCGCGCACCACCTCGCGCCGGGTCTTGCACGCCAGCGCCAGCCGGTACAGGAAGGAGAGTTCCGGCCGCAGTGCGACGAATTCGTCGGCCAGTGGCGCGCCGGGCTCAGCATCAGGGATCTGCAGCCAGTCGGCGGTGATGGCCTGGTCGAGTTGGTCGTGCCGAAGGTTGTGCGCGATGGGCACCTGCTCCAGCCGGCTTTCCTGGCGCAGCAAGGTCAGGTCGGCCTCGTTGAAGGCGAGGTACAGCGACAACGCCGGGCGCGGGCCGCCGGCTTCCAGGGTGTAGGTCTGCACCACGTCGTCGGGCAGCATGGTCACCTTGTGGCCAGGCATGTACACGGTGGACAGGCGCTGGCGCGCCACCTCGTCGATGGGGCTGCCCGGCTGGATGGCCAGGGCCGGCGCGGCGATGTGGATGCCCAGCGTCACGACGCCAGTGCCCAGGCCCTGCACACTGAGTGCATCGTCGATTTCCGTGGTGCTGGAGTCGTCCACCGAAAACGCCGCCACGCTGGCCAGTGGCAGGCTGTCGGTCACGGGCGGGGCCTGCAGGGCCGGAAATCCGGTGCCCTTCGGGAAGTGCTCGAACACGAAGCGCTGCCAGTGGAACTGGTAGGCGTTGGAGATGGCGCCCGCTTTTTGCAGCAGCGCCAGCGGCGCCAGGTGCGTTTCGCGCGCGGCATGCACCACGGCTTTGTACTCGGGCGCGTTCTTGTCGGGCTTGAACAGGATTTTGTAGAGCTGCTGGCGGATCGGTTCCGGGCAGCTACCGGCAGCCAGTTCGGCGGTCCAGATATCGATCTGGGCCTGAACCTGCTTCTTTTTCTCGATCGCGGCCAGTGCCTGCTGCAGGATCTCGGCCGGTGCCTTTTTGTAGCAGCCCTTGCCGGCCCGGCGGAAGTAGTGCGGCGCATCGGTCAGGCTCAGCAGGGCGGCCACCTGCTGCTCCAGTGTGGCGGGATCCTGGAAGTAGTCGGCGGCCAGGTCGGCAAAGCCGAATTCCTCTTCGGGTGCAAATTCCCAGGCGAGGTTGAGGTCGATCTGAGGTGCCAGCGCCTGGGCGCCGGCCATCAGCGTCGCGGGTGCGGGCTTGTCGAACTTGAGCAGCACGTTGGCCGCCTTGACCTTGACGCGCTTGCCCGATTCCAGCTCGACCTGCAGGGAGCTCTCGGCTTCGGACAACACGCGACCGGTCAGGAACTTGCCGGCTTCATCGAACAGTGCAAACAAAACGGGACTTTCGGAGCGGTAGAGGAAACCGGGCGGCCCGTTGTGTCAGGTCACCCGTGAAGAACCAAGTGTACCGGCCGCCTGTCCTCAGGCGCTGACCGGTGCCGTGGAAGAGACCTTCAGCGTTTTCACCAGGGCGTTGAGCAGAACCGCATACAAGGGCAGGAAGCACAGCAGGCTGATCAACAGTTTGGTCACATAGTCCACCGTTGCCATTTCCACCCAGTGTTCGGCCATGAACGGGTCACTGCTGCGGTAGAACGCGACCGAGAAGAACAGGGCCGTGTCCAGCAGACTGCCCAGCACGGTGGAAGCGGCCGGCGCAACCCACCAGGCGCGAACCTGCTCAAGCCGCCCGAACACCGCAATGTCCAGCCACTGGCCCATCACGTAAGCCACAAAACTGGCCAGCGCGATGCGGAAGACGAAACCGTTGAATTCACCCAGGGCGGCAAAACCGCCAAAAGCGCCTTCATGAAACAGCACCGACACGACGTACGAAGCCAGCAGCGCTGGCAACATCACCCGCGCAATCACGCGTCGGGCCGACGCCTGGCCCAGAAGGCGCACCGTGAGGTCGGTGGCCACGAAGATCAGCGGAAACGTGAAGGCACCCCAGGTGGTGTGAAAACCGAACAGCTCGAATGGCAGTTGCACCAGATAGTTACTGGCGATGATGAGGGTGATGTGGATGGCCACAAGGGCCGGCAGAACGGAGCGGGCGCGCAAATCCGAGGCGCCATGGAGGGGGGTCATGGAGGAGTCCTTTTTTTTGAAACAGGATGGGGGCGAGGGAACCCATCGAAGAAGACCGTATTTTACGGGTTGTCTGGCACTGAAGTGCCGCCCGAGAATGCCCTGTTCAAAACCCCCGCACCGCGTCCAGCGCGTCCTCGATGCGCTCGACGCCGTGGATGGTCATGCCCTCCAGCGCCTTGGCCATGGCCGTGTCGCCCTTTTTGGGCAGGTTGGCCTTGGGCACCACGGCCATGCTGAAACCCAGCTTGGCGGCTTCCTTGAGCCGCTCCTGCCCGCGCGGTGCGGGGCGTACCTCGCCGGCCAGACCCACTTCGCCAAAGGCAATGAACCCCTTGGGCAACGCCTTGCCGCGCAGACTGCTGGTGATGGCCAGCATCACCGCCAGGTCGGCGGCCGGTTCGCTGATGCGCACGCCGCCCACCGCGTTCACAAACACGTCCTGGTCCATGCAGGCCACACCCGCGTGAC
>CAZEZY010000002.1:0-45407 GCA_964516635.1 uncultured Tepidimonas sp. | reverse complement strand
GCTCAAGAACCCCAAGGTCAAGGCCATTCTGGTCAACATCTTCGGCGGCATCATGCGCTGCGACACCATCGCCACGGGCGTGATCACCGCCTGCCGCGCCGTGAACCTGAACGTGCCGCTGGTGGTGCGCATGAAGGGCACCAACGAAGAACTGGGCAAGAAGATGCTGGCCGAAAGCGGCCTGCCCATCATCAGCGCCGACACCATGGCCGAAGCCGCTCAAAAAGCCGCTGCCGCCGTCAACGCCTGAGCCCGGAAAGGAAAACCAACATGTCCATCCTGATCAACAAAGACACCAAGGTCATCACCCAGGGCATCACCGGCAAGACAGGCCAGTTCCACACCGAGAAGTGCCAGGAATACGCGAACGGCAAGAACTGCTTTGTCGCGGGCGTCAACCCCAAAAAGGCCGGCGAGAAGATTTTCGACATCCCCATCTATTCTTCCGTCAAGGAAGCCGCCCAGGAAACCGGCGCCACCGTCTCGGTGATCTATGTGCCGCCCGCCGGGGCCGCTGATGCGATCTGGGAAGCCGTGGAAGCCGACCTGGACCTCGCCATCTGCATCACCGAAGGCATTCCCGTGCGCGACATGCTGATGGTGCGCAACAAGATGAAGGCCAAGGAAGCCGCCGGCGGCAAGAAGACCCTGCTGCTGGGCCCCAACTGCCCCGGCCTGATCACGCCCGACGAGATCAAGATCGGCATCATGCCCGGCCACATCCACAAGAAGGGCCGTGTGGGCGTGGTGAGCCGTTCCGGCACGCTCACGTACGAAGCCGTGGCCCAGCTGTCTGAACTGGGCATTGGCCAGTCCAGCGCCGTCGGCATTGGCGGTGACCCGATCAACGGCCTCAAGCACATCGACGTGATGAAGGCGTTCAACGACGATCCGGACACCGACGCCGTGATCATGATCGGGGAGATCGGCGGCCCGGACGAAGCCGAAGCCGCCATGTGGTGCAAGGCCAACATGAAGAAGCCGATCGTGGGCTTCATCGCCGGCGTCACCGCCCCTCCCGGCAAGCGCATGGGCCACGCCGGTGCCCTCATCTCGGGCGGTGCCGACACGGCCGACGCCAAACTGGCCATCATGGAAGAGTGTGGTTTCACCATCACCCGCAATCCGTCCGAAATGGGCAAGCTGCTCAAAGCCCTGCTCTGAACGCTTTCCACCCGCATGCAAAGGCCCGCACCCAGCGGGCCTTTTGCTTTGAGATCGCGATACACTGCTCGAAGTGATCACTTTGCCCTCATCATGAAATGTGACTTCTACAGCCTGACCGACCCGGGTCGGGTGCGGGTCAACAACGAAGACTGCGTCGCCGTTCGCCCGGCGCTGGGTCTGGTCGCACTGGCTGATGGGATGGGTGGCCACAATGCAGGCGAAGTGGCCAGTGCGCTGGCCACCCGAACGCTGACCGAACGGCTGGAGCAACTCTGGTCCGCTGGCACGGACTCGGTTCATGTTGCCCCCACCCTCCTGGATGCCATCCTGTCCGCCAACCGGGCGGTTTTTGGCGCATCCCAGGCAAACACCGAGCACCGAGGCATGGCCACCACGCTGGTGACGGCCGTGTTCCAGCGATCCCGGCTCACCATCGGGCATGTGGGCGACTCCCGGGCCTACCGTCTCAGGCAGGGGCATTTGCACTGCCTCACGCGGGACCACTCGCTTCTGCAGAACCACATTGACGCGGGCCTCATCATTCCCGAACTGGCTCACATGGCACACTTCAAGAACCTGGTCACCCGAGCCATCGGCGTGTCACGCGAGGTCGATGCCGATGTTCATGAACATGTGGTGCAAGCTGGCGACACCTACCTGTTCTGTTCGGACGGTCTGAACGACATGCTGCCCGATGCCGTGATCGCGCAGATCCTGCTGCATGTGGGCCCGCTCGAACAGGCTGGCCAGGAATTGCTGCGGCGCGCGAACGAAGCGGGTGGGCGCGACAACATTTCCCTGGTGCTGGTGCAATGCTCGCCGGAGCCCGCCCGAACCCCGAACCCCGAGGCCACCCCGGCCCATTGAGTCGCCCTCTCATGCCTCACCGGAGTCCTTCATGCCCACAATGACCATCTCCCTGGACGGGGTGGCCTTGAAAGACATCGCCTTATCCCAACCCAGAACGACCCTGGGTCGCCGACCTTACAACGACATCGTGGTCGACAACCTGGCTGTCAGCGGAGAGCACGCCGTGTTCGTGCAGAAGCCCGAAGGCCTGGAGCTGACCGACCTCAACAGCACCAATGGCACCTACGTGAATGGCCGTGCCGTCATTTCCACGCTGCTCAAACCCGGCGATGTGATCGAGATCGGGCGCTACGAGATCCGCATGGCTTTCGAAACACCCACCGAGCCAGCCGCACCCGCTGGCCCGAAGCCTGACCGGGCACGAATCCGCGTGCTCAGCGGGCCGGCAGCGGGCAAGGAAATGACCCTCACCAAAGTGGTCACCACCCTGGGCAAGCCTGGCATCGCCGTGGCGGCCATCAACCACCGGGCCGACGGCTACACCATCAGCCTGGTGGATGGGGACACCGCGCCGCTGGTCAATGGTCAGCCCATCGGACAGGCGCCTGTGCCGCTGCGCAGCCACGATGTGCTCACGCTGGCCGGCACCGAAATGCAGTTTCTCTGCTGATTCACCCCATGCCGATCCGACCCGGGCTCAGACGCTACCTCCAGCGATTGGTCCCCGGTCTGCTGGTCGTGGCCGCCGGCCTGATGGTGGCCTCCGGGCTTTGGCGCCCCACCTTCATCGAGCGGCTCGATGCGATGTTCTACGACGCGCGTCTGCGCGCCACCCTGCCCCAGACGATCGATGAGCGGATCGTCATCATCGACATCGACGAAGCCAGCCTGGCCGAACTCGGCCGCTGGCCGTGGTCGCGGCACCACATGGCCCAGCTGGTCGACACCCTGTTTGACGAGCAGGGCATTGTGGCGCTGGGTTTTGACGTGGTGTTTGCCGAGCCGGACAACAGCTCGGGGCTGAGCACCCTGCGATCCCTGGCTGAAGGCGAACTGCGGGACCATGCGGCTTTTCAGCGGCGCTGGCCCGAACTGGCGCAATCCCTCGATTACGACCAGCGCTTTGCCGATGCCCTGCGCGAGCGGCCGGTCGTGATGGGCTACTACTTCACCAGCGACCGCCAGGGACACCGTTCGGGACAGCTGCCCCCCCCCGCCATCGACCCCTCCACCCGCGAGCAACGACCATTTGCCTCCACGCAATGGAATGGCTACGGCAGCAACATCCCGGCACTGGCCAGCGCCGCGCCTCATGCGGGGTTTTTCAATCCCATCGTCGATCCCGATGGAGTGGTCCGCAGCGTGCCGTTGCTGGCCGCCCACGAAGGCCGGTACTACACCTCGCTGGGGCTGGAACTCTATCGGCTGCTGCTGGACAGCCCGCCGGTGGGCGTCCGCTTCCCGGACGATGGCAGCCTCACCCAGGCATATCCCTTCATCTCTCACATTGCGCTGGGCAGCGAGGATGACGCCATTCTGATCCCGGTGGACCAGCGGGCAGCCGTCATGGTGCCTTTCCGCAGCCGGGGGGGGCCTGACAGCCGGGGTTACATCTACCTGTCAGCCGCCGATGTGATGGCCGGCCGGCTCCCCCCTGGCATGCTCGAAGGCACCATCGCGATCGTGGGCACCACCGCACCGGGCCTGCTCGACCTGCGGTCCACCCCGGTGAGCGAAACCTACCCTGGCGTCGAAGTGCATGCCAATGTGCTCTCGGGGCTGCTGGACGGCCACCTGCCCATCCGGCCCGATTACGTCACGGGGATCGACATCACCCAGGTGCTGCTGAGCGGGCTGCTTCTGGCGGCCTGTTTGCCCGCGGCCGGGGTGTGGACGTCCCTGGCCCTGACGCTGCTGACAATGGGCGGGCTGGTGGCCCTGAACGGCTGGCTGCAAACGTCTCATGCGCTGGTGGTGCCGGTGGCCACCGCGCTGCTGACCACCGTCGCGCTCTTCACGCTCAACATCGTCTACGGCTACTTCGTCGAAACCCGTTCGAAGCGCAACCTCGCTCAACTGTTCGGGAGCTACGTGCCGCCCGAGCTGGTCGAGGAAATGGTGAAGGAACCCGAGCGCTACTCAATGGCGGCGCAGGACCGGGAGCTCACCGTGATGTTCAGCGACATGCGCGGCTTCACCCAACTCTCGGAGCACCTCTCGCCGAAAGACCTGCAGCACCTGCTCAACCGGCTTTTCAGCCGGCTTTCGGTGGTGATCCGACAACAGAATGGCACCATCGACAAGTTCATGGGCGACTGCGTCATGGCCTTCTGGGGTGCGCCCGTGGCATCGCCTGAGCATGCCCGCCTGGCGGTGCAGGCGGCACTGGCCATGCGCCAGGTGATGGTCCAGATCAACGAAGAACATGCCCGCGAGGGCCTTCCCGCCATCGGCATGGGGGTGGGCATCCACACCGGCCACATGCTGGTCGGCGACATGGGCTCGGACCTGCGCCGAAGCTACACCGTGATTGGCGATGCGGTCAATCTCGGCTCACGCCTCGAGGGGCTGAGCAAGGTCTACGGCGTGGACATCGTGGCCAGCGACGCGACCCGCCAGCAGGCGGGCAGCGAATGGGTGTGGCAGGAACTGGACAAGGTGCAAGTCAAAGGCAAGGAAGAGGCCGTGACCATCCACACCCTGTGGGGGCGCGCGAGCGATCTGTCAGACAGCCAGTCGGCGGCTCTGTCGCAGTGGGATTTGTTCCTGGTTGCGTACCGGGCCAGATGCTGGCAGGAGGCAACCGATCGGTTAGAGGCCTACTGCCTGAATGGCGCCCACCAGGCCCTGTACCAGCACTATCAGGCGTTGATTCAGAACCGGATGGCCCACCCCCCACCGGAGGGTTGGGATGGAACCACCCATTTCGACACCAAGTGAATCGAACCACCTTGCGAGGACGCCGCTGGTTCCGAGTCAGGCCAAGGCCTGCTTCTTCATGAGCGCAGGGTCAGGCGGGGTGCAGCCCTTCTGATTCCGCGAGCGGCGGCGGCTTGGACACGAGCCTGTGCATCACAGGGAACACTTATTTGGTAAAAAAACTACTTAAGTGGCCTTTTCTTTTGTCGATCTGGTTAGACAACGGTATATTGTTGTTGACATGGCTTTTCTCCCATTGCCCTTGTTCAGCCTGGTTTCCGCCACATGATTTGACATCACACACTCGACTTTTGGGGAACATGCCTTGAATCATCGTGCTTACCGTCTGATTTTGAGCGATCTTCATGGGATGCTGGTGCCGGTTCCCGAGTGTCTTCGCGCTCACCGCAAGGGCGATCGTGACGACACCATCGCCCCGTCGATCCTGTCAAGAACGCCTGCCGTGTGCATGTCCGTCAAGGCGCTGTGCCTGGGTATTGCCTTGGCCTGGAACCCGGTGACATGGGCGCAACCCTCTGGCGCCCAGGTGGTGAACGGCACCGCTGTCCTGTCCACCCAGGGAAACACCCTGACCGTGACGAACAGCCCTGGCGCCATCATCAACTGGCAAAGCTTTTCCATCCCGCAAGGCAGCACCACCCATTTTCAACAGCAATCGGCCGCCAGCACCGTGCTCAATCGGGTGGTGGGATCGGACCCTTCGCAGATCCTGGGCACGCTCAGCTCCAACGGCCATGTTTTCCTGATCAACCCGGCCGGCATTTTGGTTGGTGCAGGTGCTCGCGTTGACGTGAACAGCCTCGTCGCTTCCACATTGAGCCTGTCAGATGAGCATTTTCTGGCGGGCCGACTGACTTTCGACCATGGCCTGCTTGGCGGTACGGTTCTCAACCGGGGCCAAATCACGACGCCTGACGGTGGCCAGGTGATGCTGGTGGGCAAAGAGGTTGTCAATGAAGGCCATATCAACACACCCCATGGCAGCGTGCTTCTGGCCGCCGGTGAGCGTGTGGATATCCTGAATTCGGCCACACCCCACGTGGCGGTGAACGTGACAGGCCACGAAGGCTCCGTGACCAACCTGGGACAGGTGGTGGCCGACAGCGGACGCATCGGAGTGCTCGCGGCAGTGATCCGCAACCAGGGCACGCTCAATGCCAGCAGTGCAGTGGCTGAGGGCGGCCGGATTTTCCTCAAGGCAAGCCAGGACGCTTATGTGGATGGCGAGGGCCGCATCATCACCACCGGGACCACAGGCGGACAGATTGATTTGCTGGGCAAGCGAGTGGCGGTTCTGGGACAGGCCTCCCTGGACGCATCAGGCGCCCAGGGCGGTGGCCTCGTGCGTGTCGGCGGGGACTTTCAAGGAAACAATCCGGCGGTGATGAATTCGGAACGCACCGTTTTGGGCTCTGGTGCGCAGATCCGCGCCGATGCACAGGTCCATGGAGAGGGTGGCACCGTCATTGTCTGGTCCGATGGACGCACAGATGCCGCTGGGCAAATCAGTGCCCGAGGTGGCTCCCTGGGTGGCGATGGCGGGTTTGTCGAGGTGTCGGGCAAAAGACAATTGAATTTCCAGTCCCTTGTCGATACCCGTGCCACGAACGGCAAGTCTGGCACCTTGATGCTCGACCCCGCAGATGTCTACATATCCGGTTCGCTCGAAAACGACTATGGCGGAAACTTTACGCCGAACGCTCCGTTTACCTGGTCTACCGAGGACTCCGATTATTCTGAAGTTTCCTGGCAAAGCATCAACGACAATTTGGCCTACGGCAATGTGATCATCACCACCAGCGGCCCATCTGATGATGCCAACAAAGGCAACATATTCATCACTGAAGACGGATCGCTCTTTTCAGACAACTCACTGACTTTGCTGGCCCATCGAAACATCGAGGTCAACGGCGCAGTTCATTTAACTGGCGGTGGCGATCTGAAGTTGGTTGCAGGCTGGGATGGCGTCAGCACGGTCACCCCCAACACCTCGACATCCATCACCGGAAACGTTCTCAGCGAATATGGGGGATTTCTCGGCACCGGGCCCTTGTCCCCCGGCGGTACGCCTGGGAACATCACCATCAAAGCCAGTGGTCAATTCAGCAACATCGAACTGAATGCCATCGGGGACAGCGATTCATCGAATCCGGGAGGGAACATCACGATCGATACGGCCGGGTCCGCGTTGATCAATCGACCTGTGAGCACGGGGGGGGCAGGCGAGATCGTGATTGCTGGAAAAGCCTCTCCAGACCTTCCGGGTGTTCGCATTTCGGCCAATATCCAGACCGGCGATCAAGGAACCATCAGCATCCATGGGACAGGCCGTCAGAGCGACGATTCGGCCAGCATTGGTGTGTTGATCGACAGTGCAAGTGTCACATTTTATGGAACAACTGCCATCAATGGAACTGGCGTCGATGAAAGCATTGACAACAACAGCCGCAAAAATGTGGGCGTATGGATAAACCAATCATCCATGACCACCCATGGAAACCTGACGATCCAAGCCATTGGTGTTGACGGCAGCAGCAACGACAACAGCGGCAAAAATGTGGGTTTGTGGATCAGTCACGCAGACATCACCACCCACGGGAACCTCACGACCACCACCAAAGGCGTCGCCGGCAGCAGCAACAGCAATTGCGGCAAAAATGCCGGCACATTGATCAGTCAGGCGTCCATCACCACCCACGGAAACCTTTCGATCCATGCCACTGGCGCCGCCGGAAGCAGCAACAACAACAGCGGGAAACAGTTTGGTGCATGGATCAGTCACGCATCGGTCACCACCCACGGAAACCTGACGATCCATGCCACCGGCGTCGCCGGAAGCAGCAACAACAATGACGGCACCATCGTAGGCATTCGGATAGATCAAGCCACGATCACCACCTATGGTTCTCGAAGCATGGTAGGAGTGGGAGTTGCTGGAAGTAGCAGCAACAACGACGGAGACATCTTTGATGTAAAAATCACCGATTCTGAAATCATTGACTCGCCACCGCCACCGCCACCGCCACCGCCACCGCCACCGCCACCGCTGGCTACCACCATTGCGCAAACGGTCGCACAAAACTCACAGGAAACCAGCAACGTCTTCATGATCCAGACATCGGTCTTTCCCGGCCTGGCGCCCGTGGCTCCCGCACTGACCGACAACTCCCCCGAAGTCATGATGTACAACCTCATGGAATTGGATGCGGCGATTGAGGCCGAACAGAATGCTGAAGGCGAAAGCGACGGCAACCGTGTTCGAGGTTTGCCAGGACGGTCAGATGGCAACCCCGCCCCTGCAGCACCACAATGTTGAGGAGGATTGACATGCCCATCTTTTCGATTCATCCGGGCCGTGCTCGAATGGCCAGCGCCACCCGAGTGGCATTTGCCTGTTGCGTGCTGGCCGTGGCCACCTGTCTGCCGGCCTGGGCAGGTGTTGGGGTGGTGACGCATGTCAGCGGGATCCTGGTGGCCACCAAAGCAGATGGTCGCAGCCTCATTCTGGCGCCCCAATCCACGGTGGATGAAGGCGACATCCTGGTTTCGGAAGCGAAGTCGTTTGCCCGCATCCGTTTCCATGACGGGGGCAATCTGCTGGTTCGCCCGCAAAGCCGCATCACCATCGAACGGTATCGTTTCGACAAGGACAAACCCGAGGACGACGCGGTCAACATCAACCTGGTGAAGGGAGGCATGCGCGCCATCACAGGCACCGTGGGCAAACGAAATGCCGACAAGCACACCACCACCACCGCCACGGCCACCGTGGGCATTCGTGGCACGCACTACGGTCTTCAACAATGCCAGGGCGACTGTGCCGGGCAAACCGATGCAGCAGGACGCCCACTGCAAGAAGGGCTGCACATCGATGTTTTGAACGGCACCATTTTTGCCGTCAACGATGCCGGTGCTCAAGACTTTGTCTCTGGTCAGTTTGGCTTCGTGGCGAACCCACAAACCTTACCCCAAGTGATCCCTCCCGGAGAAGGATTCCGGGCCACCGTACCGCCCAGCATGGCCGCCACCACAGGCTCCGGCGCCACCGTGGGACGGGGCAGCAACGACAACACCTGCGTGATCCGATGAACTTCAAACTTCACCGCTGGCTGGCAGCGGTCTGCATCGCTGGAGCCAGTTCTGGCATCGCTGCACAGGGACTGACTTTCAGCATTCAAGGTTTTGAGGTCAACGGCAATACCCTCCTGCCGGCTTCCAAAGTGGCGCAGTTGGTGGCTCCCTTCAGCGGGCAGGACCGAAGCTTTACCGATGTGCAGATGGCGCTGGAATCCTTGGAGCGAGCCTACCGCGACATGGGTTACAGTGCGGTCGCTGTGACGCTCCCCGAGCAGGATATCAGTGGTGGGGTGGTTCGATTCGTCGTCATCGAGTCCAAGATCGGTCTTGTCGAGATCGAGGGCAACCAGGCATTCAGTGAGGCAAACATACGACGCAGCTTGCCCGCGCTGGTGCCAGGACTCATGCCCAACACCATCACTCTGGCTGAAAATCTGGCCTTGGCGAATGGCAACCCTGCAAAACAGGTTGAGCTATCGCTGCGCCTGAGCGACCAGCCTGGCGAGGTGGATGCGCGGGTGAAAGTGGAAGAATCCTCCATCACGCGATGGGTGGTCAATCTGGACAATTCCGGTCGCGGGGGCATTGGCGGAGACTGGCGACTGGGACTGGCGTGGCAACATGCCAACCTGTTTGATCAGGACCACCTGCTCACCCTACAAGCCACTTCACCAGATCAATTCAAAGAGGTATGGCAATTCAGCACGGGATACCGCATTCCGGTTTACGGCTTGGGTGACAGCCTTGAATTCTTCGCGGGCATTTCAAATGCCGATGCTGGCACCCTGACCACGGGTATAGACAGCTTCGTGGGAAAAGGGCGAACGGCTGGCTTGCGCTACACCCGCAACCTAAGACGGCTCGGAGAATACGATCATGAACTGAGAATGGGGCTGGACTGGAAAGCTTATCAGAATGCCTGTGATGGAGTTGCCTGTGGCCTGCTGGACAGCGCTGTGACAGCGACCCCGCTGATCCTCAGTTACCAGGGCACTTGGGCACGACCTGGGGCCCAAACCCAGTGGGAGCTTGGCTATGCTCGCAACCTGGGCTGGGGCGAGAACAACCGTCCCAGCAATTACGCCCGTGCCGCTCACCAACCGGGCACGGTGGGAACAGAGCGTCGCTATCAGCTGTGGCGATTGACAGCCAGTCATTTGCAGATGCTCCCTGGAAACTACCAGTTCCGCGTCAACTGGACTGCGCAATTCACCGGAGACCCGCTGATTGCCGGTGAACAATTGGGTTTGACCGGATCCAACCAAGTCAGGGGTTACAACGAGCGGGCGGTGGCACGCGATCGCGGACAGGTGCTGACTTTGGAGTTGTACAGTCCGGACTTGTCTCATCTCTTGCCGATCAAGCTCGACAATGTCCGGTTGCTGGTTTTTGCCGACGCAGCCCAAGGCCGATACGTCGCCACGTCCCGTCAGTCTGTCTCTGTCGCCAGTTTTGGATGGGGTTTGCGGATTTCGCATAACAATCGCTACGCGCTCAAACTGGATGTGGCACAGGGGCGTCATACAGTGGGGACACAGAAACGCGGTCAATGGACCGCCCACGCCTTGATATCGCTGAGCTTCTGAGGGGGGTCAGGCAGCTTGAACGATGAGCTGCTCTAGTCTGAGCGTCAGGTTGTTCAGCACGTTCTCCTGGTCAAAGTGCTGGTACTTCCGGGCGAAAGCTTGTGCGTTGGCTCGGTAAGACGGCTCCTCCAGCAGATGCTGCAACAAAGCGGCCCAGTCGGGCGGTGGCTGTTCAGGATTGACCACCATGCCAGCGCCCATGTCAGCTGCCCGAATGGACTGCATGTATTGCTCCAGGTGACTGGGCATGAGCAGCAGAGGTTTTCCCGCCACGAGGGCGGCCACGGTGGTGAGCGAACTACCGTAGCAGACCACGGCATCGCAGCCTTGAACGGCTTGACGGAGGTTCACAGGCTCCCGAAAAACCTGAAGGGAACTGCCAGCCAGTTGCTGGTCCAAGTCCGGTGGTATGTCGGGAAAGTAAACCGCGCCCCCCGCACCCAAGCGCTGCAACGCCCGCAGGCACTCTCGGTAGGAGGGCACCTGGGTGCGCATGTACACAAAAAAGCGGGGCGCCTGGATGACAGACCAGTCAACCTGGTGACCGCCTCCCATGAATGGCAATGCCCCCCAATAGGCAGATGGACCTCGCTGATGGTAATGATCCAATTCGGGAAACGTGACCAGCGCATGCTCTGCCACCTGAAACAGTTGGCTCGTTGTTTGCAAACCTGGCTTGCCGTAGTGGGCCAGCACCGTGTTGATGGTGTTCCGCACGGCGTCGTCACTTTGCCTGAGAAGGTTTGAAGGCACGGGTGACCAGTGGCGCATGCTGGGCAAGGGGTATTGATCGGGCGGCGTGGAAAACCCATTGGAAAACAGGGCCACGGGCAGGTCGAGCGTGCGCGCCGCGAGGATGGCTGTGGGGGCGTGGTCGGCGACCAGCAGACGAGCCCTGGAAAGCCTGAACAGGCTGCGCCACGCCTGCACCAGCCCGAGCACGGCAGCAGGCGATTGGTAGCCAAACCGCAAAAGGATGTCGGCATAGCTGGCGGGAGCCCCGGGCAAACGGATTTCGGGAGCCACGGGTGCCGGCAAACACTCAAAACCCTGACGGGCGAGCAAGCCGCCCACCGATGACGGCTGCGATACCGCCCAGTGCACAAGGTGCCCTCTTTGACGCAATTGGTGAGCCAGGGGCAGAAAAGAGCCCACATGCCCCAGGTTGGCTCCGAACTCCCAGCCGTACAGCAGGTCAGCCATGCAATGGCGATTGGTCAGAGGTCGATCTGTTCCGCTGAAAGAAAACGCTCTGCATACCGTTTGTAAACCTGTTTATTCAGGAATACATCGAAGAGATCGGGGTCGATGTGCCCATTGGCCTTGAATTTTTCCATGATCTGAATGGCACTTGAGAGCGGAATCGCCTTTTTGTACGGCCGATCGGAAGCCGTGAGCGCCTCGAAGATGTCAGCAATCCCCATCATGCGGGCCTGCCAGCTCATCTGTTCCCGCTTCAGACCCTTGGGGTAGCCTTTGCCGTCCATGCGCTCGTGATGTCCGCCGGCATATTCGGGCACGTTGCGCAGGTTCTTGGGCCAGGGCAGTTGCTCCAGCATGTTGATGGTGGCCACGATGTGGTGGTTGATGATTTCCCGCTCGGCGGGGGTCAGCGTGCCGGCCTTGATCAGCAGGTTGTCCAGTTCATTCGGTGAGATCAGGGGCTCATGCTGCCCCTCGGGGTTGACCCAGTGATAAGCCGTTGCGATCGATCGTATGCGCGCGAGGTCTTCGTCGCTCATGCGCTCGGCGCCGACATTGGCTTTGCGCAGAAAAGCCCGGTCGTCTTCCATCTGTGCGCACCAGGCCTGCCATTCGGCCATGGCCAGTTCCCGCCCAACGGCCCCTTCGGCCACTGCCTTCCACATGGCAGCTTCACGGCTTCTGCGAACGGCTTCAAATTTGGCATCCAGCAGGTGGATGCGGTCAAACAGGGTTTCCAGCTTGGTGGCCTTGTCCACCACGTGTACGGGGGTAGAAACCTTGCCGCAATCATGGAGCAGGGCCGCGATGCGCAATTCGTAAAAGTCTTTATCGGTCAGCGTCACATCGGCAAGTGGGCCTTCCTGCGTTTCGTTGACGGCATGCGCCAGCAGCATGGTCAATTCAGGCACTCGCTCACAGTGCCCCCCGGTATAAGGGGACTTTTCGTCAATGGCCACGTTGATGAGCTGAACAAACGATTCGAACAGTTCCTCCAGTTGCCGGATCAATTGCCGATTGGTCAGTGCCACCGCGGCCTGAGAAGCGAGCGACTCGGCCAAACGCTGGTCTGCCTGGGAAAACTCGGTGACCTGACCCGTGTCGGGATCAATGGCATTCAGCAGTTGCAACACACCCAGCAAGTCACCGTCGTGGTTCTTCATGGGCACGGTGAGGAAGGACTTCGAGCGATAACCACTGGCGGCATCGAAAATCCGGGTGCCCGAAAAATCAAACCCTTCCGCGGTGTAGGCATCCGGTATGTTCACCGTCTGCCCGGTATGCGCGGCATAAGCAGCAACCATCCGGTGATTGGGTGAACCATCCGGCCCGAACATCTCGATATCCCCGAACTTTCCGTTCAGGGGTTGGCCATGCTCACCACCCAGGGAAATGCCCAGAGAGTCGGTACGCACGATCGCAAACCGCAGGAAACGCGCGTCGGGCGTCGCAAGATAGAGGGTTCCCCCGTCGGAATGGGTAATGCTCTTGGCTGCCAAGAGGATGTTTTCCAGCAACCGATTCGTGTTGCGCTCGTTCGATAGCGCAGCCCCCACCTGATTCAATAACTCAAGTCGAGTCAACAAAAAGGTTGATTCGGTCATGTGCTCGATTTAACCTTGAAAAGCCATTCATGGTCAATTGTGCTCGAACTTACATGGCCCGCCCATATCGCAGGAAAACAAGACACCCCTCATTGCGCACGAGCCGCTTCCAGTATGTCCCGCGTCTGTTCGGCCACCTGGCGAGCGGCAAGGGCATAGTCAGGGCCTGCACTCGCGTAGAGGATGGCTCGTGACGAATTCACCGACACCAGCCCGCTGGTGCGCGATGCCGTCCCACGCCAGCCGGCCCGCACCGTGGCTCGTGCATCACCCCCTTGTGCACCCACCCCGGGCACCAGCAGGGGAACCGTGGGCGCGATTTCCCGGACGCGGGCAATTTCGCTCGGGTAGGTGGCCCCCACGACCAGACCCACCTGCCCATTCAGGTTCCAGGGGCCTTGCGCCAGCCGGGCAATGTGCTCATACAGCAGCGGCTGTCCCTCCACGCTGGCCAGGCGCTGGCTCTGCAAGTCGTCACCACCCGGATTGCTGGTACGGCACAGCAGATACACGCCTTTGCCCGGGTATTGCAGGTAAGGTTGCACCGAATCGAAGCCCATGAAAGGTGACAGGGTGACGGCGTCGGCCCCATACCGCTCGAAGGCCTCTCGCGCGTACTGTTCGGCGGTGCTGCCGATGTCGCCGCGCTTGGCATCCAGAATGATGGGCACCTGGGGTGCGGCCACCCGGATATGGGCCATCAGGCGTTCGAGCTGTTCTTCGGCCCGGTGGGCAGCAAAGTAGGCGATCTGCGGCTTGAAGGCCATGGCCAGGTCGGCCGTGGCATCCACGATGGCGGCACAGAAATCGTAAATCCGGCCAGGGTCGTTGCGCATGGCGTGCGGAAACCGGGCGGGCTCCGGGTCCAGGCCCACACACAGCATGGAACGGTTCTGGCGCTCGGCGGCCTGCAGCATGTCGGTGAAGTTCATGCACCGGATTGTAGGCAGGCTCGTGCAGGCTGGATTTTCTGATAGTGTGCGGTTTTGCCTTCGACCCATGCCTGCCCTGACCCGACAACAACTCATCCTGCTGGTGTTGCTCACCCTGGCCTGGGGCGTGAACTGGCCTGTGATGAAACTGGGTGTGACCGACTACCCGGCGCTGAGTTTCAGGGCCATCTCGATGTGGCTTGGCCTGCCTGTGCTGGCACTGGCGATGCTGGCCCTGAAGATCCCCCTGCGCCTGCCGGCGGGCCCGGGCGGCGCTCACTGGAAGGAACTGCTCAAGCTGGCTGCCACCAACATGTTTGTGTGGCACGTGTGCATCATCCTGGCCATCAGCGCGCTCTCCAGCGGACGGGCGGCGATCCTGGGCTACACCATGCCGATCTTTTCGGCGTTGCTGGGTGCCTTGCTGTTTGCCACCACCCTGACCCGCCGAGGCTGGCTGGGCGTGGGGGCCGCGGCGATCGGCGTCGTTCTGCTGCTGTGGCACGAGTTCACCACCCTCAGTGGCCAACCGCAGGCGGTGGGCCTGGCCCTGGTGGCGGCAGCGGTATGGGCATGGGGGACCCAACTCTTGCGGCGCACCACCCTGCCGGCGGCCACGCTCACGCTGTCGTTCTGGATGACCGCGCTGACGGCGGTGGTCATGTCGGTGCTGGCATGGATCTTCGAGCGCCCGGCCAGTGGACAGTGGCCACCCATGACGGCCACAACGGTGTGGGCGATCGTTTACAACGGGGTGCTGATTTTCGGGTTCGCCCATGCCACGTGGTTTTTCCTGGCGCGCAGCCTGCCACCGGTCGCCTCCACCCTCAGCGTGATGATGATTCCGGTGCTCGGGGTGTTCAGCGGCGCCGTGTGGCTGGGTGAGCGCCTGTTCTGGCAGGACTGGGTAGCCGTGGGCCTGATGGTGGTGTCGATTGCTTCGGTGTTGTGGCCCAGTCGCCAGACTTGAGTGATACGCTTGAAGCATGTGCCAGCTTCTCGGACTCAACTGCGCCACCCCCACCGACGCCAACTTCAGCTTCACCGGCTTCCGCCGCCGTGGTGGCGCCACCGATCACCATGCCGATGGCTGGGGCATTGCGTTCTTCGAGGGCCGGGGGCTGCGCCTGTTTGTGGACCACGAAAGCGCCGCGCACTCGCCCATGGCCGATTTCCTGCGGCGGTACCCGCTCAAGAGCACCCACATCATCGCCCATGTGCGCAAGGCCACCGAAGGAGCCGTGAAACTGGAAAACACCCACCCATTCAGCCGGGAGCTCTGGGGCCGGCACTGGGTGTTTGCCCACAATGGCGACCTGAAGGATTACCACCCCCGCCTGCACGGCCACTTCCGACCGGTGGGTGACACCGACAGCGAGCGCGCCTTCTGCTGGCTGATGCAGGAACTGGCGAAATCCCACGCCGGGGTGCCCACGGTGGCCGAACTCACCCTCACCCTGCAGGAACTGGTGCCCCACATCCGTGCTCATGGCACGTTCAATTTCCTGCTGTCCAATGGCGAGGCGCTGTGGGCCCACTGCAGCACGCAACTGCATTACCTGGTTCGGCAACACCCGTTTGCGCAAGCCACCCTGATGGACGACGACTGGACCGTGAATTTCGCCGAGGTGAACCAGCCCGGTGACCGCGCTGCCGTGATCGTCACGGCCCCGCTCACCCGCAACGAAACCTGGACCGCGTTCCAGCCCGGTGAACTGAAGGTGTTTGTGGAGGGTCTGCCCCTGGAGACCAGGCGGGCATGAGCCTCATCGGCACCCCATGGCGCTTGCTTGGCTGTGTGGCTTTTGCCGCCCTGGTGGCCGCTCTGGCCCCCGATGACGGACCTCTGCGAACCGGCCTGACCCTGTTTGCCCTGATTGGCAGCCTCTGGATGACCCAGGCCCTGCACCTGAGCTTCACGGCGCTGCTGGTGCCGCTGCTGGCCGCACTGGCAGGCGTCCTGACGGTTCGCGATGCACTGGCCGCGTTTGCACAGCCCGTGATCTTCCTGTTCCTGGGCGGATTTGCCCTCGCAGCAGCCCTGTCGCGGCACCAGCTCGATCAGGCCCTCGCCATGTCAATGCTCAGGCTGGCCCGCGGACGGGCGACCGTCGCGGTGCTGCTCCTTTTCGGTCTCACGGCCTCGTTGTCCATGTGGCTGAGCAACACCGCCACGGCTGCCATGATGCTGCCCCTGGCACTCGGTCTGCTCCCCACCCGGTCGGCCACGAATGCCGACCCCGAATCGGCCGTGGCACAGCGGAACCGGGCCTTCGTGCTGCTGGGTCTGGCCTACAGTGCCAGCATCGGGGGCATGGCCACGCTCGTGGGCAGCCCGCCCAACGCGATCGCGGCGGCACAGGCCGGCATCGGCTTTGCCGAATGGCTGCGTCTGGGCCTGCCGTTGGCCGCCGTCCTGCTGCTGCTGATGGTGGCGGTGCTCTATCTGGTGTTGCGCCCTCATCTGGAACAACTCCCATCGACCGCCTCCACCAGCAATGGCATGGCAGAGACACCCCCCTGGGTCTGGACCCGCGAAAGGGTGCTGACGCTGGTCATCTTCGGTCTGACCGTGACGGGCTGGGTGTTCGGTGCGCCACTGGCCCGGTGGCTGGGCATTCAGGCCGACATGGACACACTCGTGGCCCTGGCCGCCATTGCCCTGCTGGGCGCCACCGGCGTGCTGCGTTGGCAGGATGTGGAACGCCAGACGCAATGGGGGGTTCTGCTGTTGTTCGGTGGCGGGCTCACGCTCAGCCAGGTGATGTCGACCACCGGCAGCAGCGACTTTCTGGCGCAAAGCCTCATGCAGTGGGTGGCCGGTGCACCCACCCTGCTGGTGGTGCTGGCGCTGGTTGCCTTCGTGGTGCTGTTGACCGAGCTGGTCAGCAACACGGCGAGTGCCGCGCTCATCATTCCGATTGCCATGGGCATGGCTTCGACCTGGGGACTGAATCCGGTGACCATCGCCGCTGCGGTGGCCATGGCCGCTTCCTGCGCCTTCATGCTGCCGGTGGCCACCCCACCCAACGCCATCGTTTACGGCTCCGGTGGCGTCTCACAGGCCAGCATGATGCGAGCGGGACTCTGGTTGAACCTGGTGGCCATGGGGGTGATCACGCTGGCCGTGCTGGCCTGGTGATCAGCCGGCTGGCGACCGGCGCCGATAAACGGCCCACACCATCAGGCCGAGCACCACCCCGATGGCATCGGCCAGCAGATCCAGCCAGTCGCCATGGCGCCAGCCTGAGGCGCCCTGGGCGAGTTCGATCAGCGCACCGAGCAGCAACAGACCTGCCAGAAGCTGGCGCATCCGGCCCGGATAGGCCCACAGACCCAGCAGGGTCAGCACCGCGAAGCCGAATGCATGCTGGGCCTTGTCCCACACATCGAATGCCAGCGGTGGCAGATGGGCCACCGGCATGAGGGAGAGCACCACCACGCCGGTCAGGACCACCCAGAAAGACAGGGCCTTCATCCAGCCAGGGATCAGACGCTCCAACCTGAACCCGCGGCCCAAATTCACGGGGCAGCCAGTGCCCGCTCCAGCGCATCCACAAACATGGCTGGCGCGTCGAAGCCGGTCTGCTGATGGATTTCCTGGAAGCAGGTGGGGCTGGTGACGTTGATCTCGGTCACCTGGTTGCCAATCACGTCCAGCCCCACGAGCAGCAGGCCGCGCTCGGCCAGCCGGGGGGCAATGGCCCGCGCAATCGCCCAGTCGCTGTCGCTGAGGGGCTGAGCCACGCCTTTGCCGCCGGCAGCCAGGTTGCCCCGCACTTCACTGCCTTGCGGAATCCGGGCGAGGCAGAACGGTGCGGCCTCGCCACCGATCAGCAGCAGGCGTTTGTCACCGGCCACGATCTCGGGCAGGTAACGCTGCACCATCACGCTGGTGTGACCGCCGTGGTTGAGCGTTTCCACAATCGAACCCAGGTTCATGCCATCGGGCCCGACGCGGAAGATGCCCATGCCGCCCATGCCGTCCAGGGGTTTGAGGATGATGTCGCGGTGTTCGGCGTGGAAATGGCGGATCGCTTCGGCCGAGCGCGTCACCAGCGTGGGCGGCGCGAAATCGCCAAACTCCATCAGCGCCAGTTTTTCCGGGTGGTCACGCAGGGCCCTCGGCCGGTTGAACACGCGCGCGCCCTCGCGCTCGGCTTGTTCCAGCAAGTGCGTGGCATAGAAGTACTCGTTGTCAAACGGCGGGTCCTTGCGCATGAGCACCGCGTCAAAGTCTTTCAGCGCCTCGCGACCCTGGTGGCTGACTCGATACCAGTCGTCCAGATCGCCCGTGAGCGTGATGTGGCGCAGCAGGGCCGTCACGGGTTCGCCGCTTTGCCACTGCAGATGGGCAGGTTCGCAGGCGGCCACCGTGTGGCCACGCCGCTGCAACGCCCGCATCATGGCAAAGGTGCTGTCCTTGTAGGTCTTGAAGGTGGCCAGGGGATCGGCCACAAAAAGAATGTTCATGTTGTCGTCTTCCTGGACCCATACTTTTGCACAAACAGCGCGACCGCGCCGGCCACCACCCCCCAGAAAGCGGAGCCGATGCCAGCCACCACCACCCCACTCAAGGTGACGAGAAAAGTGATGATGGCGGCTTCGCGGTGGGATTCGTCCTGCAGAGCCACCAGCAAACCCTGGGAAATGCTGCCCAGCAACGCCAGGCCCGCAATGGCCATCACCAACTCGTGCGGAAAGGCCAGGAGCAGGCCCGTCACTGCCGCCCCCACCAGACCCATGAGCAGGTACAGCACCCCGCAGACCACGGCAGCCGTGTAGCGTTTGTTCCGGTCAGGGTGAGCCTCTTCGCCCATGCAGATGGACGCGGTGATGGCGCTCAAGTTCAGGGCAAAGGCGCCGAAAGGCGCGAGCACGAGCGTGGAAAACCCCGTCAGGGTGATGATCCGGGAAATCGGCATCGGATACCCGGCTGCCCTGATGGCGGCCACCCCGGGTAGGTTCTGCGAAGCCATGGTCACGATGAAGAGTGGCAGCGCCAGACTGACCAACGCACTCCATGTGAATTCGGGCGTCACCCAGACTGGTACCGCCCATTGCAGCGTCAGGGCACCGGGGTTGAGTTGCCCGGTGAGCCCAGCGTATGCAATGGCCACCACCAAGGTCAACGGGACGGCATAACGCGGCAAGAAACGCCGACCCAGCAAGTAGGCCGTCAGCATGACCAGCACCAGCAGCAGGGCCGTATCTGCCGCGCTGAATGCCTGCAGACCGAAACGAGCCAGCACCCCGGCGAGCAGAGCAGCCGCAATCGCCACCGGAATGCGGTTCATGATGCGCTCGAACCAGCCCGAGGCCCCCACAATGATGATCAGGATGGCGCTGATCATGAAGGCCCCGACCGCCTGGGCCAGCGTGAAGCCGCCCGCCAGACCGGCGGTGGCCAGCACCGCTGCGCCCGGGGTGCTCCAAGCGACCATCACAGGCTGCCGGAGCATCAGCGAAGGCACCGCCGAACACAGGCCCATCCCGAGGCACAAGGCCCATATCCAGGACGTGATCTGCTCAGGCGTGGCCCCAAAAGCCTGTGCTGCCTGAAAGACGATGGCGACTGAACTGGTGAAACCCACCAGCACGGCCACAAAACCTGCCGTGGCAGCCGACAGGCTCAGATCGCGAAAAAACGACATTCCGACGTGATCATTCGTAGTCTTCGGCGTTCGGGTCGGTGGCCTCGAGCTCGTAACTGGCCGCCAGCATGGCCAGGCGGCCGATCACGCCGTACATGTAGAAGCGGTTCGGCACGCTGGCCCCGGGCTTGACCCCCGGCTGGGGCTGCTGGGCGCTTTTCTCGAATGCCAGCGGCACGAAACTGGCACCAGGGGCATTGAGGTTTTCATCGACACCCCGGTCGGCGTGCACGCGGTAGAAACCGCCCACCACATAGCGGTCCATCATGTAGACCACCGGCTCGGCCACTGCGTCGTTGATCTGCTCGCGCGTCAGCACACCTTCCTGGATGATCACGTCGGACACCTGCTGACCATCCTTGATGACGTTCATCTTGTTTTTGGTCTTGCGGTTGAGCGCGTTCAGCTCCTTGGCATCGCGCACGGTCATGATGCCCATGCCGTAGGTGCCGTTGTCGGCTTTCACGACCACAAAGGGCTTTTCGCTGATGCCGTATTCCTTGTACTTCTTGCGGACCCGGGTCAGCAAAGCGTCGACGTTGGTCTGCAGGCACTCCATGCCCGTGCCCTCGGCAAAATTCACTTCGCCGCAGTGGTTGAACAGCGGGTTGATGAGCCAGGGGTCCATGCCCAGCAGCTTGCCGAACCGCTTGGCCACCTCTTCGTAGGCCTTGAAGTGGTTGCTTTTCTTGCGGGCATGCCAGCCCGCATGCAGGGGAGGCAGCAGGTACTGCTCGTGAAGGTCTTCGAGAATGCCGGGCACACCGGCGCTCAGGTCGTTGTTGAGCAGGATGGTGCAGGGGTCGAAATGCTTCAGCCCCAGCCGCCGACGGTCGCGGATCAGGGGCTCGAGCGTCACCTGCTCGCCATTGGGCAGATCGAAGGTGGTCGGCTCCTTGATCTCCGGGTTCAGCGAACCCAGCCGCACATTCAGGCCGGCCTGATAGAAGATCTTCTGCAACTGCGCCACGTTCATCAGGTAGAAGGTGTTGCGCGTGTGGTTCTCGGGCACCAGCAGCAGGTTCTTGGCCTCGGGGCAGATCTTTTCGATCGCAGCCATGGCCGCCTGCACCGCGAGCGGGAGCATCTCGGGCGTGAGGTTGTTCCAGCCGCCGGGATACAGGTTGGTGTCCACCGGTGCGAGCTTGAAGCCGGCGTTGCGGATGTCGACCGAGCTGTAGAACGGCGGGGTGTGCTCCATCCACTCCAGGCGAAACCAGCGCTCGATGACCGGGGTGGATTCGAGGATGCGCTGTTCGAGTTCGTTGATGGGGCCAGTGAGGGCCGTGACGAGATGGGGAACCATGCAGGACCCTCCAGGCTTGCGTGTTGACGATGAACAGATTGTAGAGATTGGGGAGGTCAGACCGTTTTCCAAGGGGGCACGCACAGAGACGAGCGACTGACAGGCCCCGCGCATTCGTATATAAACGACTGGTTATGAACAAAAACCTCTGGCTCCTGGCCGGCGCGCAAGGCCTGTTTCTCACCAACAACGTGGTGTTCATTGCCATCAATGGCCTGGTCGGCCTGAGCTTGGCCCCGCTCGGGTGGATGGCCACGCTGCCCGTCATGGGTTATGTGGTGGGTGGTGCGCTGTCGACCGGCCTGGTGGCGCGCAGCCAGCAGCGCTGGGGGCGGCAGGTGTCATTCCAGCTGGGCTTGCTGGTGGCGTTTGTCTCGGCACTCCTGTGTGCAGCGGCGCTTTACATCGGCAACTTCTGGCTGCTGGTGCTGGCCACCGTGGTGGCGGGTTACTACAGCGCGAACGGCCAGCTCTACCGTTTCGCGGCAGGCGAACTGGCCGAAGCCTCGTTCCGTGAAAAAGCCGTCTCGCTGGTGCTGGCTGGCGGACTGATCGGCGCCATCATCGGCCCGAATCTGGCGAGCCATACCCGTGACTGGCTCGGCAAACCCTTTCTGGGTGCGTACCTGGCACTGGCCGTGGTCGCGCTCGTGTCCATGGTGGTGATGGCGGGCATCCGGTTTCCGAAGGAGCCGCCCAGAAAGCCCGGCGCCTCGAGCGGTCGCCCGCTGCGAGAGATCATGCGCCAACCGGTGTTCATCGTGGCCACCCTGGGGGCGGCTCTGGGTTACGGGGTGATGAACCTGCTGATGGCAGCCACCCCGCTGGCCATGCAGGTGTGTGGCATGCCGTTTTCCGACGCCGCCCTGGTGCTGGAATGGCACGTGATCGGCATGTTTGCCCCCGGCTTCTTCACCGGGCACCTGATCAAGCGCTTCGGCGTGCTTCAGGTGATGGGCGTCGGCGTGGTGCTGAACCTGGCGTGCATTGCGATCGCCCTGTCGGGGCAGGATCTGCACCAGTTCCTGATCGCGCTCTTCCTGCTGGGGGTGGGCTGGAACTTCCTGTTCACCGGCAGCACCACCCTGGCCATGCAGGCCTATCGGCCAGAAGAAAAGGACAAGGCCCAGGCCGCCATCAATTTCTTCGTGTTTGCCACGATGGCGCTGACCTCGTTTGCCTCGGGCGCACTCGTGACCACCCAGGGCTGGGCGCTGCTGAACCTGGGTTCGCTGGCCCCCGTGGCGCTGCTGGGCCTGTCGCTTCTGTGGCTGGCACTGAAACGCCGGGCCCACGCCCGGGCGCTGTAAGCGCTTCAAGGCATCCGGGCGATCACCTCGGCCACCGACGCCGTGAGCCGCTGGGCATAGGGAACGTGCAGGAACTCGTTGGGCCCATGGGCATTGCTTTTCGGGCCCAGCACCCCGCAAACCATCATCTGCGCCTTCGGAAAACCCTGGCTGAGCAGGTTCATCAGCGGAATCGTGCCACCCTGGCCGATGAAGCCACAGGGTGCCCCAAAATGCGCCTGACTGGAGGCATGCAAGGCCTGCTCGAACCAGGATGAGGTGGCTGGGGCATTCCAGCCAGTGGCCGCGCCTTCGGGCACGAAGGTGACGCGCGCCTGATAGGGGGCGTTGTCCTCCAGCAAGGCTTTGAGTTCCTGCACCGCCTGAGCGGCATCGACCAGCGGGGGCAGTCGAAGGCTGAGCTTGAAGGCCGTGTAAGGTCGCAGCACGTTCCCGGCGTTCTGGAGAGACGGGAATCCCTCGGCACCGGTGACACTCAGCGTGGGTCGCCAGGTGCGGTTGATGAGCGCTTCCACCGGATCGGTGGTGGTGGGCAGGGCGAACAGGGTCGAACCACCACAATCGTGGTGCGCCCAGGGAAAACGCCGGTAAACCTCGTCGCCCAGGATGTCGGCCGTGGCTTGTGCCTGCGCCAGCCGCTCCGCTGGCACTTCCACATGAAAGCTGCCAGGCAGCAATCGGCCAGTGGCGCTGTCCTCCAGACGGTCCAGCACCTGCCGCATGATGCGAAAACTCGACGGCACCAGACCCGAGGCATCGCCCGAGTGCACCCCTTCGGTCAGCACCTCCACCTTCAACACGCCGCTGGCCATGCCACGCAGGCTGGTGGTGAGCCAGAGCTGATCGTAATTGCCCGCCCCGCTGTCGAGACAGATGACCAGACCCACATCGCCGAGCCGGGACCTGAGGGCGTCCACATAGGGCAAGAGATCGTGGGAGCCGCTTTCCTCGCAGGTTTCGATCAGGCCGACGATGCGCGGATGCGCAGCCCCCTGGGCCTTGAGCGCCTGAATCGCAGCCACGCTTGCATACACGGCATAGCCGTCGTCGGCACCCCCTCGGCCATACAGCTTGCCGTCGATGAGCCGGGGTGTCCAGGGGCCCAGGTCGCTGCGCCAGCCGCTGAACTCGGGCTGCTTGTCGAGGTGCCCGTACATCAGCACGGTCTGGCCGCTGACGGGGCCGTTCCCGCCGCGGGTACCGGAGCTGGCGGGCACCTCGAAGAACAGCACGGGGGTGCGTGGCTTTCCCTCGGCCGTCTGCAGGCGAACCACCTGAAGCGTCAGCCCCTCCACCGCCTGGGCCTGCACCCAGTCAGCAGCCTGTCGAAGCACCGCCTCCAGGTGACCATGTACCGCCCAGTCGGGATCGAAGGCCGGCGATTTGGCGGGAATCTCGATGTAGCGCTGGAGTTCGGGCAGGATGCGGGATTGCCAGCGGGACTCAATCAGCGCACTGGCCTCAGCAGAATCCAGCGCAGTGGCAGGCAGACGGGCGTTCATGGTGGGGCGTGATCAGAAACTTTCCCAATCGCCTTCGACGTTGTCGGCAGGCTTCGGAGCGGGCGAGGGGGCGGCTTTGGGCAGGGCATTGCGGGGGGCCGCCGGCGCAGCCGTGGACTTCGGTGGTGCTGAGGCTGGCTGACTGGCGGCACGGTTCTGCGGAATGGCCCTGGCCTGAGCTGCCGGGTGATGCCGTGGTGCCGGAAGGGGGCCAGGAGCGGCTCGGGCCACCGGTGGCCGCACAGCGGCGGGGGCCTTGGCGATCGCCTTCGCCACCGGTCGCGGTGGCGGGGCCGATGTGGTGACGGGCGACAGCGCCTGATCCCCGGTCCGGAAGGCCGCGATCGCCTGGGTGAGGCGCTGCGTCTGATCGCGCATGCTCTGGGCAGCGGCCGCGCTTTGTTCCACGAGGGCCGCGTTCTGCTGGGTCATCTGATCCAGCTGGCTGATGGCCACATTCACCTGGGAAATGCCGTCGCTCTGCTCGGATGCCGCGGCGCTGATCTCGCCAATGATGTCGGTCACACGCTGGACGCTGGAGACGATTTCGGCCATGGTCGTTCCGGCTTCCTCGACCAGTCGGCTACCGTCCTGCACCCGACCCACGCTCGCGCTGATCAGCTCCTTGATTTCCTTGGCCGCCTGGGCGCTTCGCTGAGCCAGCGTGCGAACCTCGCCGGCCACCACGGCAAAACCACGTCCCTGCTCGCCGGCGCGGGCCGCCTCCACCGCGGCATTCAGGGCCAGGATGTTGGTCTGGAACGCGATGCCATCGATGACGCTGATGATGTCGCTGATGCGCTGGCTGCTCTGGTTGATGTCGTTCATGGTGTGGACCACCTGTCCCACCACAGCGCCCCCGCGCTCGGCCACTTCGGCAGCGCTGGAGGCCAGCTGGTTGGCCTGCCGGGCCGAATCGGCACTCTGCCTCACGGTGGCGGTGAGCTGCTCCATGCTGGATGCGGTTTCCTCGAGGCTGCTGGCCGACTGCTCGGTGCGGCTGCTGAGATCCTGATTGCCCATCGCGATTTCGCTGGCGGCGACGTTGATGCCATCTCCCGCATGCCGGATTTCGCCGATCACCCGCAACAATGCCGACTGCATCTCGTTGAGGGACTTGATGAGATCACCGATCTCGTCGCCACGCTGGATCTGCATCCGGTGTGTCAGGTCGCCATGGGCGATCTTGTCAGCGAAGGCAATGGCCGACCGCAGCGGTGTGGTGATGGAGCGGGTGAGCGACCAGGCAAGCAGGATGCTGATGATCAGCGCCGCCACAGCCAGACCGAGCTCCAGGAGGACGGCCATCTCGGCATCCTGCTCGGCCGCGGTGAGCACGCCAGCGGTCAGGCGATCCTGCAAGGCGACAAACTGCGCCTGACCAGCCATGTAGGCATCGGCAGAGGGCATCAGCCGGGTCTGGAGGAAGTTCTCGGCGGCCACGAGGTCTCCAGTGGCCAGCAGGGCAAAAAAGTCGCGGCGGGTGTTGATGTAGTCGGTCCGCAACTGGGCAATGCGCTGCAGAAGGACCGTGCTTTCCTGGTCACTCACCTGTTCTTCGAGGGTCTTCTGGAGTTCGTTGATCTGCTGCGTCGTCTGCGTGATCAGGGGATTGAAGAAACCTTCCACCGCCGGGGCGTTGCCCGACTTGGCAATCGCCATGACCCGGGTGATGTTGAGTCGGGTGTTGTCGGCCCATTGCTGCGCCAGGGTCGCGCGCTGGCTTTGCTGCCTGACCTCTACGGCGTCGTTCAGCAGCACCCGAAATTCGTAGAGGGCCAGCCCCGTGATGGCCGCCATGAGCAAGAGCACGGCCGCATAGCCCATCCCTAGCCGGGCACCAATCCTGATGTTGTTCAAACTCATGTCATCTCCTGATGTGAGAACTGCAATGTCATTCAACGAGGCCGCTGACGTCGGTCAGGCCCCTGATAAGCCATGTGGGTACCATGCCCTCGGGTGGCTGCCGGCATCAGGGGCGGATGTCCACCGGCCCCATCCAGCAACTGGAACACCGACACCAGGTTGGCCAGGCGCTGTGCCTGCTCTTGCAGGCTCTCGGCCGCTGCCGCGCTCTGTTCAACCAGGGCAGCGTTCTGCTGCGTCACCTGGTCAAGATCACTCACCGTGGCATTCACGGCAGACAGGCCCTGCGCCTGCTGGGCGGTGGCCTCCGTGATGTCGGCAATGAAGCTCGACACCTTCTGGGCGTTGTCGACGATGTCGCGGATGGTTTTGCCCGCCTGATGCACCAGCTGGGTACCGGCCTCGACCCTTTCCACGCTGGCGCTGATGAGCGACTTGATTTCCCGGGCTGCCTCGGCGCTGCGCTGGGCCAGACTCCGTACCTCGCCGGCCACCACCGCAAATCCCCGCCCGGCTTCGCCAGCCCTGGCGGCCTCCACGGCCGCATTCAGGGCCAGGATGTTGGTCTGGAACGCAATGCCATCGATGACACCGATGATGTCGTGAATCTTCTGGCTGCTGGTGTGGATCTCGTCCATGGTGGAAACCACCTGTCCCACCACCTGCCCACCCCGCTGCGCCACCTCGGCGTTGCTGCGCGCCATCGACATGGCACCGCGGGCCGCCTCGCTCGACTGCTGAACCGTCGAGGTGATCTGGTCCATGCTGCTGGCCGCCTGCTGCAGGTTGCTCGCCGTCTGCTCGGTCCGGTTGCTGAGGTCCTGGTTGCCCGAAGCGATTTCACCACTGGCAAGCCGTATGTTTTCCGCCGCCATCCGGACCTCTCCCACCGTACGGGACAGGGAGTCCTGCATGTCGGACAGGCAACCCATGAGCTCGGTGAGCTCATCCCTGCCCGACAGATCGGGGCGGGTGGTGAGGTCGCCACGGGCAATCGAAACGGCGAGACCCTGGGCCTGTTCCAGTGGGCGGGTGATGCTGATCATGTTGGCCAGCGTGGCAGGAGCGACCACCACCACCGCAATGACCACGGCACCGGCGAACACCAGCAGGATCCATCGGGACATCGACCGAGATTGCTCGTAAGACACACGGACCTCTTCAGCCAGCACCGCTTCCAGCTTCACCATCAGCTCGTCGGACCGCTCAAAGGCCTGATGAGCACCACGCAGCAGCTGGTTGGCGGTGGTGGCGGAGTCGTGGCCGCCAGCGACCAGTTGCCTGGCCACCGGCTTCAGTGCCTCGGCATAGACATCCAGCTGCCGCCGGATGTCGGCCGCCAGGCGATTGTCCTCGTCCGCTTCTTCCCCTTGAAGGGCGGCCAGTTCGGCCTGCACGCGGGCCCATGCACCCTCCCACTGGGTGCGCGCCGCCTCCACACGTTCAGGGGACTCGTGGTGAATGATCATGTCTCGCTCGTAGCGCCGCATGTCACCCAGACCGACCTGCAACCGGCTCAACATGGCGGATTCCGCGAAGGAGTGTTCGACCAGATCCTGGGAGTAGGCCTGCATGCGGTACATGCCCCAGAGGCCAATGCCACCCAGCACGAGCAGCAGCATCAGCACCACGACAATCGCCCCGACCATCCGCAGGCGGATGGTGAACAGTCTCATGAAGAAAAACAGATTCATCTGGGCTCCATTCAACCGGGCCAGCCTGCCCGGATCGGATGTCAGGAGGCGACGGGATCCATCAACCCCATGTCCGCACTGGACATGAGGGATTCGATGTCCATCAGGATCAGCATGCGCTCGGCCACGCTGGCAATGCCGGTGATGAAATCGGTGTCCACCCCGCTGTTGGCCATTTCAGGCGCCGGACGGATCTGGCTGTGTGCCAACTCCAGCACATCCGAGACCGAATCCACCACCGCACCCACCACGCGCCCCTTCACATTCAGCACAATGACCACGGTGAAACTGTTGTACTCCACCTTTTCGCAACCGAGCTTGATCCGCAGATCCACCACCGGAACAATCACCCCCCGAAGGTTGACCACGCCCTTGATGTGGGGCGGTGAGTTGGCAATCCGGGTCGGCTCTTCGAAGGAACGGATCTCCTGAACCCGCAGGATGTCAATGCCATACTCTTCGGCACCCAGCCGGAAAGTGAGGTATTCGGAACTGCCCTGTGCGCTCGAGGCTGAGGTGTTCATGCGCTATCCTAAAAATGGAACTCCAAGAAGCTTGGGTCTAGTATCGGTCAAAAATCATTCAACTGGATGCACAATGGCGTCAGTGGAAACTCCCATGAACGCCGGGACCGCAAAAAGGCACAGACATGACGCAACCCACTTCGTGGAAAAGCTGGCTGGCAGAATGGATTGCCTCATGGCGAACGTCCGAAAACGAGCCCCTGCCGGCTTCCGTCCCGGCTGAAGCGCCCCGGGCGCGCGAGCCCCTGGGCACCAACCTGGACCAGAGACAGCGCCGCAATGCCCGGCGCGAGACCCTGTACACCATCATCCGCGAGTGCATGATCCGCTCCAGTGTGCTGTCCAGTGCCTACAAGTTCAAGGTACTCACCCTCGACCCCGACGGCCAGTCACATCTGGTGCTGGTCGACATCCGGGCGGGTGCATTGCAACATGTTCCGGGCGGTCCACATGCCCTGGAGACCGACTTGCGTCAACTCGCCAGCGAGCGCGCGAAACTGACCGTCAAATCGGTTTACTGGCGCGACATCGACAACCACCCGGTCAAACGGCCGGCCCCTGTGGCACCGGCTCCTGCCCCGGACACCCACGAAGAAATCACCCACGACGAGATCGCCGCCCTGCATCAGGCGCTGGGCGACTTCAAACGGCCGCCCGGCTCGGATGCCCCCCCAAACTTCGAACCGACGCGCCCGATGATTCGACGGCCCAACCGTTCCGACCACCCCCTGAGCGACACCCAGATGGGGAGTCTGGAATAAAGCCTCAGTGACCGTCGAACTCGACCAGCGTGTGCAACGGCAGGCCGGTGGCCCGCAGGCGGTCCACTCCGCCCAGTTCGGGTAGCGCCACGATGGCGGCTCCCTCGGTCACGGTGGCACCCAGCTTTTCCAGCAGCTTCTTGCCCGCCATCATGGTGCCGCCGGTGGCAATGAGGTCGTCGATCAGCAGCACACGATCCCCTGCCGAAACCGCATCGGTGTGCAGCTCCACCGTGGCCGAACCGTACTCGAGTTCGTAGGTCTCTTCCACCGTGGTGAAAGGCAGCTTGCCCTTTTTGCGGATGGGCACAAAACCCACCCCGAGTTCATAGGCCAGCACCGAGCCGATGATGAAACCGCGCGCATCGAGCCCGGCCACCACATCGGGACGGGCGCCTTTTTCCATGTAACGGTGGACAAACGCATCGATCAGCACCCGAAACACCTTCGGGTCCTGAAGCAGGGGCGTGATGTCTCGAAACTGAACGCCAGGCGCTGGCCAGTCGGGGACGGTACGGATGTGGGACTTGAGGTAGGCTGAGGTGTCCATCTGTCCATTATCCCCGGACTGCCTCACTCTGCACGGTGATGCGACTGGCGGATAATTCGCCATATGCTGCGCGTCCACCCTCTGCCCATCGATCGCGTCCTCCAGCTGGCACGTGAGACGCTGGCCATCGAAGCCTCTGCCGTTCAGGCCATGAGCAAGCGCCTTGACGCCCGGTTTGCCGAGGCCGTGGCGCTCATTCTCCGTTGCACAGGCCGTGTGGTCGTGACCGGAATGGGCAAAAGCGGGCACATCGCACGCAAGATCGCCGCCACGCTGGCCTCCACCGGCACACCCGCCCTGTTCGTGCACCCGGCCGAAGCCAGCCATGGGGATCTGGGCATGATCACCACCACCGACGTGGTGCTGGCGATCAGCAACAGTGGCGAGAGCGACGAACTGGTCACCATCGTCCCGTTCATCAGGCGGATGGGGGTCCCCTTGATCGCCATGACGGGCCGCCCGGCTTCCAGCCTGGGGCAACACGCCACCGTGGTGCTGGACACCCATGTGGACAAGGAGGCCTGCCCCCACAACCTGGCCCCCACGGCCAGCACCACCGCACAGCTGGCCATGGGCGATGCGCTGGCGGTGGCCCTGCTGGATGCACGCGGCTTCAAGGCAGACGACTTCGCCCGCTCGCATCCGGGCGGCGCCTTGGGGCGTAAGCTGCTCACGCTCGTGAGCGATGTCATGCGCGGGGCCGATCTCACGCCCCGGGTGCCTCTGGATGCCCCGCTGCCAGCCATCATGCGAGAAATCAGCGCCAAGGGGCTGGGCGCCACGGCTGTGGTGAACGACGGGGGTTGCCCCGTGGGGATTTTCACCGATGGCGATTTGCGCCGACTCATCGAACGGGGAACAGATCTTCAAGCGCTGGTGGCCGAGCAGGTCATGCACCCGAATCCTCGGACCATCAGACCGGAAGCCTTGGCTGTCGAGGCCGCCGAACTCATGGAAACGCACCGCATCAACAGCATCCTGGTGGTGGACGACGCGGGCCGGTTGTGCGGCGCCCTCAACAACCACGACCTGATGCGGGCCAAGGTGATCTGAACATGTCCTTTTCACTGCCAGTCCTGACGCCTCGGCTGATCTTCCCGCCTGAGCTCCTGCTTCGAGCACAGGACATCCGGGTGGTTTTCCTGGACGTCGATGGCGTGCTCACCGATGGCGGGCTGTTCTTTTCGGAAGCGGGTGAAACCCTCAAACGCTTCAATACCCTGGACGGTCACGGCATCAAACTGCTCCAGCGTGCAGGCATCACCCCTGCGGTGGTCACCGGACGTGACTCGGCCGCCTTGCGCCTGCGACTCCAGGCGCTGGGTGTGACCCACACACGCTTCGGCACCGAAGACAAACGCCCCGCTGCGGAGGACATGCTTCGTGAACTGGGCCTGGACTGGTCGCAGGCCGCCGCCATGGGCGATGACTGGCCCGACCTGCCCATGCTGCGGCGGGCAGCGCTGGCCGTGGCACCCCCCGCCGCTCAGTCCGAGGTGCTGGGTGTGGCTCACCACGTGACGCAGGCAGGCGGTGGCCAGGGCGCGGTGCGGGAGCTGTGCGACCTGTTGCTGGTGGCCAGTGGCCACTACGCCAAGCTGCTGGAGGAGGCATCCCGGTGAATGGCACCCTGGCACCCCTGCCGTCAGCACCCACCAGACCCCGGCGAAGCTTCGCCCAGCGTGCAGGCGGGTGGTGGAACCAGTTGTCGATCTACCTACCGGTGCTGCTCATGGGCGTGCTGGCCCTGGGCAGCTACTGGGTGGTCAGCCAGTCGCCTGGGCCTGCGGAGCCTCGCCCCCCGCGCCCGGTATCGGCCGACCCGGACTACTTCATGCGAAACTTTGCGGTCCGCACCTTTGCGGCCAATGGGCAATTGAAATCGGAGTTGCGCGGCTCCGAAATGCGGCATTACCCCGCCGACAGCACCATCGAAGTGGAAGGCGCTCGTCTGAGAGCCATCAACGATCTGGGCCGGGTTACCACGGCCAGTGCCCGGCAGCTGATCACCAACGACACGCAGACGCTGTACACCCTGTCTGGCGATGTGATCATCGTCAGGGAAGCGCTCAACCTGCCTGACGGTCAGCGACTTCCCCGGCTGGAGTTCCGGGGAGAGACCATCACCTTCCTCGTGGAGGAAGACACGGTCTTGTCGGATCAGCCCGTGCGGATGATGCGCGATGCCGATCGCATGCAGGCCGACAGCCTTCGCTACAACGACAACACCAGAGAAGCGATTTTGCGCGGCCGGGTACGAGCCACGCTGAATCCCCGCCGCTGAAACAGCAAACCCCGCTGGATGAGATCCGAACGGGGTTTGTTTGAGTCATGCCCAGCGAAGGGCATGATGTGATTAGCGATCAGTAACCGCCGCGGCCGCCACCGCCTTCACGACGGCCACCGCCACCGTAAGGACTGCGGAAACCGCCGTCGTTGCCACCACCGCCGAAGCCGCCTTCACGACGACCACCGCCGAAGCCGCCGGTACGCGGAGGACGGGCTTCCATGGGACGGGCTTCATTGACCACCAGGCTGCGACCGCCCAGTGACTGACCATTCATGCCCTGAATGGCGGACTGGGCTTCGGAATCGCTGCCCATTTCCACAAAACCAAAACCCTTGGAGCGACCGGTGTCACGCTCCATCATGACTTTGGCGCTGTTGACTTGACCAAAGGCACCGAAAGCCTGCTGCAGATCGTCGTCGCGCACGGTGTAGGGAAGGTTGCCGACGTACAGTTTGTTGCCCATTACAAGGGACTCCTGAAAACACAAAAGAAACAAAATAGCGATGGAGCCCCGAAAGCACTACGAAACCTCTTGCCTGGCTGCTGTGGCATGCGAAACTGACCAATCACCTGTCTGACCCAATCTTTACAGATGGGCACCTTCATTATGCGCTCGCCCGGTCATTGGCGGGGATCTTTTTCCCAGGCGAGGACCGAAATTACCGCCTGTCCGGCCAGAAAAGCGGTTTTGTCAGATATTTAGGGCAAATTCCGTTGCGGAGTCACAACAGGTCAGGTGATTGGCCTATACTGTATCAGCGCCGATTTGTTTTCCGGATTGCGGGCGCGTAAGAAATGCCGCTAAACAGGAGACACCCGGTCCTTGCACCCGTCCCTCCTGCCAGCGACGGCCTCTTGCGGCACCGGGTTTTCTTTCTCCTGCTCACGTGATAGTCACACCGCAAACCCGCCGATTCCATGACCCTCTGCCTTTGCAGAGTGGTGCCGTGTTGCCGGGCTACGAACTCGTGTTCGAGACCTATGGCACGCTGAATGCAGAACGGTCCAATGCCGTGCTGATCTGTCATGCGCTGAACGCCAGTCACCACGTGGCTGGTCGGCATGCCGACAGCCATGGTCAGCCCATCCCCAAGAGCGAGGGGTGGTGGGACAACATGATCGGCCCCGGCAAACCGGTGGACACCAACCGCTGGTTTGTGATTGGCGTCAACAACCTGGGCTCATGCTTCGGCTCCACCGGGCCGACCCACCGGAATCCGGCCACTGGCGAGCCCTGGGGCGCGGACTTCCCGGTGGTCACCGTCGAAGACTGGGTCCATGCCCAGGCCCGGCTGCTGGACGCGCTCGGCATCGGCCAGCTGGCCGCCGTGATGGGCGGCAGCCTGGGTGGCATGCAGACGCTGAGCTGGACGCTGCAGTACCCCGAGCGCCTGCGGCACGCCGTGGTGGTGGCCAGCGCACCCAACCTCACGGCCGAGAACATCGCGTTCAACGAAGTGGCGCGCCGGGCCATCGTCACCGACCCCGATTTTCATGGCGGTCACTACCTGCGCCACGGCACCCTGCCACGGCGGGGCTTGCGCATTGCCCGCATGATCGGTCACATCACCTACCTGAGTGACGACGTGATGAACGAGAAGTTCGGCCGCCAGCTCAAGCCCCTGACCGAAGCCGCCGAGGCCGGTGACGTGGACGAAGCGGTGCGGCTGGCCTACCGCTATTCCACGCAGGAGGTGGAATTCCAGATCGAAAGCTACCTGCGCCACCAGGGCGACAAGTTCAGCGAGTACTTTGACGCCAACACCTACCTGCTCATCACGCGCGCGCTGGACTACTTTGACCCCGCCCGCGCCCAGGACGGCAACCTGAGCGCCGCACTGGCTGCGGCGCAGGCCAGGTTCCTCCTCGTCAGCTTCACCACCGACTGGCGCTTTTCACCGGCGCGCAGCCGCGAGATCGTCAAGGCCCTGCTCGACAACCGGCTCGACGTGAGCTACGCCGAAATCGACGCCCCGCACGGCCACGACGCCTTCTTGCTGGACGACCCACGGTACCACGCGGCGGTCAGGGCCTATTTCGAACAGCAGGTGGCGCGGGATCTGTCTCAGGGAGGCCTCACATGACCGACCGCCTGATCCTCGAATCGATTGCCCGGCTGGTGCCGCGCGGTGCCCGCGTGCTCGATCTGGGCTGTGGCGACGGCGCCCTGCTGGCTTATCTGCGCGACACGCTGGACTGCACCGGCTACGGGGTGGAAATCGACGACACCAAGGTGCATGCGGGTCTGCAGCGCGGCATCAACGTGTTGCAGCTCAACCTGGAAGACGGGCTGGCCATGTTTGGCGACAACAGCTTCGACCTGGTGCTGCAGATCGACACCCTTCAGCACCTGCGGAACGCCGAAACCATGCTGCGCGAAACCGCCCGCGTGGGGCGACAGGCCATCGTCGCCTTTCCCAATTTTGCGCACTGGCCCAACCGCCTGAGCGTGTTGCAGGGCCGCATGCCCGTGACCAAGCGCCTGCCCTACCAGTGGTACGACACGCCCAACATCCGCGTGGGCACCTATGCCGACTTCGAGGTGCTCGCGCAGCGCCTGGGCCTGCAGGTGACCGACAGCTTTGGCCTGGAGCAAGGCCGTGAGGTGCGGCTCTGGCCCAATCTGCGGGCCAGCACGGCGGTGTTCAAGCTGGCGCAGGGCTGAGTCCTAGAACGACCCGAACACCGTACCGAGCACCACCACCGCCACCAGCGACAGGACCGGAATCGCCACCGCGACGACAAAAATGTCGAGGTAGGACTGGCGGTGGCTGAGCCCACAGATGCCCAGCAGCGTGATCACGGCACCGTTGTGCGGCAGGGCATCCAGACCGCCCGTGGCAATCGCCGTCACCCGGTGCAGCAGGTCGGGCGAGATGCCGGCAGCCTGGCCCATCGCCAGCCAGGTCTCGCCCAGGGTCTGCAGCGCTATGCTCATGCCACCCGAGGCCGACCCGGTGATCCCGGCCAGGATATTGACGGCAATGGACATCGAGATCAGCGGGTTGTCGGGCGCGATGCCCAGCACCATGTCGCGGATCAGGACAAAACCCGCCAGCGAGGCAATCACGGCGCCAAAACCCACTTGCGAGGCGGTATTGAGCAGTGGCATGACCGAACCGGAGGCGCCCTTTTCCAGGGTCTTGCCCAGCGCCGTGAGTTGCTTGCGCTGCAGGACGATGATCAGCACGATGGCCGCTGCCAGAGCAACCAGTACCGCCCAGATGCCGCGCACAGCCCCGATGTGGGTGCTGCCAAACCGGCTATCGGCGAGGTAGCTGGTATCGAGCGCGGGGAACACCCAGGTGGCCAGGAGGTAGTTGAGCAGGATCACCAGCACCACCGGTGCGATGGCCCGCGCCAAGACGGCACCCGAAGCTGACGGAGGCGTTGCCAGCGCGATGTCGTTCGGGGCAGCTGGCGTGTCATCCGGGTGCTGGCCGTAACCTTCGCCGGCCCGTGCAGCCAGGGCGGCACGGTACGAGAGCCACCAGACGCCGAAGACCAGCATGATCACCCCGCCGATCACGCCCAGTCCGGGAGCAGCGAAGGGGGTGGTCCCGAAAAAAGGCATCGGGATGGCATTCTGGATGGCCGGGGTACCAGGCAAGGCCGTCATGGTGAAGGTGAAGGCCCCCAGCGCGATGGCACCCGGGATGAGCCGTTTGGGTACCTCGGCCTGCCTGAACAGGGCGGCCGCAATCGGGTAGACCGCAAAGGCCACCACGAACAGCGAAACGCCCCCGTAGGTGAGCACCGCGCAGGCCAGCACGATGGCCAGAATGGCGCGCTGCTGGCCCAGCCGGTCCACGATGGCTCGCGCGATCACCAGCGCTGCCCCCGAGGCCTCCATGAGTTTCCCGAAGATGGCGCCCAGCAGAAACAAGGGAAAAAAGGCGATCACGAACCCCCCGAGCGCCGGCATGAACACCTGGGTGTAACTGGCCAGCACAGGGGTACCCGGGCTGAACAGCACGGCCAGCAACGCCATCAGCGGCGCCAGGATCAACACGCTCACGCCCCGATAGGCCAGCACCATCAGCAGCACCAGCGACAAGACAATGCCGACGATGCCGATCACAGTTGACACGCCTCTTGCAGGTTCAGCGTGGACTTTTTCCCGAGGTCATCGCCATGCTGTTCCAGCCATACAGCCGCCGCGGCTCGCCCCCGATCGAAGAGCTGATTCAGAAACAACGGGTCTGTGCGCAACTTGGTGGCAGCACCCAGATCACGAAGCCCCTCGTCGGCATCGATACGGTGCACCCGCAGCGCCTTCACCCGCTCAAACAAAGGGTTGCGATAGCAGTGCCCCGGCCCTTCGTCTTCCGCGATCAGGTTCTTCAGCAACTGCAAAGCGCGCAGCTCCTTCAGCAGACTGGCGTTGAAGGTGATCTCATTGATGCGATCCAGGATGTCCGTCGATTGCCGGGGGGCTTCATGGCGTCGGCGGGGATTGATCTGCACCAGCAGCAGGTCGTCGGCCGGACTTTCCTGAATCAGCGGCAGCAGCGATGGATTGCCGGCGTATCCACCGTCCCAGTAGGCCTCTCCGTCGATGTCGACCGCCTGAAACAGCAAGGGTAGGCAGGCCGATGCCAGCACCATGTCCGAGGTCAGTTCGGTCTGCCGGAACACCCGCAATGCACCGGTGCTCACTTGCGTAGCGGCAATGAACAGGCGCGTCTTGTGACAGTGTCGTACCCGCTCAAAATCGATGGTGTTTTCGAGGATGTGCCGCAAGGGGTTGAGATTCAGCGGATTGAATCCGTAGGGCGACAGGGCAGATACCGCCTGACGTCTCCACCATGCTGAGGTCTCACGGGCCCACTGCTGCCAGGGCTCCATCCAGGGATTGCCCTCCAGCCACAAAGCTGGCAAGGCCGAAAAGGGCGAATGGGCACCCACCTGTTGCCAGAAGCGGCGCAAGCCGGCCCTGGCACCTTCACGACCGCCTTCCATCAGACCGGCAGCCAGGGCCACGGCATTCATGGCCCCGGCGCTGGTGCCGCTGATCCCGGCGAATTCAAGCCGCTCCTCTTCCAGCAGACGATCCAGCACGCCCCACGTGTAGGCGCCATGGGAGCCCCCGCCTTGCAGGGCCAGATCGATGGACAAGCGGGTCCATGCCTTTGAATCCATTCGTTTGTACATGCCAACGTGAAGCCCATGTGGGTTTGCTGCAGAGCAGCATACATGAAATCCATCAACGATGGCTTGAAGCAACGGCCGCAACGTGTCGCCGTCTCTTCATCCAACGCGGAGCGTCCGATCCATCACCAGCGCAAGACGACGGGTCCCAGCGCCCGTCCGATGAGCCCGGTCAAGACGATCCCCAAGGTGTACCAGATGGCCACAAAGGCGGACGAAGACTCGGGGCACGCCAGGGCATAGCCCATGGCACCGAGGGTGCCCGCGAGCAAACCCCCGGCAAATCCGGCCTGTGCGGGCTTCGTGGGGGCCAGACCCCGGACCGCCCAGAGCACCCCCGCCAGCGCTGGCAGCGAAAAGCCCATGAGTGTCCAGGGGCACGTCAGCCAGGTTTCACCCAGCACGGCGGTCAGCCTGTCGTCTTCGGGCGTCAGCCACAGCGCACCCGCGCCCATCAGCAGCATGGCAACGATGGCCGTGATCACCAGCATTCGGGGCCCGAAGAGACGCGCCACCGGTCTGGCCAGGCGGCTGGTGAGCAGACCCGCCCCCACGCCCAGGGCGGCCGCGTAGACCAGCTTGATCCAGGGTGCCGGCTCCAGAAAGCGCTCGGCAGGCAGGGGACCCAGCAGCCACAGGGCCAGCAGGCTGCTGCTCAGCACCCCCAGCAGCACCACCGGTGCCAGACGACGCGCCACCACCGCCCGAGGCGCCGGGCCGGCATCCCGTGCCAGCATGTCCATGAGTTGTTCGGTTTTCATCGGGTACCCCTTTTCACCAGTTCAGCCAGCCGCTTCAGGCCCCGGTGTACCTGCACCTTGATGGAGGCCTCGGACACACCGGTCCTGATCGATGCCTCTGCCACCGACAGGCCTTCGAGCCGGGTGAGTTCGATCGCCAGTCGCTGGGCCGAAGGCAGGGCCTGCAGCAGCACCCCCAGATCACGGGACGCATGGGGCTCGGCCTGCTCGCTGGCCAGCTCGGACTCGTCCACCTCGTCGTATTCGTCATGCAGGCCCTCCTTGCGACCACGGCGCCGCCACAGATCGACCAGCTTGTGGCGCGCAATGGCCGTGAACCAGGCGGTCACCGGAAAGGTGGCGTCATAGGTGCCGCGCTGCAGGTGCACCGCCAGCAAGGTTTCCTGCACGAGGTCCTCCACATCGTCTTGCAAGGTCGGCATGCGCCGACGGAAATACACCCTCAGCCGCGTCGCCATCAGCCCCAGCGATTGCCGGTAGGCGTGCTCGTCACCGGACTGCGCTGCCATCCAGATGGGGCGCAGGCGGGCTTCGAAGTCGGAAGCGTTGTCTTGATGCATTTCGCCAACCGGGTGTATCGGGTTACAGCCTTTCAGGCGCCAACCAGAAAAAAAGATGTTCCATGCCTGTAACCGAATCGCCAAGGGCTGCGAAATGACGGTGGTCAGTGACAGGACACATCATTTTCTCAACGTCAACGGAGCATCTCATGAATCGATCCTACCTCGCCCGAACCATCCAAGTTTCCCTGGCCGCCTCACTCATGACCCTGAGCGCCTGGGCCAGTGCCCTGGAGTTGAAGCCCTTCAGTGCCACCGAACTCAGTGCCCAGCAGCAGCAAGGCAAGCCGGTGGCTGTGCATTTTCATGCCGACTGGTGTTCCACCTGCGTGGCACAGGCCAAGTCCCTCGAGGTCCTGAAGGCAGACCCACAGTTGAAGGGCATGACCGTCCTGATCGCCGATCACGACAAGGAAAAAGACCTGCGCAAGTCCCTGAAGGTTCGATCGCAATCGATCATGGTCGTGTACAAGGGCACGCAGGAAGTGGCCCGTGTGGCGGGCCAGACCCAGCCCAATGACATCAAGGCCGCCTTCGTCAAGGCGCTATGACCAGTCCCACCGAACTCGGTCTGGCCTGGGTGGCCGGCAGCCTGACGACCCTGAATCCCTGCGTGTTTCCCCTGCTGCCGCTGGTGCTGGGCGGTGCGCTACAGGCCAACCGGTTCGCCCCCGTGGCCATGGGCGCCGGCATGGTGGCCATGTTTGCCACGCTGGGGCTGCTGGTGGGCGTGGCCGGCGATGCCCTGGGCATTGACCCCGATCTGATCCGGCAGATCGGCGCCTGGCTGCTCATCGGGTTCGGGCTGGTGATGCTGGTACCGGCGCTGAACGAGCGGTTCACGCGGCTGGTCACCCCACTGGCCACCGGCGCCAACGCGGCCACCACCCGGCTGGACAGCGGTTCGCTGGGTGGCGCCTTTGCCACAGGCGCCTTGCTGGGCATGGTGTGGAGCCCTTGCTCGGGCCCCATGCTGGCCAGTGCCCTGACCATGGTGGCCACCGAGGGCGGTGCTGCTCGCGGAACGCTGATCCTCGGCATGTTCGGCCTGGGGGCTGCCACGGTCCTGGTGGCGGTGGCCTATGCCTCACGCAGCGGTTTTGGCAAGGTGCGCGGCTGGGTGCTCAGCCACATGGATAATGTGAAGCAGGTTTTTGGCGTGTTCGTGCTGCTGGTCGGCGTGGCCATCCTGAGTGGTGGCGACAAGTGGCTGGAGGCGCAACTGGTGAATGTCCTGCCCCAGGGCTGGATCGACCTGACCACGCGGTTCTGATTTGGCGGTTCATGGGGAGAGGCGTCTGAACGACAACCGTCGCGTGCTGTGGCTCATTCCAGCGGTCTATTTCGTCTTTGTGGCGGGTGAATTTGGCGCCCTCACCTATCTGGCGCTTCGTGCCACCGACGCCGGCGAATCGGCCTTGCGGGTCGGCTGGCTGGCCGCCGCGATGTGGGCCGGCATTCTGTGCTCGAGCGCGAGTGCCCACCGGGTGAGCCAGAGGCTCGGGTTTGTCCGCACCTTCACGTTGGGCAGCGGCCTGGCGTTTGCCAGCGTGCTGTCGTTCAACATGACGCATGTCCATGAACTCTGGGTCACTGGGGCGTTCGTGCTCGGCGTGGGTGGCGGACTGGTCTGGGTGGTGGGCGAGTCATGGCTGGCAGAAGCCGCACCTCCAGCGCAGCGCGGGCTGTACGTCGGCTGGTTCGAAGCCGCCGTGGGTCTCGGGCTGATGGCGGGGCCCTTGCTCATTCCCCTTGCTCGCGCGCTATCGTGGAGCCCGCTGCTGCTCGCCACCCTCGTGATGGGACTGGCGCTGCTGGCGAGTCTGATGCTGTCGGGCGTGAAGCGACCCGGGCCTCAGGCTCACCCTGAACACCCGAGCCCCGCGATTTCAGAAAGCCCGGACTGGCGCCAGATCGCCTACCCGCTGGTGGCCGTTGCCATGCTGAGCGGCATGATGGAGGCCGGTGTCTCGGCCCTGCTGCCCTCCCTGTCGATGCGGCTGGGCTATTCGCTGGCGACAGCCGCCATGCTGGGTGCCGTGATTGGCGCCGGCAGTGCACTGCTGCAACCCCCAGCCGGCCGATTGGCCGACCGCTGGCATGCGCCACGCCTGATTCTGGCCTGCTGGGCCATCCTGCTGGTCACCTCGCTCACGCTGCTCATCTGGGCAGAGAACCCCGGCCAGTTGCTCTGGGTGGTGGGTTTCGTGCTCGGCGGCGTGGGCGGTGCCATCTACACCCTCAGCATCATCGAGATGGGCCATCGACTGCAAGGCGCCAACCTGGTCAAGGCGATCTCGCTGCTGGTGATCAGCTATTCGCTGGGCACGGCGTTTGCCCCGATCCTCGGCGGCTACGTGTTCGATCGTGCAGGCATGTCGGGCTTTGCCATGGTCTTTGTGGCCCTTTGCCTGATCGGGACCGCCGTCAGCCGCTTCACCCGATCACACGTTGCGCCGCCCAGGTGTACAGCGGAATACCGATGAGGATGTTGAGCGGAAACGTCACCCCGAGCGACAAGCCGAAATAGATCGAAGGACTCGCCTCGGGGATCGCATAGCGCAAGACAGCCGGCACCACAATGTAAGACGCACTGGCCGACAACACCATCAGCAAGGCCGCGTCTGCCACCGACAGCCCCAGCAGCACCGCCAGCCCCAGGGCGATGGCTGCGTGCAAGAGAGGCCCAGCGGAAGCATAGACCACCAGCGCCCCGGATGCCTGGCGGACCGCCGCAAAGTGCCTGGCCACCATGAGGCCCATGTCGAGCAGGAAAAAAGCCAGCATGCCTTTGAACAGTTCGCTGGAAAACGGCGCCATCACGGCCTGCCCGGCATCGCCACTGACAAAACCGATCGCCATCGAGCCCAGGAGCAGCAAGTGGGCGCCGTCCGTGAAGGACTCATGCAGGATTTTGCCCAGTGGTGCCCCCGTGGTCACCGCAGCGCCCTCCTGCTGGCTGTTTTGATGCCGTAGCATGTTCGCCAGCAGGACGGCCATGATGATCGCGGGTGACTCCATCACCACCATCGCGACCACCATGTGCCCGCCGAAAGACAGTTCCAGACTTTCGAGGTATTGCATGGCCGTGACGAAGGTCACCGCACTGACCGAGCCATACGAGGCCGCCACCGCGGCCGCATCGAAACGCGAGACGCGATGCTTGAGCCACTGATAACCGATGGCCGGCACGATCACGGCCATCAGCATGGCCGCGCCCAGGGCGAGCAGGGCTTGCGGGTTCAGCCCGGACTCGGCCATGGCAAACCCCCCTTTGAGGCCGAGCGCCATCAGCAGGTACAGCGACAGGAATTTGGCGATGGCTGGCGGGATTTCCAGGTTGGACTTCAGCCCACCAGCCAGAACACCAAAAACAAAAAAGAGGATGGCGGGATCGAGTAAGTTGTTCATCAGAGGCTCCTTCGGCATCGAATGCTAGGGAGCCTCATTCATTAAGTAAAATTATTTATTTACTCGATTTGTATTGGTCTTTGTCTATTTATTGAAGATGAAAGTTGATCTACAGGAATAGAGCCTGTCGCGGCGACTGACGCCGAACTGCACAACTACATCCTGGAGCAGTTCCCTCTGACTTGGCTGCGGGCTTGGATCGGCCCGCAGAAGTTGGAAGCAGGATCAAGCAGAAGCTTTGTCCGCCAGTTGATCTGGACTGACTTGGGGCACTTGACTCTTCTGGAAGTTATGGTGGCTGCTGTTGCTCTTTTCGACACCGATGAGGCTGCGCAAAAAGCACTTGTGACCTCGATGTCTACATTCATCTCGAAAAAGCAATGTGTTACTGCTGAACACCTCCAGGTGGCGTGACCTTCAGCGGCGCAAGATGACCTCCACCTGGTCATCCAATCGTGTCTTAATTCGCTCCCAGTCAGGAAGGTGCCTGGTCAACGTGGCATAGAAGCTCCGACTGTGGTTGTGATGCTTCAGGTGGCACATCTCATGGAGCAGGACGTAATCAATGGCCTCACGAGGCGCAGCCACCAGCCAAGGATTGAGGGTTAACCGCCCCGAAGGAGAACAACTCCCCCACTGACGCGTCATGAACTGAAGGCGAAACGGGGGAAATTGGCGTACCCAGCGTAATGGTTCTGCGACTACCTTGAGGCGGGCCTCGAAGACTTCGCGGGCGCGGGAACGGTACCAAGCGTCGATGCATGCCCGAATGACTGCAGCGTCGTGGTTGGGCGCTCGAACCACCAAAAACGCGCCTCGTAACTTCGCTTCGGGTCGTGCATCGGCCTGAACGATGACTTTGAGTCGATACCGCTTACCCATGTACTGGATGGACTCGCCGCTTACGTACTCTCGCGGTAGCACATGAGCCAGCCGTGCACGGGCTGCGGAGACGTGCTGACTGATCCAGCGCGAGCGTTTCCGAACAGCAGCCAGCACGGCACCCAATGGCGTTGATGGCGGGGCGTCAACCTCTACACGACCATCGGGCTCAACGTGAATCGCAATACGAGGCGCCACTCGAGCGGGTTGCCTGCGCAGCGTGAAGACGATCTGCTCGTCACCATAGGCCACCTGGTGCTGGCCTTCCGTAACCTCAGCCACCATGATCACGCCCTGCTGAGGCCGATTCGGGTGATCTGGATGACCTGCTCGACCACCTGCTTTGCGTTGTCGAGGCCCAGGCTGCCGAATAGCAGTGGCAACAGACCCTTGCGTATTGCCGCCTCGATGTTCTGCGGGTTGAGCGAATTCTCAGCCACCGCGTCTTTCACCACGGTATCAATAGCCAAGGACTGCTGCACCAAGCGCTCGACGCCTTCCGGATCCAAGGCACCGAAGCTCTCTTCGCCGAGCACCAAGCGGATAGCCCCAAAGTAGGCCTTGGCATGCGGGTTGGTGGTCAATACCTCCGGCATCCCAGGCGTCGCTCGTGCCTCCACCTGTTCCTCGAAAGATTTGAACAAGGCGTACTGCTTCAGCGGGTGATCGAACATCGCTTCCGCTTCCGCGATCGCCTGGCGCAGCAACTCACCAAACACCTTCTGCGCGTATGGATCTGCGGCCAGTTCCTGCTCGATTGTCTTGCGCAGCCGGGTGCGGATCATGTCCGTCTCGTTACGAGTCTTCTCCTCTGACCAGTCTTCGGGCTTCTCTTGGCCTAACTGGTGAACGAGATACACCCCGTCTGGCTCCCGGACCTCGGTGCCGATGACCTGCTTGTCCACCAGCTTACGGATCTGTTCCTCGTAGACGCTGTAGTCCACCGTCTCCATGGCATCGCGGCGGGCCGTCTGACGCAGCTCAGTGAAGAAACGAAGGTCGCTCTTGTAGCGAGCAATCAGCCCTTCGGAGAAGCTCTTGTCCTCAAAGAAGCTTCGAGAAGACAACGCCGTCTGGAGGCACAGTCCGAAGGCAGTCAGCGCATCATAGAAATCGTCGCGCAGCTTCTGCCTCTCGTCGTACTCCTCGCCATCGGCATCCTTGACAAAGCGAGGCGCGAGAACCTGTCGGTACTGCTCACGGTCAAGCTTATTGGTGACCGACTTGAAGAATGACCAGAGCTGCTCATGAAGACCGGGCAGGCGCTTGTACTCCGTGCTGAACTGGTGATACAGCCCTTCCAGGTCTTGAACGTCGAACCCGCCCTGAGTGCGTGCCTCAAGGTCCTGATAGGCCCGAATGGCGGTGTCCAGCTCTTTCAGGATTCCGCGGTAGTCCACCAGCACGCCGTATCGCTTGGCGTCATGCAAGCGGTTCACCCGCGCTACCGCCTGGATCAGGTTGTGACCCTTCAGCGGCTTGTCGATGTACAGCACCGTATTGCGAGGCTCATCGAAACCTGTGAGCAGCTTGTCCACAACGATGAGTAGATCCGGCGCGCCATCGGTGCCAAAGTCACCAATGACTTGTTTCTCGTAGGTTTCAGGGTCGTTGCCGCAGGTGGCCATGGCCTGCTTCCACCACTTTTGGACCTCGGGCAGCGTGTCCTCATCGACTTCCGAGTTCCCCTCGCGGGTGTCGGGTGCCGAGATCACGACCGCGCTCGTCACCAGACCCGTCTCGTCCAGCGCCTTCTTGTAGCGGATTGCATCGAGTTTGCTGTCGGTCGCGACTTGGCCCTTCAGACCTAGACCCAGCTTCTTGATGTTCTCGTTGAAGTGGGTCGCAATGTCCCATGCAATCAGCTCGATGCGATTCGCCGCGCCATAGACAGCCCCCTTCTTCGCGAACTTGCGCTTCAGATCACTGCGCTGAGCGTCGCTGAGGTCGCTGGTGATCTTGTCGAACCACCGATTAACAGCTTCTTCGTTGATGTCCAATTCGGGAACGCGCTCTTCGTAGAGCAGCGGCGCCACAGTCTCGTCCTCCACGGCTCGTTGCATGGTGTACGCGTGAACAATGGGGCCGAATTTGTTGGAGGTCTTTTCGTCTTTGAGCAGCGGCGTGCCGGTGAAGGCGATGTAAGCCGCCTTGGGCAACGCCTTCTTCATCCGCTCATGGGTCTCGCCGCCATGGCTTCGGTGTCCTTCATCGACCAGCACGATCATGTCCGCCGAATCGTTACGGCATTCGGGCAGCTTGGACGCGGTGTTGAACTTGTGGACAAGCGTGAAGGTGATCCGCTCGGTCCCCTTACCGATGCGCTGGGCCAGGTCACGACCGGAAAGGGTGCGGCTGCGCTCGCCATCCTTCTGCGTGGCGATGCTGGAACCGAACGCCCCGCCCGTCATGAAGTTGCGCGAGAGCTGGGCTTCAAGATCAACGCGGTCGGTGACCACAACGATGCGGCATTCCTTGAGGCTCTCGACCAGCAGCAGGGCCTTGGTCAAGAACACCATCGTGAAGCTTTTGCCAGAGCCCGTGGTGTGCCAGACGACGCCGCCCTCACGGCCGCCCCCCTGCGAATCGGGCTTCTTCTGACTGATGCGCGACAGCAGCGCCCGGATGCCGAAGAACTGCTGGTAGCGAGCGACGATCTTTCCGACCTTGCGGTCGAAGAGCACATAGCCCCTCAGGAACTCTAGCATGCGGGACGGTGTCAGCAGACTCACCAGCAACCGATCCTGCTCAGTCGCCTGCATGGGCGCGCTCCAGAGCGTGTCGAAGTAGGTGGCGAGTGCTGCAGGCTTTCCCTCAAACAACGCGGCACGGACGTCCGGACTCAAAGGCGCGTTCTTGACGGCAT
>CAZEZY010000001.1:0-52895 GCA_964516635.1 uncultured Tepidimonas sp. | reverse complement strand
TGGCAAAGATGCAAGCGAATGTGAAAAGCGAAGCCAACGACGACGGCTTGCGCGAGAAGATGATTGCGGTCAACCGCGTGACCAAAGTGGTCAAGGGTGGTCGCATCATGGGTTTCGCTGCATTGACCGTGGTCGGCGATGGCGATGGCCGTGTCGGCATGGGCAAGGGCAAGGCGCGTGAAGTGCCTGTGGCTGTCCAGAAAGCCATGGACGAAGCTCGCCGCAACATGTTCAAGGTGTCGCTCAAGAGTGGTTCCCTGCACCACGCCGTGCACGGCAACCATGGCGCTTCGAACGTGATGATGCTGCCGGCCGTCAAGGGTACCGGTATCATCGCAGGCGGTCCGATGCGTGCCGTCTTCGAGGTCGTGGGTGTGACCGACGTCGTGGCCAAGAGCCATGGTTCGAGCAACCCTTACAACCTGGTGCGCGCCACCCTGGACGCCCTGAAGAACTCGACCACACCTTCCGAAGTGGCTGCCAAACGTGGCAAGTCGGTTGAAGACATCCTGGGTTGACTGGAGCGATCATGACGACCACCAACACCATCAAAGTGCAACTCGTCCGCAGCCCGATTGGCTGCAAAGAGTCCCATCGCGCCACTGTGCGTGGCCTGGGTCTGCGCAAGCTCAACAGCGTCAGCGAACTGCAGGACACGCCTGCGGTGCGCGGCATGATCAACAAGATCAGTTATCTGGTCAAATTGATCTGATCGGAGTCTCAATATGGAACTCAATACTCTCAAGCCCGCCGAAGGCGCGAAGCACGCCCGGCGTCGCGTGGGTCGTGGCATCGGCTCCGGTCTTGGCAAAACGGCTGGCCGTGGACACAAAGGCCAGAAATCGCGTGCCGGTGGTTACCACAAAGTGGGCTTCGAAGGCGGTCAAATGCCTTTGCAGCGCCGCTTGCCCAAGCGTGGTTTCAAATCTCAAAGCCTGAAATTCAACGCCGAAGTCACCTTGGCCGACCTGCAAGCCTTGGGCGCTGCAGAGGTCGATGTGCTGGTGCTGAAGCAGGCTGGCCTCATCCCTGAACTGGCAAAAAAGGTCAAAGTCATCAATACTGGTGAACTGAAGCGGGCTGTGAAGCTGAACAACATCGGCGCAACGGCCGGTGCCAAGGCGGCGATCGAAGCCGCTGGCGGCTCGCTGGTCTGATCGGGTTCACACTCGGATACGCTTGTGGCCACAAACGCAGCCTCTCTCGCGAAAACCGGTAAGTTCGGTGACCTGCGTCGCCGACTGGTGTTCCTGTTGCTGGCACTGGTGGTGTATCGCATCGGTGCGCACATCCCGGTGCCCGGCATCGATCCCGATCAGCTCAGCCAGCTGTTTCGCGGTCAGCAGGGCAACATCCTGAATCTGTTCAACATGTTCTCGGGTGGTTCGCTCGAGCGCTTTGCCGTGTTCGCTCTGGGCATCATGCCCTACATCTCGGCCTCCATCATCATGCAGCTGATGACCTATGTGGTGCCCACATTCGTCCAGCTCAAGAAAGAGGGTGAGGCGGGCCGGCGAAAGATCACGCAGTACACCCGCTACGGAACCCTGGCCCTGGCCATTTTTCAGTCGCTGGGCATTGCGCTGGCGCTGGAAGGCATGCCAGGACTGGTGATTGATCCGGGCTTCGCTTTCCGCTTCACGGCGGTGGTGAGCCTGGTGGCCGGGACCATGTTCCTCATGTGGCTGGGTGAACAGATCACCGAACGTGGCATCGGCAACGGCATTTCCTTGCTCATCTTTGCAGGGATTGTCGCGGGCCTGCCCAGTGCCGTTGGTGGTTTGCTCGAGCTGGTTCGCACAGGTGCCATGAGCATTCTGGCAGCCATCTTCATCGTGCTGCTTGTGATCCTGGTGACCTACTTCGTGGTGTTCATTGAGCGAGGTCAGCGCAAAATTCTCGTGAACTATGCGCGTCGTCAGGTCGGCAACAAGGTGTATGGTGGGCAATCTTCTCACCTGCCGCTCAAGTTGAACATGGCCGGTGTGATTCCGCCCATCTTTGCATCGTCGATCATTCTGCTGCCCACCACACTGGTGAGCTGGGTGAGTACCGGTGATTCAACCCGTTGGTTGCGTGACATGGCCGCGGCGCTGTCACCGGGACAGCCGATTTATGTGGGTCTGTATGCGGCAGCCATCATCTTCTTCTGTTTCTTTTACACGGCGCTGGTGTTCAACAGCCGCGAGACGGCAGACAATCTGAAGAAGAGTGGTGCATTCATTCCCGGGATTCGTCCAGGCGATCAGACGGCAAGACACATCGACAAGATCCTGCTCCGACTGACACTGGCTGGTGCCATCTACATCACGGCTGTCTGTCTGCTGCCCGAGTTCCTGATCCTGCGATACAACGTGCCGTTCTATTTCGGTGGCACGTCACTGCTCATCATTGTGGTGGTCACCATGGATTTCTGGGCACAGGTTCAGAATTACGTGATGTCTCAGCAATACGAGTCGCTTTTGAAGAAAGCCAATTTCAAGGCGTCTCCAGGTGCGTAAGTCATGGCCAAGGACGATGTTATCGAGATGCAGGGTGAGGTCATCGAAAACCTCCCCAACGCCACGTTTCGCGTCAAATTGGAAAATGGACATGTGGTGCTGGGACACATATCCGGCAAGATGAGGATGCACTACATCCGCATCCTTCCGGGTGACAAGGTCAAAGTGGAGCTCACGCCCTATGACCTCACCCGCGCCCGGATCGTGTTCCGCAGCAAGTGAATTTTTTGAGAATCTGTTCAGGAGAAAGACATGAGAGTTTCGGCTTCCGTCAAGAAAATGTGCCGCAACTGTAAGATCATCCGTCGCCATGGAGTCGTGCGAGTCATCTGCACCGACCCGCGACACAAGCAGCGTCAAGGCTGAATCGACTAGAGGACCACCATGGCACGTATTGCAGGTATCAACATCCCTCCGCACAAGCATGCCGAAATTGGCCTGACCGCCATTTTCGGTATTGGTCGCACCCGCGCTCGCAAGATCTGCGAGGCCTGCGGGATCGATTACTCCAAGAAGATCAAGGATCTGACCGATACCGAACTGGAAAAGGTGCGCGATCAGGTCAATACCTTCACCATCGAAGGTGACCTGCGTCGTGAAACCACGATGAACATCAAGCGACTGATGGACATTGGTTGCTATCGTGGCTTCCGTCATCGTCGTGGTCTGCCGGTCCGTGGTCAGCGCACCAAGACCAATGCCCGGACACGCAAGGGTCCTCGCAAGGCCGCCCAGTCGCTGAAGAAGTAATCGGTTAAAGGACAGTTATGGCTAAGCAACAATCCAGCAGCGCAGCCGCACGCGTTCGCAAGAAAGTCCGCAAGAACATTGCCGACGGTATTGCCCATGTGCATGCATCGTTCAACAACACCATCATCACCATCACCGATCGCCAAGGCAACGCACTCGCCTGGGCATCTTCCGGTGGCCAGGGATTCAAGGGTTCACGCAAGTCGACCCCGTTCGCTGCACAGGTGGCTTCTGAAGTGGCTGGTCGCGCCGCCATGGAACAAGGCATCAAGAACCTTGACGTCGAGATCAAGGGTCCGGGTCCGGGTCGCGAATCGTCGGTGCGTGCCCTGGGCGCTCTCGGCATCCGCATCACCTCGATTGCTGATGTGACGCCGGTGCCGCACAACGGTTGCCGCCCTCAGAAGCGCCGCCGCATCTGATGTTGTCTGCTTGACGGGAAGACCTGTCAGGCACTATACTCATCAGCTTTTGCTGAAAGCCACTGCATCTCTGTGCAGTGGCATTGTCGTTAAGCCCACCGCTGGCATCACAAGGTGCCAGCTCCCGCAGGAATGCCTGCGGCAGTTGTAAAAGAAGGAAATCCACGTGGCACGTTATCTCGGCCCCAAGGCCAAACTTTCACGCCGTGAAGGCACCGATCTGCTGCTCAAGAGCGCTCGCCGTTCCATCAGCGACAAAGCCAAGTTCGATTCCAAACCCGGCCAGCACGGCCGTACATCGGGTCAGCGCACTTCGGACTTTGGTCTGCAGCTGCGTGAAAAGCAGAAAGTCAAGCGCATTTATGGCATTCTGGAGCGGCAGTTCCGTCGCTACTTTGCCGAAGCCGATCGCCGTCGTGGCAACACCGGCTCCAATCTGCTGAGTCTGCTGGAATCGCGTCTCGACAACGTGGTGTTTCGCATGGGTTTTGCCTCGACCCGCGCCGAAGCCCGTCAGCTGGTGTCGCACAAAGCCATTCAAGTCAATGGTCAAAGCGTGAACATCCCGTCATTCCTGGTGAAGTCGGGTGATGTGGTGGCCGTGCGTGAAAAGTCCCGCAACCAGAACCGCGTCAAGGAAGCGCTGGAACTCGCCAAGCAGATCGGTTTCCCGGCCTGGGTGGACGTGGCCACCGACAAGGCGGAAGGCACTTTCAAAAAGGTGCCTGACCGTGACGAATTCGGTTCCGACATCAACGAATCCCTGATTGTCGAACTGTACTCGCGTTGATTGCGAGATCATTTTTAGAGCCCGGATTCTGCAACGTGCAGGGTCCGGGATTTTGTGCTCCATCGGCCTTATCGGTGTAACGAGCCGAGGGTATTGAAGGAAGTCCGAATGCTGAATAACCTGCTCAAACCCAAGAACATCAACGTCGAGCACCTGTCGGCCAACCGTGCCGAGGTGACCCTCGAGCCTTTCGAGCGGGGCTATGGCCACACGCTGGGCAACGCTTTGCGTCGTGTTCTTCTGTCTTCCATGGTGGGGCATGCCCCGACCGAAGTGACCATCGCAGGCGTGGTGCACGAGTATTCTTCGATTGATGGCGTCCAGGAGGATGTGGTCAACATCCTGCTGAACCTCAAGGGGGTGGTTTTCAAGTTGCACAACCGCGATGAGGTCACCCTGAGCCTTCGCAAGGATGGCGAGGGTGTCGTGACGGCGGCAGACATCCAGACGCCGCATGATGTGGAGATTCTGAATCCCGATCACGCCATTGCCACGCTGGCCACAGGTGCCAAGCTGGACATGCAGATCAAGGTGGAAAAAGGCCGTGGCTACGTCCCGGGCAACCTGCGTCGTGGCGATGACAGCACCCGATCGATTGGCCGGATCGTGCTCGACGCGTCATTTTCACCCATCAAGCGTGTCAGCTACGCGGTTGAAAATGCCCGTGTCGAACAACGCACCGATCTGGACAAGCTGGTTCTCGACATCGAGACCAACGGCGCTGTGGGACCGGAAGAGGCCGTTCGCGCGGCTGCCAAGATCCTCGTCGAACAGTTGGCGGTCTTCGCCCAGCTGGAAGGTGCCGATGCCTTTGAAATGGGGGCTGCGCCCTCCCGTGGGGCCCAGCAGTTCGATCCGATTCTTCTGCGTCCGGTTGATGAACTCGAGCTGACCGTCCGTTCGGCCAACTGCCTCAAGGCCGAGAACATTTACTACATCGGTGACCTGATTCAGCGCACCGAGAACGAGTTGCTCAAGACCCCCAATCTGGGTCGGAAGTCACTCAACGAAATCAAGGAAGTGCTGGCTTCTCGCGGCTTGACGCTGGGTATGAAGCTTGAAAACTGGCCACCGGCCGGTCTCGAAAAGCACTGAAGCATCATCCATTGCCCATGACCCCTTGCAGTACCTGATACGGCTGCAAGTGAAAACAGAAAGGAATCTACCATGCGTCACGGACACGGTCTTCGTAAACTCAACCGCACCAGCAGCCATCGTCTGGCCATGCTGCGCAACATGATGAACTCCCTGCTGACGCACGAGGTCATCAAAACCACGGTACCCAAGGCCAAGGAATTGCGCCGGGTGGTGGAACCCATGATCACACTGGCCAAAGAGCCCACCCTGGCCAACAAACGACTCGCATTCGACCGCCTGCGTGACCGTGATGTGGTCGTCAAGCTCTTCAATGAACTGGGCCCCCGCTTCAAAGCGCGTCCTGGTGGCTACACTCGCATTCTGAAAATGGGCTTCCGTGTGGGTGACAACGCACCCATGGCCATCATCGAACTGGTGGATCGTGCCGAAGAAGTCGCGGCTGAAGAAGCGACAACGGCCGAATAATCGTGTTAGAATAAAAGACTTGGCGCGGAGTGGAGCAGTCTGGTAGCTCGTTGGGCTCATAACCCAAAGGTCGCAAGTTCAAATCTTGCCTCCGCAACCAATCAAATCAAGGCCTTGGCCTCCAAAAACGCCCACGCCATGTGGGCGTTTTTTGTTTTTGGCCCAATCTGTGGCCATTTTGTGCCCACGCCGTGCCCACAATTTTTACTGTTGGTGGGTTATGGCCATTGGGAACGTGATGACCATTGGGTACATTTGCCGTACGTTTGACTTGGTTTCGTACTCAACGTTGAACATCTCCACAGGTAGCCGTTCTGTCACCCGTTCTCATCAAACCTGTGTGAATCGAATCGACCCAAAAGCGTCGGTTGGTTAAACGCCCAGCCGCTGGGCCACGTCCTCGAAGGCAGGGTCTTCGGCATAGATCCGCTCGAATTCTCGCCGGGCCTGGGCTTTGCGGCCGGTGCGTTCGTACACCAGGGCCCGCTGGTAGCGGAGGTCTCGGAGCAATGCTTCCGGTCGTCCGCTGCGACGGCGCAAGGTGGCGGTGAACACATCCAGGGCGGCATGGTCCATGCCCAGCTTCACCAGGGCCAGGGCCCGGTACAGCAGCACGGCGGTGTGGATGGCGGTGTCGTTCGCGATGTCGGCGGTCAAGGTCACCACCTGCTGCCAGCGCTTCGGGTCGTCGCCCTCCAGCGCGATGTCGCCCAGCGATGCCAGGGCCACCGGGTCGTTGGGTTGTAGTCGCAACAGCGACTCCAGATGGGGCAGGGCGTCGGTCGGTCTGCCCTGAAGTTGCAAGGCCTCGATGAGCCCGAGCAGGGCGCCCGCTTCGCTCACGGGCAACTGGGCGGTGACCTCGGGGGTCACGGGCAGGGAGACCCGGGGCGTCAGCTGGTACTTGTCAAACAGCCGACCGAGCTGACCCGCATGCTGCAGCGCCAGGCGGAAGTGCTCGGCGGCCTGCGGATGGTCTTCCCGGTTGAGCCTGAGCAAACCGGCCAGCCAGGCGGCATCGGCCAGGGCGGGGTGGCTCTGCAGAGCCGACTCCAGGTGTCGCAGCGTTTCGTCATGTCGGCCTTCGCTCAGGGCCGCGAGGCCATCCACGAAGGCCTTCTCGTGAGCCGGCGTGACCAGGCGCTTGAAGAAACCCAGGGAAGGCTTGCGGGCTCGGGGGACCGTGTTGTTTCCGTTCCCGGAGTTCTCAGACGCTCGGCTTCCCCGGTTCGTGCGGGAACGCTTGCTCAGCGGGTTGTGCACGGTGTAGAAGAGGCCACTGCCCGGCAGACCGACCGTGGCCCGGGTGCCGCTGGTTCCGGCAGTGAACTGCAGCCCCCGGGGGCCGGCCGAGACCGACACGCCGCGCTTGCTCAGGTTGAGCGTCAGCCCCGGGGCGATGCGGATGCGCTGAAAGAAGCGGAAGGGCATGGGCGAGCGGACGATGAAGAAGTCAGGGTGATAACGGATCTAGACCAGCAACACCAGTTGGGGCGCACGGCCCGAACCTGCCCAGACCAGGGCATTCTGCTCGTGGTCTCTGCCCAGCCGCCTGGCGGCTTCCAGATCCAGGCCGAGCACCAGAAAGCTCTCTTCCCCCGGCCAGTCACCCGATGCACCGGAGCCCACGCCCGGCCAGTGCGGCAGGCTGCGCTGAGTGAGCACCTGTTGCAGTGCCCGGTTCCTCGCCCGGTTGGCTTCCTCGGACAGCGCCTGGCCCATCGGATTCCACGCCGTGATAAAGGCCGCCGTCGACCGGTTGAACCGTTTCATCAACACGGTGAGTTCTGGCGATGGTTGCCCCACCTTCAGCGTGAATCCCGGCACGTCGTCGGTCTCGCCAACCCGATAGGCCGTGTTGAGGTAGGCGTTGACCAGGGCATCGGGCAGCCGGGTGCCAGCGGTAGGGATCAGCACCGAGGCGCAGGGGAGATTCAAATTTTCGTTCATGGGATCGCAAAGCTTAACCGCAGGTCAAAGACAACAGACTTGGTCCTGACCCACGCTTTCAGGTTCACCGCCAGGCCATCACCGGCACGGTGGAGATGCTGTTGGCGGGGGCGCCCTCGATCAACCGGCGGCTGATGCCCAGGTAGATCAGGGTCCGGTTCTTCGCATCCCACATCCGCACCACCCGCGTTTCCTTGAACAGCACGCTCGTGTCTTCGCTGAACACCACCTCGTTGTCGGGCAGTGTCTCGGGCAGGGTGATGGGCCCGGTCTGGCGGCAGGCCAGCGAGAACTGGCTCGGGTCTTCGGCCAGGCCCAGCGATCCGCTGATGCCCCCCGTGCGGGCCTGACTCACATGGCAGGTCACCCCGGGCACCTTCGGGTCAGAGAAAGCCTCCACGCAGACCCGGTGGTTGGCGCCGATCAGCTTCCAGGCGGTGGTGACACAGCCGATGGTTTCGGCGTGGACGACAGTGGCACACAGCAGACAACAGGCCAGTACAAGGGGCAGACGGGTGGGTTTCATCAGGGCATCATAGACGGCTGCAGATGCGCGCCTACGGTTCGGCCTGCTTGCTGCGCTGCGCTGGCGGTTCTGTGTGTGCCAATAGCCAGCACGCAATCCCCGGGTCCAGCCACATCACCCTGTTGCCTCCACAACCCAGGGAGCACCGTCCCCGCAGCATTCAGGCGCTGCCGGGGTTTGGCTTTAGTAGTGGGGTGGCAATTCGTCGCGCAAATGACGGATGGCATGGGGCTGACTGTCTTCCCATCGTGTTGAGAGACGTGCCACTTCCTGTGTGAGCTGGTCGATCATGAGCTGCTGGCGGTAAACCTGCGCATTCAAGCGCTCGATCCAGTCATCCAGATCGCTGATTTTCAACTCCAGCTCGATTTGTCTTCGTTCATGATCGGTTTGCATGGTCCTGACCTCCGGTTCGTGCTGGCCAACCCAGGGCATTGAGCAGGTCCTGGTTGTGCTCCCCCAGTCTGGGCGCGGGTGACGCAATCTGGCCAGGCGTTTCGCTGAGTTTGGGTACGATGCCAGGCACTTTCAGGGGTTGACCATTTCGGTCAACCGACTGGATGATCATGTCTCTGGCCTGATACTGCGGGTCATGGGCGATGTCAGCTGCCGAGTAGATCTTGCCTGCGGGTACCCGAGCGGCATCCAGGACGCTGATCACTTCATCGATGGTGTGGGTCAGGGTCCAGGATTCGATGGCCTGATCCAGTTCGTTGCTTCGTGTGGCCCGACCATCGTTGTGGGCCAGTGCGGGATCGTTTGCGAGATCCGGGCGACCGATGGCTTGCATGAGACGCTTGAAAATGCTGTCGCCATTGCCGCCAATCAGGACGTACCCGCCATCGGAGCAGCGGTAGGCATTTGAGGGGGCAATACCCGGCAATGCACTGCCTGCGCGTTCTCGCACGGTACCAAAAGCGTCGTATTCGGGCAGCAGACTTTCCATCAGGTTGAACACGCTCTCGTAAAGGGCGACATCAATCATCTGGCCGGTACCGCCATGGGCATCCCGGTGATACAGCGCCATCAGAACACCGATCACGCCATGGAGGGCCGCAATCGAGTCACCCATCGAGACACCGGTGCGAACGGGGACGCGTCCCGGTTCACCCGTGAGGTGCCTCAGGCCGCCCATGGCCTCGCCGAGAATACCGAAACCGGGTTTGGACGCGTATGGCCCAGTCTGACCGTATCCCGACAGGCGAAGCATGATCAGACGAGGGTTGAGGGCGTGCAGGGTGTCCCAGCCAAGCCCCCAGGCCTCCAGGGTGCCGGGCTTGAAATTTTCGACCAGCACATCGGCTTCGGCAGCGAGGCGGCGGACGACCGACTGACCCTCTTCCGTTCGAAGATCCAGCACCACGGAACGCTTGTTGCGGGACTGAACCTCCCACCAGACGGAAGTCCCATCGCGGAGCAGGCGCCAGTGCCGGAGCGGATCACCGGTACCGGGGGGCTCCACCTTGATCACATCGGCGCCAAAATCACCCAGGGTTTTGGCAGCAAAAGGGCCGGCAATGAGTTGCCCGAGTTCCAGGACCCGAACGCCATGGAGGGCTTGCCGCGTCATGAGGCGCTCCGGGAGGCGTCGCGGGTGGCCAGACAGGCCTGAACGTGCAGGAGAAGTCCCTGGCAGGCGTCTTCCACCAGGTCGAGCACATGCTCGAAATCGTTCTCACCACCCAGGTAAGGATCCGGAATCACGGGGCTCTGATGCACCAGGCAGAATTCGGTGAGGCGACGGAGTTTGCGAAGGTGGGCAGGAGGGGCCATGGCTTCGGCGAGTGCCAGATTGTCCCAGTCCATGGCCAGCAGCAAGTCGGCGTGAAGAAAGTCGTGATCCACCAGTTGTCGTGCCCGCAAGTCGGACAGGTCGTATCCCCTGGCCATGGCATGTGCCTGCGAACGGTGATCCGGGGGCTTTCCAGGATGGTCGTTGTGCGTCCCGGCCGAATCGACCGACACACGGTCTTGCAGACCGGCCAGACGCAGGTGGTGACGAAAAACGCCATGAGCCGTCGGGCTGCGACAGATGTTGCCCATGCAGAAAAAGACGATCTGAAAATCAGCTGGGTTTGACATGATGAGATTGTGCGAGGTATCGGGTGACTTGCGGTGGTCCATCGCCCAGATGAAAGGCCAGTTTGCGTTCGCGAAGGGTGACATCTGCCGCAGTGACCCGATCAAAGCGTCGCAAATGTTCGTTCCAGCTTTCGTCGGTGATGCGTTCCACAAAATGACCCGGGTCACCGATGTCTTGCCACAATTCCCAGTCCAGCGCACCCATGCGCAGACGGCTACGCCGGCTTTCCTGCATCACCTGCCTGAAATCTTCAGCTCGGGAGGGATCGATCCGATAGTGGATGCAGACCATCACGCGTCCGGGCCCGGGTGCGGACTCCGCCACCGGTGCCGACCATGCCTGCACCGGCGTCACGTCCTCGATCAGGCCGCGTTCGCGGGAAAGACGCTGCGCCACCGTCATGGCGACGATGCCAGACAAGGCGGCCATGCCGACACTCTGGCTGACATCGGTCCAGCTGGCCACCTGTCCCCAGAAGGCGGCACCACAGGCAGCGCCACCCATGATGGCCATCTGGTAGACCGACATGCCTCGTGCCCTGACCCAGTCAGGCAGGCTCATCTGGGCCGAAACGCTGAGCGAATTGGCGGTGGCAATCCAGGCCATGCCTGCCAGAAACAGGGCGGGCATGGCCCAGCTCAGCGTGGGAACCCAGGCCACCAGCGCCATGGCCACTGACTGAAGGGCCGTGCCCCACCACACCACCGTGTCGCGTGAAAATTGCTGCCTGAGACGAGGCAGCAAGAGGGCCGAGACAATCGCCCCACTGCCCATCGTGGCCAGCAGCCAGGTGAAAGTGGCCGCATTGCCGCCTTCCATGCGCAAGGCCAGCAACGGCAGCAAGGCCATCAGCGCAGTGGAATGAAAAAAGAACAAGGCAATGTGCAGGTAGACCACCCGCAGACGAGGTGACTGCACCACGTACTGCCAGCCGACTCGCAAGGCGCTGAAAAAAGGTTCACGACCGAGTGGGCTGGGTTTGTGCTCCCTTTTCCAGCGCCAGATGATGATGGCCGACACACAGGCCAGGAAGGCATTGAGTAAAAAAACCCACGCACTTCCCAGCGTTGCAATGAGCGCGCCGGCCAGGAGTGGGCCGATGATGCGGGACGCGTTCATCGAGACCCCATTCAGCGCCAATGCCTGCGGGAGCTGCTGGCGGGGCACCAGTTCGGGGACCAGTGCCGCAAACACGGGCCAGCGCATGGCCAGTCCGATGCCATTGGCAAACACGAGGATCAGCAGCCAGGCAGGCGTCATGGCATCCAGAAGGATGAAGGTGCACATGACGAGCGCCACCCCTGCGATCCAGAGCTGAGTACCCAGAAAGTAACGGCGGCGGTCCCATGTATCCGCCAGGGTGCCACTGGGGAGGCCAAGCAGAAACACCGGAAGGGTTGCGGCCGTCTGAACCAGGGCCACCCAGACCGGCGACGGAGCGAGCGATGTCATGAGCCAGGCGGCTGCCACATCGTTCATCCACATGCTGACATTCGCCATCAGCCAGGTCAGCCAGAGCCATGTGAACACCCGGTGTTGAAAGGGCGCCAGCGCTGTCAGTCCCAGTGGGGGGCCTTGATCAGGAGAAGCGTCTTGCATCGTGTGATTGTCGGATGCAACGCCCGGTTCTGCTGTCACCCCGATGTGGCGATGGTGATGGCAGCGACTATGATGCGTACAGAGTGTCAACGACAGGAGCAAATCAATGAAATGGCTGATTCCCGTGGATGGTTCCGAGCTGTCGATCGAGGCCGTGGCGCATGCGGTGGCCATGGCGAGATCGGGTCTCCAGACCGAACTGGTTCTGGTGAATGTGCAGGAGCCGGCGACCGTTTATGAAATGGTGACGCTTCATGACGAAGAGGCGCTCAGACAGGTCGCACAAGGTGCCGGTATGGACATGATGGCACCCGCAGCCGAGCTCGCCAAGGCCGCCGGATTGGTGTTCAGCCAGCTGGTGGTTTCAGGGGATCCAGTCCCCATGCTGCTGGAAGTGCTGGAGGCGGAAGCCTGCGATGGCGTCATCATGGGAAGCCATGGCAAAGGGACGGTCAGGCGGGCCCTGCTGGGCTCTGTTTCTCAGTCCATGCTCGAAAAATCCCCCGTTCCCGTGACCTTTGTCAAAGGCGAACAGGATGACGAATGAACACACAGCAAAGGAGACCGGCATGAGCGAATGGATCACCCTGCAAAGTCACGATGGGCAAGCGGTTCGAGCCTACCTGGCCCGGCCGTCTGGCCAGCCGCGCGGCGGGCTTGTGGTGCTGCAAGAGATTTTTGGCGTCAACAGCCACATCCGTGCCGTGGCAGACGGGTACGCCGCAGAAGGTTTTGTGGTGGTGGCCCCGTCCACTTTTGATCGTGTTCAAGCGGGGGTTGAGCTGGGATACACCGACAGTGACATGCAGGCAGGATTTGCCCTCAAGATGGCGGTTGAGGCATTGCCGGCGCCTGGTGTGATGGCCGACATCCAGGCGGGCATCGATCGCGCGGCCCGTGAAAGCGGAGGCCGTGTGGCGGTGATCGGGTTCTGCTGGGGCGGCTTGCTGGCGTGGCGCAGTGCCTGTGAACTCCAGGGTCTGTCGGCTGCCATTCCCTATTACGGGGGTGGCATGACCACCGAATCGGAGGCTGCAAAGCGGCCAGGATGCCCCGTGCTGGCGCACTTTGCCGAGGCAGATCAGTGGATCCCCCTGGATACCGTTCAGACCTTTCAGGCCCAGCAGGCCGGGGTGGAGGTCCACACCTATGCGGCCCATCACGGATTCAACTGTGATCAGCGAGGTTCTCACGATGCGCCTTCGGCCTTGCTCGCCCGACAGCGGACCCTCTCATTTCTGAAGCAGCACGTCGGCTAGTGTTCAGGGGGCCTGCTGTTCAAGCCAGGCCACCAGATCATCGGGCGGCATGGCCCTGGCGTAGAGCCAGCCCTGGAATGCATGGCATCCATGGGCTCGGAGGAAGTCTCGCTGTCCTTCGGTTTCGACACCCTCGGCCACGACGATCAGACCCAGATCGTGTGCCATGGACAAGGTGGCCCTGACGATGGTCTCGTTTTCGGGGTCTCCTGGTATCCCGTGAAGAAACGATCGATCGATCTTGAGTTTGCTCAGAGGCATGCGCTTCAGGTAACCCAGGCTGGAGTACCCGGTTCCGAAATCGTCGAGTGACAACTGGATGCCCATGGCATTGATGGCCTGCATCCGGGCTTCCAGATCGGGGTTGGCCTGAATCAGCAGGCTCTCGGTGATCTCGATCTCCAGGCAGTGAGGTTGTGACCTTATCGTGCTGACGGCCTGCCGCAGTTGGTCGAGGAACAGCGGGCGACTGAACTCGTAGGCGGATACGTTGACCGAGATCGCCATGTCACGGAAACGCTCGGCATGCGGACCGGTTTTCCAGGCGTCAATCTGCTGGCAGACCTGTTGCAACACCCAGAGACCCAGAGGCTCGATCAGACCGCAATCTTCGGCGATCGGGATGAATTCGGACGGTGAGACCTGGCCCCATTCGGGGTGCTGCCATCGAAGCAAGGCCTCCACGCCGGTGATGGCACCGGTCCTGGCGTCGACCTGAGGCTGATAGACCACGCTGAGTTCCTGGTGCCCGGGTTCAAGTGCCTGGCGCAGACGGGTTTCCAGCGAAAGCCGTTTGGACACCCGTTCATGCATTTCCGGGGTGAAAAAGCGCCACTGGTTGCGGCCGGCGGCTTTGGCGGCGTACATGGCCGTATCCGCATGACGCAAGAGTTCATCCACGGTACGGCCGTGTTCGGGAAAGAGGGCAACGCCCAGGCTGGCGGTCACGCGCACCTGCATCTGGTCCAGCAGGACGGGCATGGACAGGACCCGTGAAATCTTCTGGGCCACTGTGGCTGCACCTTCCGGACCCTTGAGGCCGGGCAGGAGCAGAACGAACTCGTCACCACCGATGCGCGCCAGCACATCCCGGCTGCGCAGGCATTCCTGAATCCGGGCACTGATGGTGACGAGCAACTGATCACCCTGCACATGCCCCAGGCTGTCATTGACGTGCTTGAAGCGGTCCACATCGAGAAAGATCACGCCCACGGCTTGATCGGTGTCGGCCGAAGCCCTGAAGGTGAGATCTGCCTGCTCGGTCCAGAAGGGCCGGTTGGCCAGACCGGTCAAGGCATCGTAATGGGCCATTTGCGCCAGCGTGGCGTTGCTGTGAGCCAGCTCCTGAGTCCGTTCTTCCACGAGCTGCGCCGTTCTTCGACCATGACCCGTCACGATGATCAGGAACGTGCCGAGCAGCGCCGTGGCCATCAAGCCCATGGCGCTGGTGAACCAGATGCCGACTTGAGAAGTCTGTCCCCAGAATGAGGAAGTGGCAGAAACGTACACCAACCATTGTCGTTGGCCGAATTCGACGGGCTTTTCCAACGTCCAGCGCGGCAGCGCCTGGCCGATCAGTCGATCGCCGCAGCCAAGCTCACCCACCAGGGTGCGTTTGCCCGGTTCGGTCTGAGGGTCGGTCAGGCAGACCACCAGGCCACGGCCCTGGACATCGCCCAGCGCCGCGTCCAGCATGTCTGTCATTCGCAGGGTGGCGGATACCACACCCCGTAACTCACCATCCCGAAAGACCGAGTGGTAGAGCACCACCGCCCGCTGTTGGCCTGTCTCCTGGACCAACCGGAAAGGTTCACTGACGGCAGGTGAGAAGGTGTTGATCGAGCGTTGAACGGCGGCTGCGGTCGCGGGAAGGACGCTGACATCCAGGCCCAGAACAGACCGATTGCCATCCAGCGGTGAGACCCAGGTGATCGGAAAATAGCGGGGAGACGGACGGGCTGGCTGGGTCTGACCGCTTTCATCTCTTCCCAGAATAGGTCGACCCGGCATCCACTGCTCATACTGGAAACGCTGATCGTCTGTGATGAGCGGGCTCCAGCCAAAGTTCTGGCTTCCGGGATAGCGTTCGAGCCAGAGTTGAGTGGTTTTGTCGAAACCCTCCTGTTGGGTGAATTCCACCATTTCCATGACCTTGCCGATGGCCTGGATGCTGTCCGTCTGGGCATCCAGACGCCGTTGCAACTGGTTGGTCAGGGACTCTGCGGCCGAATGGAATTCGTCTTGCACCTGCTCCTGCTGTTTCGCGTTCAGCAGACTCAGCATCCCGGCGACCAGTGACAGCGCGACCATCATGGGCAATGCCACGGTTTTCCACCGAGGGCGCCACGCCACCGCCGGTTGCCCGAACAGCACCAGCATCAATGGCGTGAAGATGATGGCCCCCAGGGTGTCTGCCATCCACCACGTGATCCAGCTGAACCAGGCTTCATCGGGTGCAATGACCCCGATATGGACCAGCGATGGCACCGATAACGAGGCGTTGATGACGGTGAAAGCCGGGATGATGACGAGAAAGGTCAGCAGGGCTTCACGGGGTCTGTCGAGCGCCGACGGGTATCTGGCCCAGCGGCGGATGGCCCAGGCCGATGCGCCCGCCATCAGCATCGCTCCCAGCGAGGAAATCCACATGTTCCAGGTCAGGGTGGTGAGGCCACTCTGTCCGTGGGCAAGCCACTGCACGCTCAGTGCGCCCAGCGCCACGCTGGGGAGCAGTCTGTAGCCCCCGACCAGAACGGCACCCAGCGCCACGCCGGACGCCGCGAAGAAGATGGCAATGTAGTTGGGCGGAATGGCGGCCTGCAGCGACGCCCACCCAGACAGGGCATAGGCGAAAGCCGCAAGCAGATTGAGTAGGAATAGGCGCGTCAAGGCTCGGTATGAATCCTGTCTGTCATCGCGGACTGTAGCACCACCGGGTCCGGAATCCGGCTCAGGGCTTGAGATGATTCAGAGGGAGCGTGCCAGTGGTTTTCACTTCGCCCAGTGAAAAACTGGTGTGCAGGTCTTTCACGTTGGGCAGGTTGATGAGCCGTTGCAGGGCAAAGCGTGAAAAACTGTCCAGATCGGGCGCCACCACCTGGATCTCAAAGGTCCCAGCCCCGCTGATGTAATGGCAGGAAATGACCTCGGGCAGTTGTCGGATGGCCTCTTCCAGCACCCGGGTGGCGTCGCCGGTGTTGCGCTCGGCATCCAGACGAACGAAGGCCAGGACGCCCAGTCCGATGCGGCGCCGGTCCAGCACCGCGCGGTAGCCGGTGATGTAGCCGGCCTCCTCCAGTGCCCGCACGCGCCGCCAGCAGGGCGCGGCCGACAGGCCCACCCGCTGGGCCAGTTCGGTGTTGGTGAGGCGCCCGTCAGCCTGCAGGTGTTGCAGGATGGCGAGGTCATATCTGTCAAGTGTTTCCATTCATAGCCATTTTACGAAAGATTCTTTCGAAGAGGAGGTTTTTCCGGGCCTGAAAAGCAAAGACATTCCGGCGCACAGGGCATACACTTTGCGTTACTTTTCACGTGCCGGGTTGGTGATCCTGATCCGGGCGTTTTCGGCGTTGCCCACCAGGCTTGCCTCACCACACAGGAGACCACACATGAATGCCCCCCTGCCCGAGCACATCCGCCGTGCGCTGGACACGGTCACGCTGGACGACAAATATGCCCTCGATCATGGGCGAGCCTTCATGAGTGGTGTGCAGGCGCTGGTGAAACTGCCCATGTTGCAACGCCAGCGCGATGCCCTGGCAGGCAAGAACACCGCCGGTTTCATCAGCGGTTACCGGGGGTCGCCGCTGGGTGGCTATGACCAGGCTCTCTGGAGCGCTCGCAAGCATCTGGCGGCCCAGCACATCGTGTTTCAGCCCGGGGTGAATGAAGAACTCGCCGCCACCGCATTGTGGGGCACGCAGCAGCTGGGCTTCACGCCGCCGGCCAGCCACCGGTTTGACGGGGTCTTTGGCATCTGGTACGGCAAGGGGCCGGGCGTGGACCGGTGCTCCGACGTCTTCAAACACGCCAACATGGCCGGCACCACGCCCTGGGGCGGCGTGCTGGCGGTGGCCGGCGACGACCATGTGGCCAAAAGTTCAACGGCCGCGCACCAGAGTGACCACATTTTCAAGGCCTGCGGCTTGCCGGTGTTTTTCCCGGCCAGTGTGCAAGACATTCTGGACCTGGGGCTTCACGCGCTGGCCATGAGCCGATTTGCCGGTGTCTGGGCAGGCATGAAAACCATCCAGGAAATCGTCGAGTCCAGTGCGACGGCTGACATCGACCCGCAGCGGGTGTCCATCGTGCTGCCCGAATTCGAGATGCCGCCCGGCGGCGTCCATATCCGCTGGCCTGACACCGCGCTGGAGCAGGAGGCCCGTCTGTACGATTACAAGTGGTACGCGGCGCTGGCCTACGTGCGTGCCAACCGGCTGAACCACAATGTCATCGAGGGGCCGAACGACCGCTACGGTCTGATCGCGAGCGGCAAAGCCTACAACGACACCCGCCAGGCCCTGCTGGACCTGGGTCTCGATGACGCCACCTGCCGTCAATTGGGCATCCGCCTGCACAAGGTGTCTGTGGTCTGGCCGCTGGAAGCCCAGACCACGCGCGAATTTGCCACCGGGCTGCGCGAAATCCTGGTCGTGGAGGAAAAGCGTCAGGTCATCGAATACCAGTTGAAAGAAGAACTTTACAACTGGCGTGCCGATGTCCGACCTGACGTGCTGGGCAAATTCGATGAGGTGGGCGGTGATCACAGCGGTGGTGAGTGGTCCATGCCCAATCCGAGTGCCAACCAGTTGTTGCGAGCCAACGCCGACCTGTCGCCTGCCATCATTGCCCGCGCGGTGGCACGTCGTTTGAAAAAAAGGGGTCTGCTGCCCGAAGGCAGCGACATGGCCACCCGGGTCGATGCCCAGCTCGCGATTCTGGAGGCCAAGGAGCGCTCGATGCAGGTGCTCAACGCGCAGACCCCGCTGGCCGACCGCCAGCCCTGGTTTTGCAGTGGCTGCCCTCACAACACCAGCACCCGCGTGCCTGAGGGCTCCCGCGCCATGGCTGGCATCGGCTGCCACTTCATGAGCATCTGGATGGACCGCGCCACGGTGGGTTTCACGCAGATGGGCGGCGAGGGGGTGCCCTGGGTGGGGCAACAGCCCTTCAGCCACGAGCAGCATGTGTTCGCCAACCTGGGTGATGGCACCTACTTCCACAGTGGTCTGCTGGCCATCCGGCAGAGCATTGCGGCGGGCGTCAACATCACCTACAAGCTCCTGTACAACGACGCCGTGGCCATGACGGGTGGCCAGCCGGTGGGCGAGCGGCCCGAAGGCCACAGCGTGCTGCAGATCGCTCACAGCCTGCGAGCCGAGGGGGTGGCCCAGATCACGATCGTGACCGACGAGCCCGACAAGTACCGCGGCGCCCATCACACCACCATCGGTGGGGCCACCCTCCAGCTGCCCGAGGGCATTGCGGTGGCGCACCGCGACGAACTGGATCGCATCCAGCGCGATTTTCGCGAGATCAAGGGCACCACCGTCATCATCTACGACCAGACCTGCGCCACCGAAAAACGACGCCGCCGCAAGCGCGGCACGATGGCCGACCCGGCGAAACGCGTGGTGATCAACGAGGCGGTGTGCGAAGGCTGTGGCGACTGCGGCGTGCAGAGCAACTGCCTGAGCGTGGAGCCGCTGGAAACCGAATTCGGCCGCAAGCGGACCATCAACCAGAGCACCTGCAACAAGGATTTTTCCTGCACCAAAGGTTTTTGTCCCAGTTTCGTCACGGTGGAAGGCGGGCAGCTCAAAAAGAAAGCCAAGGGCGCGACCGCGCCATCGCCGGCCAGCCTGGGTGCATTGCCCGAACCGGTGCTGCCCAGCGCGGCGCAGCCCTGGGGCATGGTGGTGGCAGGGGTGGGTGGCACCGGTGTCATCACCATCGGCCAGTTGTTGGGCGTGGCCGCGCACATGGAGGGCAAGGGCATCGTCACACAGGACGCGGCGGGTCTGGCCCAGAAGGGTGGCGCCACTTGGAGCCATGTGCTGATTGCCGACAGGCAGGCAGACATCCGGACCACCCGCGTGAGCATGGCGGCCGCCGACCTCATCATCGGCTGCGACCCCATCGTGGCCGCAGGCAAGGAAACCGCGCTGCGCATGCTGCAGGGGCGCACCCACGTGGCGCTCAACAGCCACGCGACACCCACCGCAGCCTTTGTGAAAAACGGCGGCTGGCAGAACCCGGCCGAGCAGTGTGTGGCGAGCATCGTGCAGACGGTGGGCGCAGATGCTGTCGGTGCCTTCGACGCCGATGGCATGGCCACCACCCTGCTGGGCGACAGCATCTTCATCAATCCCATGGTACTGGGCTATGCCTGGCAGCGCGGCTGGATTCCGCTGCGCCGGGAATCGCTGATGCGCGCCATGGAACTGAACGCCGTGGCGGTGGAGCAGAACAAGACCGCCTTCGAGTGGGGTCGCCAGGCCGCGCACGACTGGGCCCGTGTGAAGGCCCTGCTCAGTCCGGCGCAGGTGATCGAGTTCAAGCCGCGCGACACCCTCGAGACGCTGCTGCGCCGCCGCACGGCTTTCCTGACCGACTATCAGAACGCCGTCTACGCTCAGCGCTACGAAGCTTTGGTGCGCCGCGTGCAGCATGCCGAAGCGGCCGCCATGGGCGCCGGCAAGACCGCGCTGGCGGAAACCGTGGCGCGGCAGTTGTTCAGGCTCATGGCCTACAAGGACGAGTACGAGGTGGCGCGCCTCTACACGGACGGCGCTTTCCAGAAAAAGCTGGCCGAGCAGTTCGAAGGCGATGTCAAGCTGCGTTTTCACCTGGCGCCGCCGTTGCTGGCCAAAAAGAACGCCAAGGGCGAACTGGTCAAGCAGACCTATGGTCCCTGGATGATGAAAGCCTTTGGTTTGCTGGCCCGGCTCAAAGGCCTGCGTGGCACGGCCCTGGACGTGTTTGGCTATACCGAGGAGCGCCGCACCGAACGTGCGCTGATCGGCGAGTACATGGACATCGTCGAAGAACTGATCAGCACGCTGGATGCGAAACGCCACGCGCTGGCGGTGGAGATCGCCCAGGTACCTGAACTCATCAAGGGGTTCGGCCATGTGAAGGATCGCAACCTGCGGGCCGCGCGCGAGCGCTGGCAGACCTTGCTGGGGCAGTGGCGCGGCGCTCGTCCTGTGGAAGGCAGCGGGCTGTCAGGAGTGGTCAAGGCGGCCTGAAGCGATACGCAGGTCCCGAGTTCCGTCTAGACTCGCCACCTTTGATCTTTCTGTGGAGTGTGTATGGCGGTGGGCGTGGCGTTTGCGCTGGCGGCGGGCCTTTTGTGGGGGCTCGTGTTCGTGGCCCCTCTCATGCTGCCCGAATACCCGGCCACCCTTCAGGCCGTGGCCCGATACCTGGCCTTTGGTTTGTTGTGCCTTCCCCTGGCCTGGATGGACCGTTCCCATCTGCGAGGACTGACCCGCAGCGACTGGATCGAGGCCCTCAAGCTGGCCGCGATTGGCAACCTGCTGTATTACACCTTTCTGGCCAGTTCGATCCAGCGAACCGGTGGGCCATTGTCCACCATGATCATTGGCACTCTGCCGGTGGTGATCGCCGTTTCGGCCAATCTTCGAAATGCCCGACGCGATGGTCGACTCCCCTGGCGCCGTCTGGTCTGGCCACTGGCCCTGATGCTGACGGGTATAGCGCTGGTCAATCATGTGGAAATGACGCGCGTCCTCTCGCAGGACCCTGCCTCGCTCGGCCGATATGGGATCGGGGCCGCGCTCGCCATCGGGGCCGTGGTGTGCTGGACCTGGTATCCGCTGCGCAACGCCGACTGGCTGCGAGCCCACCCCGGGCGAAGTCCACGCGCCTGGGCCACCGCACAAGGGATCGCCACTCTGCCACTGGCGCTGTTGGGTTATGCGGTGCTGTGGGGCTGGATGGACAGATCTGGTTCCGCGTTTGGCATGCCGTTCGGTCCCAGACCTGAATTCTTCATCGGTCTGATGGTGGCGATCGGGCTGCTGGCTTCCTGGCTGGGCACCCTGTGCTGGAACGAGTCCAGTCAACGCCTGCCGACGGCGCTGGCCGGCCAACTGATCGTGTTTGAAACCCTGGCCGCGTTGCTGTATGCCTACCTCTGGCGGGGCGAATGGCCAGCCTGGCCCACGCTGATCGGCATCGCCTTGCTCGTGGTGGGCGTCCTCCAGGCGGTGCGCATCAAGCCGGTTCCTGTGATAGCGCAGGCCCATCCCAACTGAGCGTTAAAATGAGCGGTTGATTGTGGCGGGATGGTTCCCGCCAAGCCCCTGAACAACATCCACAGGAATCGCCGTGTTCATCTCTCCTGCTTACGCCCAAGCCGCCAGTGACGGCCCATCCACCTTCATGAGCCTGCTGCCCCTGGTTCTCATGTTCGTGGTGCTCTATTTCGTCATGATCCGTCCTCAGATGAAGCGCCAGAAAGAGCACAAAGCCATGGTCGAAGCCCTCGCGAAGGGCGACGAGGTGGTGACTGCCGGTGGTCTGCTGGGCAAGGTCTCGAAAGTCGGTGAATCCTATATCGGGGTGGAACTTGCCTCGGGTGTCGAAGTCCAGATGCAACGCACCGCTGTCGTTCAGGTGCTCCCCAAGGGCACTGTTCAGTAATCGGCCGGTTGGCCTGATCCCCTGCCGGCTGGGTTCATGCCCAGCCGTTTGGTTTTTTCCGGAGCCTCTCGCTCATGAACCGATATCCCCTGTGGAAGTACGTGACCATCGTGGTTGCGGTCATCATTGCCACGCTCTACACCCTTCCCAATTTTTTTGGTGAGGCGCCGGCGGTCCAGGTGTCATCGGGCAAGCCGTCTGTTCGGCTGGACGAAACCACGGTGACTCGGGTCGAGCAGGTGCTGGCGGATCAGAACATCACGCCCGCGGCCATTCAGTTCGATGGGCAGTCGATTCGTGCCAGGTTTGACTCCACCGATACGCAGATCCAGGCACGTGATGCCATCGACAGGGCGCTCAATCCCGACCCCGCCGATCTGTCCCATGTGGTCGCACTCAACCTGCTGCCTCGAACACCGGCGTGGCTCCAGTCCATCAATGCGCTGCCCATGTATCTGGGGCTTGATCTGCGTGGGGGGGTGCACTTCCTGCTTCAGGTCGACATGCCGGGCGCGCTGGACAAGCGGGCCGAAGTGCTGGCCAGCGACATGCGCACCAGCCTGCGCGATCGCAACATTCGCCATGGTGGTATCCGGCGTGAAGGGCAGTCCATCGAATTGCGATTCCGTGATGCCGAAACCCAGTTGGCCGCCCTGGGTGTTCTGGAAGAGCAGTTTGCTGAATTGCAGTTCGAACGGACGACCGACGGTTCGGAGCTGAAACTCGTTGGTACCCTGCGGGCGGATGCCGCGCGGCGCATCCAGGAGCAGGCGCTGCGGCAGAACATCACCACCCTGAACAACCGGATCAACGAACTGGGCGTGGCCGAACCGGTCATTCAGCAGCAGGGGATTGATCGCATCGTCGTCCAGTTGCCCGGCGTACAGGACACCGCCAAGGCCAAGGACATCCTTGGTCGTACCGCGACGCTGGAAGTTCGTCTGGTCGACGAAAGCCCCGAGGGCCAGTCTGCCGAACGGGGGACCGGTCCGGTGCCGTTTGGCTCAGAACGACACCTGGACCGCAATGGCCAGCCCGTGATCACGCGCCGGGATGTGCTGCTGACCGGTGAAAACCTCACCGATGCCCAGGCCGGTTTCGACAGCCAGAACCAGGAGCCGGCGGTGCACCTCACGCTGGACGCCAAAGGGTCTCGCATCTTCCGTGACGTGACGCGAGAGAACGTTGGCAAACGCATGGCCATCCTGCTGTTCGAGCGAGGGAGGGGCGAAGTGGTCACGGCACCTGTCATCCGTACCGAAATCGGAGGTGGTCGCGTGCAGATTTCTGGCCGCATGACCACCACCGAGGCCACCGACATCGCACTGCTGCTGCGATCGGGCTCTCTGGCAGCGCCGATGGAAATCGTGGAGGAGCGCACGATCGGCCCCAGCCTGGGCGCCGAAAACATCCGGATGGGCTTCAACAGCGTGATGTGGGGCTTCATGGTCATCATCGCGTTCATGAGCGTGTATTACCTCCTGTTCGGGGTCTTCTCCAGCATTGCGCTGGCGTTCAACCTGATGTTGCTGGTTGCCGTGCTGTCCATGTTGCAGGCCACCCTCACCCTGCCTGGCATGGCGGCGATGGCGCTCGCGCTGGGCATGGCGATCGATGCCAACGTGCTGATCAACGAGCGCATCAGGGAAGAGTTGCGAAATGGCTCCGCGCCCCAGACGGCGATCAACACCGGCTACGACAGCGCCTGGGGCACGATTCTCGATTCCAACATCACCTCTTTGCTGGCGGGCCTCGCCTTGCTGACTTTCGGCTCTGGCCCGGTGCGGGGTTTCGCGGTGGTGCACTGCATCGGCATTCTCACCAGCATGTTCTCGGCCGTGTTTTTCTCGCGAGGTCTGGTGAATGTCTGGTATGGCCGACAGAAAAAGCTCAAAGGCCTCTCCATCGGTACCGTCTGGCGGGCCGATGACTCGGGCAAAACTGCGCTCAAGGCCGATTGAACGGGAGTCGATCACCATGGAATTTTTCCGAATCAAGAAAGACATCCCGTTCATGCGGCACGCGGTGCTGTTGAACGCGATCTCCATCACGGCTTTCGTGCTGGCCGTGTTTTTCCTCGTGACCCGAGGATTGAACCTCTCGGTCGAGTTCACCGGGGGCACGGTCATCGAGGTGGCTTACGAGCAACCCGCCGATCTGCCCGCCATCCGTGAGGTCATCTCCGGCCTGGGCTACACCGAAGTGCCGGTGCAGAACTTTGGCACGTCACGCGAGGTGCTGATGCGGCTGCCGCTGGTGCAGGGCCAGACATCGGGGCAGCAAAGCGAGATCGTGCTGGCAGCCCTGCGCGCACAGAACCCGGCCGTGGAATTGCGCCGGACGGAATTCGTCGGGCCCCAGGTGGGCCGAGAACTGGCCGAGGACGGCCTGATGGCCCTGGCTTTCGTGATTCTGGGCATCATGATCTACCTGGCCTTCCGGTTCGAGTGGAAGTACTCGGTGGCCGCCATCATTGCCAACCTGCACGATGTGGTGATCGTGCTGGGTTTTTTCGCCTTTTTTCAGTGGGAGTTCTCCCTGGCCGTGCTGGCAGCGGTTCTGGCGGTCCTCGGTTATTCGGTCAACGAGTCCGTGGTGATTTTCGACCGCATCCGTGAAACCTTCCGACGTCAGCGGAAGATGACCACCCGTGAGGTGATTGATCACGCCATCACCCGCACCATGAGCCGAACGGCCATCACACACGGCTCCACCGAAGTGATGGTGATTTCCATGCTGCTGTTCGGGGGGCCCACCCTGTTCTACTTCGCGCTAGCGCTGACCATCGGCATCCTGTTCGGCATCTATTCGTCGATTTTTGTGGCCTCTGCGGTTGCCATGTGGCTGGGTATTCGCCGGGAGGATCTGGTCAAACCGACCCGCAAAGCGGAAGACCCGGATGACCCGAATGCAGGCGCTTCTGTGTGAAACAGCCCACGCCTGCCAGCAGGTGAAGCTGGGATACTTGGTCTCGTGGAGTCAGTCACACCAACACCTGCCGGATGGGGTGCCGAAGCGAGGCAGGTCTTTGTTCGTCAGCTGATCGCCGATCTGCCGGGCATATCCGAGCAGATCCGTTCTCATCTGCTCCAACGCAGCGATGAGGTGGTGTTTGGCGAGGAAGCGCAAAGGCTGCGAGATGCGTACCTGAGGTTCAAAGCAGGGGGCAAGCGTTGGGAAGAGCTGGCATCTGCCAGACTGCGGGGCCAAGTCAGTTCCCAACCAGTTCTCGAGATGGCGCTGGAGCACCGGCTGGAAGGTGCCGAGTTCTCCCTCGTCGGGAAAGAGGCCGTCGAAAACCAGATCCTGGCGGCGAGGGCGGCGCTTGTCATGGTCGACAAATCCAGTGAGGTGTTCAACGAGTTGAGGCTGAGACTTCAGTCCCTCGATGCTGTCGAAGACCTCGACAAGAAAGACATCGTTCAGGCATTGCAACTGGCTCAGTGGCTCGTGGACGCTTGGTTGAAGGCAGGGCTGTTGCGGCTGGACTGGCAGATGTGCCAGACCATCCTGCACAAGCACCTGGCGAAATGGGTGCTGGCCGCTTACGTGGAAGCCAACCGTTATCTGATCGAAAAGGGCGTTCTCCCGGAAATTGATCTTCGCCGCCTCATGCGCCGATCGGCCATTCAGCTGGCGCCTGGTGCCGCCTTCCGGTCTGCCCCACCCTCAGAGGCTGGCTCGTCTGAAGCTGGGTTCGGGACGGGACAGGGTCAGTTGACCCATGTGATGCCACTCTCCTCGACGCGGGGCGGCGCGATGGCGGGGCCGGAAAACGGGACATCCGCCACGTTACCGGCTTTTCATGCGTTGCAGTCCCAGGTTGCTGCCGGGCTGTCGGGCTATCTGCCCGCGGCCTCCTTTCAGAAATCCGGCCTTCAGGAGGTGACGCGACGGCTGCTGCACTTCTTCAGTCAGCAGTTACCCCAGTCTTCCTGGGGGGGGCAACCTTCGACAGGTTCGCCCCTGTTGTCTGCTTCATCGTGTGCGGTCTTTCCCGCCATGGACTGGAGCAGTCTTGAGGCCGGCGTCGCCGGACTCAGGGCACAGTCCCGGGTGCTCAAAAAGGCCGCTCGAAGCGACAACGAAAAGGCGGTGATCGAACTGGTGGCCCTGATGTTCGACAGCATCCTGAGCGAAGATCGCATACCACCCAGCATCCGCCTGTGGTTCGCTCGCTTGCAGATACCGGTTCTGCGAACCGCGCTGGCCGACCCGGTTTTCTTCACGGCTGAAGACCACCCGGCGCGAAGGTTGCTGGACCGGATGGGATCGTGTGTGCTGGGTTTTGATCCATCGGTGAAGCTTGACCGGCTGGAAGCCGAGATCAAACGGATTGTCCAGGTGATCGAGCAATATCCCGAGACCGGGCGAAAGGCATTTGAGCTGATGCTTCGCGAATTTGAAGACTTCCTGAGGGCGGCTGTGCATGAGCATCCTGAGGTCCATCAGGTCGTTGACATGGTCAGCCAGCTCGAGATGAAAGAGACGCTCACCATCCAATACACCATCGAGATGCGCAAGCTGCTGACCGATGCGCCGGTGCACGACAGCCTGCGCACTTTTCTGTTCGAAACCTGGACCGAGGTGATGTCCCAGGCGGCGGTTGTCTACGGCGAAAAGCACGAAAAGGCGGCTTCATTCCGGGCACTCGCCAGCGATCTGCTGTGGGCGGCCAGTGCCAAACCCACCCGGCAGGAGCGCGCACAGGTGATCGCCAGGGTGCCTGCCCTGATGGCGCACGTCCGTGAGGGACTGGCATTGCTCGGTTATGACGACACACGTATCGAAAAGGTGCTTCAACCCGTCAGCGATGCCCTGGCTGTGGCGTTCATGTCCAAAGCGGCAGCCATCGATCCAGCCTGGCTGGCGAGACTGACTCAGCAGTTGAACACGCTTGAGGATGTGCTGCCTGAAGCTCAGTCGGTCGACTGGGTACTCAATCCGGAAAGCCTCGAAATGCTCACCGGGGAGCAGGCAGACCATCTGGTGGTGCTGCCCAATCCGGAAACCCGCACGCCTCGACATCTGCTGGCTTGGGCGGCAGCCCTGCCGCTGGGTGGCTGGCATGCCCTCGAGCACAATGGGAAAGAGACCATCGTTCAACTGGCTTGGCAGAGCCCGAAAAAACACCTGTATCTGTTTGTGAACGGTGTTCGTCAGTCGTGGCTGATGCAGCAGGGTCGAGTGGCCATGTATCTGAAAGCCGGTCTGTTAAGGCCCGGTGAGGGTGAGGCCCTCACCACCCGTGCCACCCGCCAGGCCTTGAGCAAGCTGGAAGCGAATCCCGAACGACTCCTTCAGACCGACTGAGTGCCTCAGGCGGGCACGCATCGCTGAAACTGACCGCCTGGCAACCGGCTGACCTGTCCATCGAGCTCGAGTTCCAGCAGCCTTGCCTGGAGCCGCGCCGTGTCGATGCCGGTCCGATCCTGCAGGCGATCGAGCGAACAGGGCTCAAAACCCATGGCGTCCATCACCTCGCAGGGGTCTGATGTGTCGAGCATCGGTTCGGTCTGCTGAGTCTGGGGCTGGAGGATGGCATCCCATCGCAGATCCTCCAGCACATCCTGAGCGGACTCGACCAGTTTGGCGCCTTGCCGAATCAGGGCGTGGCAACCCCGGGATTGGGGGGCATGGATAGACCCGGGTATGGCAAACACCTCGCGGCCCATCTGCAGGGCCTGTTCGGCCGTGATCAGCGACCCGGATTGCAAGGCGGCTTCGACCACCAGCGTGCCCTGGGACAGGCCTGCAATGATCCGGTTGCGTCTGGGGAAATTGGGTGCCAGTGGTGGAGTGCCAATGGGGTATTCGCTGATCATGGCGCCTTGTTGCACGATCCGCCTGGCCAGTTCGAGATGCCGCTTCGGATACACCCTGTCGAGGCCGGTCCCGACGACCGCCACGGTGGGCGAACCGCCTTCCAGAGCCCCCTCGTGGGCGGCACCATCCACCCCCAGGGCCAGGCCGGACACGACACAGACCCCTTGCTGACTCAGGGCCCGGGCAAAGGCTTTCGCATTGTCCAGACCTTGAGGTGTGGGGTTCCGGCTGCCCACCAGAGCGACCGAGCGAGGGTGCTGCAAGGCCTGAATCTGTCCGTGGACGTAGATCAGGAAGGGTGGGTCTTCGGTTTGAAGCAAAGCGCTGGGGTAACGGGGGTCCCCCATGGCAATGACTTGCCTGTCAGGCAAGGCTTCAAGCCAGGCCAGCGTGGCGGCCAGCAGGGTCTTGGCATCTGCCTGTCTGATAGAGGCGGCCAGCCGTTCGCCCACGACCTGTGCCAGCGCCGCATGGCTGGCGTCTTGCACCGCTTCAGGCGAACCAAAGGTGGCCAGGAGACGGCGAGTGTGTACGTTACCAACGCCATGCGCGGCAGACAGGCGCAACCAGGCGCCCAGTTCGGATTGCTGCATCCGGCCCGCCGTCAGGGACTGACGAAACGGTCGCCCACTTTCACCCCGTCGGTGATTTGCAGGACCAAGGCATAGGACACCTTGTCAAAGGTACGGAACACCATCATGAGACCATTGCGCTCACCCGGGAGTTGAAGCGGGGTGCGCGCGGCGTCGGTGGTGTCAGTCACCACATCGGCGTCTTTCAGGACGGCCAGTACATGCCCGCGTTCGAGGCCATGCGAGGCCCCGCGATTGATGACAACCACCTGGTTCTGACCACTGAAACGCAATGCATTTCCATAGGCCTTCACGATCTGGCCGGACTGCACGCTGGACGGCGCACGAGGGACGTACACCGGCACTTCACGCTCGGGTTCGGGAAGGAGCCGGTCACCGATCCGGATTTCTTCCCGGGCCATCGTGATGTCGATCGTGGCGGGCTCCACTTGAACCGTGGTTGTTCCGTTGCTGGTTGTCTCGCGCAGGCGCTCCCCTCTGACCAACTGGGTTTTGCCGATGAACTGGGCTTCATAACCCAGCACCTCACCCGTTGTGGGATCGAGCAGTGGAACGGCATTCCGGTAAACCCGGTGAACCCGTGGTTTGCCATCGGCCGTGCTCAATGCCAGCCCGTCCAGGGCATTGGGTGTACCGTACTGCCCGCGCGCATAGGCACGATCCCCTCGGCTGAGAAGAACCCGGCTTTCCGGGGTGGCCACAATGCGAGGGGCACGGGAGTGAGCCGCTTCATCCACGACCAGAGATTCCGTCAGGAAGGGCTCGATCACATGGCGTGGAATGGGGGGAATGGCCGCGTCTGCCAGGCTTTCGGCACGTATCCGGGGCGACAGCTTCACCGTCGGAACATCACCCGCGGTTTGGTCAAACGTCAGGACAGCCCGATCGCCCGCGCGGTTGAGAACCAGCACCTGTCCGGGAAAGATCAGATGCGGGTTGCGGACCTGGTCCATGTTCATGCCCCAGAGTTCGGGCCAGCGCCAGGGGTGCTGGAGAAAGAGCCCCGAAATGTTCCATAGGGTGTCGCCTTGCTTGATGGTGTAACGGTCAGGGGCATTCGGCGCCAGTTCGCTGACCGGCAGGCCTGCCTGCGCCACCTGACGTGCGGCGGTTCGCTGACCATCGGTGACGGGCAGGTTGGGGAATGTCTGGGTGAATGCCGTTGTGCTTCCCAGCATCACCATCGAAATCGCACACGTCTTCAGGATGCGGATGCGCCATGAGACGGAAAGGGAACGGTCGTTAGGGTTTGTGGTGCACATGAATGGGGCCCTGTGATCCGGCCGGCGGGTGTGGTGAATGCGGTTCAAGAAAGTCCTACCTGTCGCGGTATTGTGATGCCATCGCTGGAGATTTTGCGATCAAGCCTTATTTATGGCAATGATATCGGCGGGATGGGCCTGATGGATGGCTCTAAAGTGGCGAAAATAACGACATTCCGAGGCCGATAGGGCCTTCCATGCACTCACAGACGATGAATCAGCCCGAATTGTTGACGATTTTGCGGTACCCGGACCCTCGGCTGCACAAGGTGGCCAAACCCATTGGACAGGTGGACGACCGGGTGCGTGCCATCATTGCACGCATGCTGGCCACCATGTACGAGGCCAATGGCATCGGTCTGGCCGCGACTCAGGTGGACATTCATGAGCGACTCATTGTCATGGATGTGAGCGAGGAGCGGAATGAGCCGATGGTGCTGATCAACCCGGAACTGGTCTGGGCCAGCGAGGAGAAGCGCAAGGGCGAAGAGGGGTGTCTGTCTGTACCCGGCATCTACGATGGAGTGGAGCGATCGGTGGCCGTCCGTGTGAGGGCGCTGGACGGCGACGGCCGGTCCCGGGAAATCAGTGCCGAAGGTCTGCTGGCCGTCTGCATCCAGCATGAGATGGATCATCTGCTGGGCAAGGTGTTCGTCGAGTATCTGTCCCCGCTGAAGCGCAACCGGATCAAGTCCAAGCTGCTGAAGGCCGAACGCGAGGCGTCGCGCTGAATGGGCCGCCGGATGCGGGTGATTTTTGCCGGTACGCCAGCTTTTGCCGCCAGTTCGCTCGCTGCGCTCATGCAGGCTGGTTTCGATGTGCCTCTGGTCTTGACACAGCCGGATCGGCCGGCGGGCCGGGGCTTGAAGATGCAGGCCTCTGCTGTCAAGCAACTGGCTGTGTCTCATGGAATCGACGTGATTCAACCAGCGGGGTTGAGGCGGGAGGGTCGGTATGCCGACGATGCGGAGTCGGCCCGTGAAGCCCTTCTGGCTGCCAGCGCCGATGTGATGGTGGTGGTGGCCTATGGCCTGATTCTGCCTGCCTGGGTGCTCGGCCTCCCCCGGATGGGTTGTCTGAATGTTCATGCCTCGCTGTTGCCCCGCTGGCGTGGGGCTGCCCCCATCCACCGTGCCATCGAGGCTGGCGACCGCGAGACCGGGGTCACCATCATGCAGATGGACGAGGGGCTGGATACCGGTGACATGCTGATTCAGGAAAGCCTGGCCATTCACGCGCAAGACACGACAGGCTCGCTGCATGACAGGCTGGCGGCGCTGGGCGGACGGCTCATTGTCGAGGCACTGGAACTGGCTGCTTGCGGCGGATTGACCCCTCGGCCGCAGCCACTGACTGGCGTGACCTATGCGTCCAAGATCAACAAGGCCGAATCCCTGATCGACTGGTCCGAGCCGGCTGTTCGGTTGCAGCGTCGTCTGCGCGCTTTCGATCCCTTCCCCGGTATGGTGACGTGGCAAGGCGCAGACATGATCAAGGTCTGGGCTGCCCGGTGTGATGACCAGGTCGCGCCCTGCTCTGCCACACCCGGGACGGTGCTGGATGTCAGCAAAGAGGGGATTGCGGTCGCCACCGGAGACGGGGTTCTGCGCCTCACCGAGCTTCAGCGAGCCGGTGGCAAACGCCTGCCTGTCGCCGAATTTCTGACCGGGCATGCCATGCGGGCGGGTGTCCATCTCGGCCCTTTGTCTGTCACTGACGCCTGACATGTTCTGGCGGGCGCTCTATCGACAGCAGGCCGAATACTGGGAAGGTGTTCGTGATCAGGCCGGTGTGGCCACCGGCATCGCGGCCTGGGGGCTGATGACCGGCGTGGCCATGGTCAAGTCGGGGCTGAGCGTGCTGGAGGCGACGGCGATGACCCTCCTGGTCTATGCGGGAAGTGCCCAGTTGACGGCCGTTCCGCTCATGGCATCGGGTGCCCCGATGTGGGTGATTCTGGCCGCCGCTTTCTGTGTCAACCTGCGATTCGTGGTCTTTTCGGCCCACCTCAGGCCATACGTGATGCACATGCCCCTCCGGGAGCGTCTGGCGACCGGCTATGTCACTGGCGATCTGAGCTATGTGTTCTTTGCACGACGCTATCCCAAGCCGGGCCAGACCGAAGAGGCCAAAATCCGCCAGCAAGCCTATCTGGCTGGCAACTGCGCGGTGAATTACGTGGCCTGGATGGTCGCCAGCCTGATCGGCATCGCTCTGGCCCATGTCGTGCCTCCCGAGTGGGGCCTGGGTTTTGCGGGCATTCTGGCCTTGCTCGGGGTAGGTTGCTCGCTGGCCACGTCCCGTTTGCGGGTGGTTTCAGCGGGGGTGGCGGGTGCCGCTGCGATCGCGGCCTGGGCGCTCCCGCTGAAGCTGAACATTGTGGTGGCCATTGCAGCCGCCGTGGCATTCTGTCTGATTGCCGAAGCCCACGGACCTCGGTGGTTGCGAGGCAAGCCGGTATCGCCACATGGCTGATTTCAACCTGCTCACCTGGATCACGATCATCGGTCTCGCGGCAGTGACCGTGATCACCCGCGGCTTTTTCTTCTTCACTGACCAGGAATGGCAATTGCCTCGCTGGGCGGAGCGAGGTCTTCAGTATGCCCCGATTGCCGCCCTGGCTGCGGTGGTCATCCCTGAGGTGATCGCCGATCAGGGTCAGCTGATCGCGACCTGGAAAGATGCGCGACTGTTTGCCGCGATGGCGGGCGCTGGCTGGTTTTTCTGGCGGGGCGGGGTGCTGGGAACGATCGTCTGTGGCATGGCGGTCTATCTGCCCCTGCGTCTGATCGGGGGGTGGTGAGTCCCTGGACTCAAGACGGCGTCGACTGCGTCGCGGAGGGGTTGACCCAGCGATGAATGACGGCATGCAGTGCCGCCTGCCGGACTGGTTTCATCAGGTATTCGTTGATGCCACTGGCCAGAGCTTTGTGGCGGGTGTCTTCCAGCACATCGGCGGTGAGGGCAATGATCGGAATCCGCCCTTTCGGGCCATCCCATTGACGGATGTGCCGGGTGGCCTCCAGGCCGTCCATTCCCGGCATGTGCAGGTCCATCAGCACCAGCGAAATCCCATCGGAGGACGCCAGTCGCTCAACCGCTTCGCGTCCGTTGACGGCAAAGATCGCTTCATGTCCGAGCTTGTCGAGCTGCATCCCCACCAGTTGGCGATTGACCGGATGGTCCTCGGCCACCAGAATGCGCAATCTTCCCGTGCTGATCACCTGATGCTCCCCGGGGGCCACGGTGCCAGGACCCTGCGCAACGATGTCATCTGCACAGACGGGTGTGGTCAGTGTGACGGTGAAACACGAACCCAGGCCTGACTGGCTCTGTACCTGAATCTCGCCACCCATGAGGCGGGCGAGATTGCGGGAAATTTCCAGTCCCAGGCCGGTCCCGCCATGCTGACGGCTGGCGGAGTCATCCAGCTGATGGAAACGCTGAAACAGGCGACGCTGCGTGCGCTCATCCATGCCGGGTCCGGTATCGCTCACGGCAATGGTCCACCGAATCTGCCCGTTGTCAGTGGCTTCGTGCAGTTCCACCGCCACATGGCCCTCTGTTGTGAATTTGACGGCATTTCCCATGAGGTTGAGCAGGATCTGTCTGAGGCGGGTGGGGTCAACCATCACCGTTTGCGGCGGGCCGGTATGCAGATCGAGGCTCCATGTGAGGCCTTTCTGAGAGGCTTCCACCTGAAGCAGTTCGCAGACCTCGGTCAGCAGTCTGGGAACCTCACAGGGTTCGGGTCGGATTTTCAGTTTGCCTGCCTCGATGGCCGACATGTCCAGGATGTCATTCAACAAGCGCAACAGGTGCTCGGCCGACTGTCGGGCCATTTGAATCTGCTCACGCTGCGCCGTGTCGAGCCTGGACTCGCTCACCATGTCGATCATGCCCAGCATGCCATTGAAGGGTGTTCGAAGCTCATGGCTCATGTTCGCCAGAAAATGGGCTTTGGCACGGTCAGCCGCTTCGGCCGCGTCTTTGGCCATGAGCAATTGCCGGTTGAGCCGCTCCAGGGCCATCTGTTCCCGCTGGAGTCGCCTGTGCCGGTTGAACAGGCTCGCGGTGGCCGCCGCAATCACCAGCAACTGGACGATCACCAGCCACCCGATCATCCGGTGCTGCTGTCTGACCACATCAACCTGCTGATCCATGAGGTGTGTCACTTCGCTGTTCGCCGCAAAAGACAGCGACTGCACATCGGGTCCCATCTCGATCATCCGCCCCAGCAACCGGTTCAGCGATGCGTGATGCACGGAGGGGTCTGCCAGCCAGACATCGATCTGCTCAACCAGAGCGATCAGTTCAGGCAGGGTGGCGTTGTACTCGGGCCGGCCTCGGAGCTTGGTCATGCTGGGGTTTTCGCGCAAGAGGGTGACGCGACTCGCAAAAATGTCGAATCGCATCTGCACGGCATCCCAGGCGCCCGAATGGGGTGAGGTCAGGGCGAGCTGAAGCTCGTTTCGGAACCGCAGAAACTCTCTTTCTGCCTGAAAGGTCAGCGCGGTGACCGAGTCCGCCTGCAGGCGGGCAGCGGCTTCGACCGAATCGGATTGCCTCAGTGAGATGGCGGCCGTGACGGCCAGACCGACCGTCAGCAGCAGGGTGGTGAGTGACACCCACAGCAGATAGCTGCGATTGTCAAAAGATGAGGGCATGGCTCGCGAAGGGCTTATTCGATGGTCAGTGCCTTCAACTGCCAGATGGATCGCTCGTAGTAGGTCGCCCGGCGGAGTTCAGGTTGGCTGTCAAAGGGATACACGATGAACAAGGGGCCCTTGTTGCGTACGGGCATGTGCTGACCGTTCATCCGGGTGGCCACGATCATGTCAAATCGCTGGGTATCGGAAAACGGGATGGTGATCCGGTAGTCATTGAGTGCCGTTGCCCTGATTTCGGTACCGTTGGCTTTCAGCGCAGTCAGCACGTCGCGGAGAAGCGGTCCACTGAATGTCACCGGCTCGTTGTACCAGGGCGTCGAGGTCCTGAATGAGGTTTGAGGCAGCGCCTCCAGCATCGCCATGTCCCATCTGGCGCTTGCGCCCTGGTTGGTGACGCCCAGTTTGCCCGTGACCGTGAGCACTGGGTTCGCTTGGGGAGGGTCGAGTGCCCAGAGGGAGCCCGCGGGTAGGCCGCATGACAGAAGAAGGGTGAAGACACGCCTGCTTATCTGAAATCGCATGGTCATCAGCCGAGAGGATGAAATGGTCTGCATGGTAGTCGAATCCACGGTGTGCGCCCAGCCTGGCGATCGGGCGGGGTCACGATTCAGGTCGGGCTGCTGGTTGCCGAACGCCGGGCAAATTCTTCCCTCAAGGCGCGGAGGCGTTCGCGGGGGTCTTCTTTCGCGGTGGCTTGATCCAGGGCCATTTCTGCGATGAACCGGCTGGGCTGGCCGGGCACCATTTCACGGCCCTTCTTGCGCCGCTTGAGCCAGCTCACCACCAGCGTATGCTGTGCGCGGGTGATGCCCACGTACATGAGCCGGCGCTCTTCCTCGATCAGCCTGCTCTGGGCCTCGCCGTTCAGGCTGTCGTCGCGCTGAAAGGGCAGGAGCCCCTCGTTGACGCCTGCAAGAACCACGTGCGGCCATTCCAGCCCCTTGGCGGCATGCAGTGTGGACAGCGTCACCACGTCCTGGTCCTGTTGACGTTCGGAAATCGTGGCCATGAGGGCGATGGTCTGCGCGACTTCCAGCAGGGTCTTGGGCGCCCGCTCGGTGGTCAGGCCTCCGGTGTCGTCGATCTGGCCGCCGCAGCGCTGCGCCACCCAGTCGCAGAAGTCGATCACATTGCCCCAGCGCGCGGCAGCGACCTTGTCGCTGTCTTCGCTGTCGAGCAGGTACTGCTCGTAGCCGATGGTCTTGAGCCAGTCGTCCAGGAACGATTTGGCCGCTTCGTGGCCGATGGTGCGCCGGGCGCGGTGCTCCAGGTCGTTGAGGGTGCGGCCGAACTCGTGCAGACCGTGCACTGCGCGCGCGGGCAGCGCGGCCTGCAGCGAGTGGGAGAACAGCGCCTCGAACAGGCTGACCTTGTACTGCGTGGCAAAGGCGCCGAGTTGTGACAGCGTCTGGTGGCCGATGCCGCGCCTGGGCGTGGTGATGGCGCGCAAAAAAGCCGGATCGTCGTCGTGGTTGACGATCAGGCGCAGCCACGCGCAGAGGTCCTTGATCTCGGCGCGGTCGAAAAAGCTGGTGCCCCCCGAGACCTTGTACGGGATCTGCGCCTTGCGCAATGCGGTTTCCAGCGCACGGGCCTGGTGGTTGGCACGGTACAGGATGGCGAAGTCCTTGAACGCCTTGTGCCTGGCGCCGGTGCTGCCGGCCGCGGCCGAACCGGCGCGGAGGCTCTGGATGCGTGCCACCGCTCGCTCGGCCTCGTGGTCCTCGTGGTCGCAGGCCTGTACCCGCACCGGCTCGCCTTCGCCCAGTTCGCTCCACAGCGTCTTGGGGAACAGCTTGGGGTTGGGGCCGATGACGTGGTTGGCCGCCCGCAGGATGGCGCTGGTGGAGCGGTAATTCTGCTCCAGCTTGATGACCTTGAGCGCGGGAAAGTCCTGGGGCAGCTTCTTGAGGTTGTCCAGGGTGGCGCCGCGCCAGCCGTAGATCGACTGGTCGTCGTCGCCCACGGCGGTGAAGCGACCTCGTTCGCCGACCAGCAGTTTCAACAATTCATACTGGGTGGCGTTGGTGTCCTGGTATTCGTCCACCAGCACGTGCCCCAGCTTTTTCTGCCACTTGTCGCGCGCCTCGGGATGTTGCTGCAACAACTTCAGCGGCAGGCCGATCAGGTCGTCAAAGTCCACGCTCTGGTAGGCGGCCAGGCGTTCCTGGTACTTGGCCATGAGCAACGCGATCATCCGCTCGTCTTCGTCCCTAGCCTGCGCCAGGGCTTGTTCGGCGTTCAGGCCGGCGCCCTTCCAGCCGCTGATGGTCCACTGCCACTGGCGGGCGGTGGCCGCGTCGGTGGTGCCGCCACAATCCTTCAGGATGGAGGTGATGTCGTCGGTGTCGAGAATCGAAAACTGCTGCTTGAGGCCCATGTAGGATCCGTCTTCGCGCAACAGCCGCACGCCCAGGGAGTGGAAGGTGCAGATCACCACGTCCTTGGCGGGCTTGCCCACCAGTTGTCGGGCGCGTTCGCGCATTTCGGCGGCGGCCTTGTTGGTGAAGGTGATCGCAGCGATCCGGTTGGCCGCGAGCCCGGCCTGGATGAGACGGGCGATCTTGTGGGTGATGACGCGGGTTTTCCCCGAACCTGCGCCGGCCAGCACCAGGCAGGGGCCAGACAGATGATTCACGGCATCGAGTTGGGCGATGTTCAGGCCAGCAGACATGGCAAGAAGGCTCAGACAAAGCAGCCGATCATAACGGGCGGGCTGGGATGCCAAGTCCTGCGACAATCCAGCCCGTGCTTACCGTACTGCTCGTCACGTTTCCCTTTTTCGCGCTGGTGCTCGCAGGCTTTGTGGCGGCACGCCAGCGGCTGCTGCCTCTGGATGCCATACCCGGCCTGAACAGCTTTGTGCTGTACTTTGCCCTGCCGGCCATGCTGTACCGATTTGGCTCCACCACGCCGATCGCTCAGTTGCTGGACGTGGCGGTTGCCGGTGTGTATGCCCTTTGCGCCCTGGTGATGGTGGGGTTCGCACTGGTCATGACCTTCAGTCAGCGGATTCGCTGGAACGATGCGTCCATGGGGGCGCTGGTGGCGGCGTTTCCGAACACGGGTTTCATGGGCGTGCCGTTGCTGGCTGCCTTGCTGGGGCCGCAAAGCGTGGGCCCCATCATCGTCGTGATTGTGGTCGATATGCTGCTCACCAGTTCGCTGTGCATTGCCCTGTCTCGGATGGATCAGGGCGAGGGCGGACCCTGGGCGGCTGCCGGCAAGGCACTCAAGGGTGTGCTCAGCAACCCCATGCCCTGGGCCATCATCCTGGGCGCGATTGCATCATCGCTGGAATTTTCCCTGCCAGGGCCGATTGAAAAGACGGTCTGGCTCCTCGCCGATGCGGCATCCCCCGTGGCTCTCTTCACCATTGGCGCGGTTCTGGCGCGGTCGCAGATGCAGTCAGACCACCCCATGCCCTGGAGCGATTACGTGCCGGTGGCCATGATGAAGTTGCTGCTGCACCCGTTACTGGTTCTGCTGGTGGGTTCCGTGGCCATCCAGATGGGGTTGAAGCTCTCTCCCTTTGCCCTGACCGTGATGGTGCTGGTGGCCGCCTTGCCGAGTGCCAGCAATGTGTCCTTGCTGGCCGAACGCTTTGGTGCCGACAACGGGCGAATCGCCAGGATCATCCTGGTGTCCACGGCGCTGGCTTTCCTCACTTTTTCAGGCGCCGTGGCCTTGCTGGTCGCCTGACCGGATTTCAAAGGGTCAGCGGATCCACATCGATCGCCCACCGGATGAGGCCTCTGGTTTCAGGGTGGCTTCGCAATCCCTGCAGCATGGGTTGCCAGGCAGCCATGAAGGCCTGCAGAGCAGGCCGCGAAGGGCTTTCGATCAGCATTTGCGCCCTTTCGATGTTCGCTACCCGTTGAACCGCCATGGGGACCGGCGGATAGACCGTGAGATGGTTGTGTCCGATGAGTCCATCGGCCGATTGAGCGGCCAGTCTGAGCCACGCCTGTGCGGCTTCCTGCGTACGGGCCTCAGCCCGGACGAGCGCCTGAAAACCGAAGGGTGGCATCTCTGCCGAGGCCCGTTCTTCCAGCTGACTGGTGGCAAATCCCGGATAGTCATGCTTTGCCAGGGCGGCAAAGAGGGGGTGCTGCGGATACCAGGTCTGGATCCACAACGCCACTTCGGTGCCTTGAGCGGAGACAAATTCCGCATCCCGTCCCGCCCGGCCAGCGGCCTGCATCAAGAGGGAGAAAAGTCGCTCTGGCGCCCTGTAGTCACTGGCGAAGAGGGCGCTGTCTGTGTTCAGGCTGGCGACCAGGGTGATGCGCCGGAAGTCATGGCCTTTGGCCACCATCTGGGTGCCAACCAGCACATCCACCTCACCGGCGTGCATGTCGGCCAGCCGGCTTTCCAGGGCGCCCTTGACCCGAGTGGTGTCGGCGTCCAGTCGGGCGACACGCAAGGGTTGGCCATCGGGCCGGTGGGCATGGGCCAGCAGTCCGGCAAGCTGCTCCTCGATCTGCTCCGTGCCTCTGCCCAGGGGTTTGATGTCCAGGTTCCCGCACGCCGGGCAGGCTTTGGGTACCCGGGTGGTGTGACCGCAATGGTGGCAACGAAGGGTTCGGTCGATCTTGTGGAACACGGCATGAGCACTGCAGTGCGGGCAATCGCTTTTCCAGCCGCAGTCCTCACAGGCCAATACCGGGGCATAGCCGCGGCGATTCAGCAGCACCAGGCTTTGCTCCCCACGAGCCGCTCGCTCGGCCATGGCCTCCAGCAAGGCGGGTGCGATGACGGTGTGTCTGGGCTGCTGATTGAGGTCAACGAGTCGAAGGCGAGGCCATCCGCCACCACCGATACGAGCGGGCATTTCCAGTCGCAGGTATCGCCCTTGATTCGCGGCGTGCCAGCTTTCCAGTGATGGGGTCGCCGAGCCCAGAATGACCTGACAGGGTGCATGGCCGGATTCCAGTCTGGCTCGGAAAACCGCCAGGTCTCGAGCCGAGAAGCGAGCCCCCTCCTGGCTTTTGTAACTCGGATCGTGCTCTTCGTCGACGACAATGAGCCGCAGTCTGGGCAGGCTGGCGAAGATCGCCATCCGCGTGCCCAGAACGATGCGCGCCTGTCCGATGTGGGCGGCCAGCCAGTTTCTGAGTCGCTGAGCGGGCGTCAGTCCGCTGTGCAGTGTCACCACCCTGGTTTGGTGAAAGCGTTCGATGAATCGTGCCTCCAGTTGAGGCGTCAGATTGATCTCGGGGACCATCACCAGCACCTGGGCCTCCGGGTCTTCTTCGAGGAGTGTCTGGGCGGTGCGCAGGTAGACCTCGGTTTTTCCGCTCCCGGTGGCCCCAAACAGCAGCACCGGCTGGCTGACCCCTTGAAGCCGTGCAATCACCTCTTTTTGCTCGGGGCTGAGTCGTGGTATCGGGTCAGGCGATGGTGTGTCAGACACGGTGGACATGGCCTCGGTTGGTTGCAGTACCTTTCGCATACGACGCTGCAACTGAACCGCAGACAGTTCCCGAATGGCTGGAGGCAGGGCCGCCAGTGACACCTCGCCCAGTGCACGCTGGTAATACCCGGCGGTAAAAGCCATCAACTTTCGCCACCGGTCGTTCAGCGGAGGCAGGGCATCCAGCGATCCCAGAATGGGTCGGGTCTGCTCGGGTAACAGGTCTGCAGGAGGCTTTTCATGGGAGGCCCAGACAATCCCGATCGTTTCACGTGTCCCCAGCGGTACGCGGACCAGCGTGCCGGGAGCGAGTGATTGTTCACACCAGTAGGAGAGGCTGTCACCCAGTCCGCTGTGTGCGGGAGTGGTGATCACCACATCCAGCCATCTCACTGAACTTGGGCGCAAAAGCTCAGTCATTTTGGTGGAAAAACCGGTAAGTCATTGATTCGTCAGAGCTTCTCGCAGTTGCTCAGATTTTCTGTGGATAACTTTGTTGATAGTTGTTGAATCCACTTCGCAAGGCCTTGAAAATCAAGGCTTTCGCTAGAGTGCCTAGAAAATATGCATCTGACCTTGTTCAATGAAATCAACAACTTAGGTTCTTTATGAGCAATCTGTCATTCAAAATGCCAGACTTGTAAAGATGTTGCGCCGCACACAAGTTTTTGTGCATAAGCTCGGTGCGACGCACGATGTCAGCCCCATTTTTGTGCTAGTTTCATGGCCCTGAATCGGTGCGCATCCGTGCGGTCCGGATGCCAGCTCAGGCCACTGCGCCACGCATCCGGCGGGAGTGTGCGTGTACCGTGTCGACCAGCACTTTCACATGCTCAGGCGGGGTGTGTTGACTGATGCCATGCCCCAGGTTGAAGATGTGAGTGGGGCCTTGAGACAGGCGGTCGATGTGTGGTTGGCCGAAACTTTCGAGCACTTTGATGGCTTCCTGGGCGACTTGATCGGGTTGAGCAAACAGCACATTGGGATCCAGATTCCCCTGTAGCGCTTTTCCGGGGCCGCCGGTTTCGCCACCCACCCGGGCGCGGGCCCGGGTCAGGTTCACCGTCCAGTCCAGACCCAGCACGTCGCAGTCCAGCGTGTTCATGTCGTCCAGCCAGAGCCCGCCGCCCTTGGTGAACACGATGCGCGGGATGCGCTGGCCGTTGAATGACTTGGGCAACTGGTCCAGCACGCGCTTCGTGTAAGCCAGGCTGAACTGCTGAAAGTTGCCATCGGCCAGGACGCCGCCCCAGCTGTCGAACACCATCACGGCCTGCGCGCCCGCTTCGATCTGCGTACGCAGGTACAGCGCCACGGCGTCGGCGTTGATTTCCAGCACCCGGTGCATCAGGTCGGGGCGCTGGTACATCAGGGTTTTGACCAGCCGGTAGTCGTCGCTGCCGCCACCCTCCACCATGTAGCAGGCCAGCGTCCAGGGGCTGCCTGAAAAACCGATCAGCGGCACCCGGCCATTGAGTGCTTTTCGAATCGAGGTGACGGCGTCAAACACATAGCGCAGCTTGTTCATGTCGGGCACGGCCAGCTGGGCCACGTCGGCTTCGGTGCGCACGGTTTGGGCGAACTTGGGCCCTTCGCCCAGCGCAAAGCTCAGGCCCAGGCCCATGGCGTCGGGCACGGTCAGGATGTCGCTGAACAGAATGGCCGCATCCAGATCGTAACGCTCCAGGGGTTGAAGCGTCACCTCGGTGGCGTAGTCCACGTTGGTGGCCAGGCCCATGAAGCTGCCCGCTCTGGCGCGGGTCGCGCGGTACTCGGGCAGGTAGCGGCCAGCCTGGCGCATCAGCCAGACGGGGGTGTGCTCGGTGGCCTGGCGCAGGCAGGCCCTGAGAAAGGTGTCGTTTTGCAGGGGGGCGAAGGTCGTGCTCATAACCCTGCATTGTCGCAGGCTGGCCTGGCCTTCAGCCCACGGCCTTGCGAAGTGCCTGGTCCAGGTCCCAGAGGATGTCGTCCACTTCTTCAATCCCCACGCTCAGCCGGATCATGTCGGGGCCGACGCCGGCTTTCTTGAGCTCATCCTCGTTCAGCTGCCGGTGGGTGGTGGAAGCGGGGTGGATCACGAGCGTTTTCGCGTCACCGATATTGGCCAGGTGGCTGAGGAATTCACAGGCGTCGATGAAGCGTTCGCCGGCCTTGGCCGGGTCGTCGGCGCGGATGCCGAAGGTGAGGATGCCCGAACCCCCGGGCAGTCCGTCCACCTGACGGAACTGCTTGGCTGCCAGTGCGTGATAGGGCGAGTCGGCCAGCCCGGGGTAGTTGACCCAGGCCACCAGCGGGTGATCACGCAGGCATTCGGCCACACGGCGGGCATTGCGGCAGTGCGCCTGCATGCGCAGGTGCAGGGTTTCAATGCCTTGCAAAATCAGCCATGCGTTCATGGGCGACAGCACCGCGCCAAAGGTGCGGTTCACCTCCATGCGCGCTTTCATGGTGTAGCCGAAGTCGCCAAAGGTCTCGTAGAACTTCACGCCGTGGTAGGCGCGGCTGGGCTCGACCATGTCGGGAAAATTCCCGTTGCCCCAGTCGAACCGGCCCGATTCCACCACCACGCCTGCCATGGTGGTGCCATGTCCGCCAAAGTACTTGGTGGCACTGTGCACCACGATGTCGGCGCCGTGCTCGAAAGGGCGGCAAAGCCAGGGCGTGGCCACGGTGTTGTCGATCACCAGCGGCACGCCATGGTCGTGCGCCACCTGCGCAATCGCCGCGATGTCCAGCACATTCACCAGCGGGTTGCCGATGGTTTCCCCATAGACCGCGCGGGTGTTTGGCCGCATGGCGCGGCGGAAGTGGTCGGGGTCGGTCGGGTCCACGAAAGTGGTGGTGATGCCGAGTCGCTCAAACCCCACGCCCAACTGCCCCACGGTGCCACCGTAAAGGGTGGAGGCGGCTACGATGTGATCGCCCGCCTTCAGGATGGCCAGCAGCGCCGTCATCTGCGCGGCCATGCCGCTGGCACAGGCCAGAGCGGCTCGCCCTCCCTCCAATGCCGCCACTCGCTCTTCCAGCACCGACACCGTGGGGTTGCCGATGCGGCTGTACACATTGCCAAAGGTCTGCAGGTTGAAGAGGCTGGCAGCGTGCTCGGCGCTGTCAAACACAAAACTGGTGGTCTGGTGGATGGGTGTGGCGCGCGCGCCGGTGACAGGGTCGGGAATGGCGCCGGCATGGATGGCCAGTGTGCCAAAGCCGTACGGGTGTTCCTGGGCCATGGAAGCTTTCGGGGTAAGGGTCAATAGGGCAGTTGCTGCGGGCGTTTGGCCGAGATGACCTTGGTGTTCACCCCAGCCCAGTTCAGACCGCCGAACAGCCGGGCGTGTTCGATCTTCACGCAGCGGTCGTGAACCACCTGCAGACCGGCCCTGGTGGCCTTGGCCTCCGCCTCGGCGTGCTCCACCCCCAGTTGAAGCCACAGGCATTTCGCCCCGATTTCAATGGCCGCGTCGGCCAGTGGGGGGATGTCTTCGCTCTTGCGGAAGCAGTCCACCATGTCTATGGGATGGCCTTGCGCTGCCAGCGCCTGGGCCGCGGCCTGTACGGTGGGGTAACAACGTTCACCCAGGATGTCACCCCCTTCACGGGCCACCAGTGGATTCACCGGAACGATCCGATAACCATGGGCCTGCATGTATTTGGCTGCAAAATAGCTCGGTCGGTGCCATTGCGGTGACAGGCCCACCACAGCGAGGGTATGGCAGCTCGAAAGGATGCGCCTCAGGGTCTGAATGTCGCTCATGCCTGCAGTGTACGCACGCCCGAGGCAATGACGAGGTCCAACGCGTCAGGGATAACCCGGTCAGCCTGCCGGCTTGATCATGGGCCATCCGCGTTTGGCCCAGTCACTCATGCCGCCATGCACGTAGCGCACATTGCTCCAGCCCGCTTCCCGCAGGGCTTCCACGACCTTGGCCGAGCGATTTTGCGTGTTGCAGATCAGCAGAACCGGCTGGTATGGGTCAAGAGGGATCTCGCCCACTCGCTGGTTAAGCTGGGACATGGGCAGCAGCAAGGCACCAGCGGCCACGCCCGTGGCGTGCTCTTCGGGCTCCCGAATGTCAAACACCAGCGCCTGTCGGCTTTCCAGAATGGCACGGCCTTCATCCAGGCTCACCCGCCACTCGGCGGGGGCGCCGGAGCATGCCATCAGTCCAAGGGTCAGCATCAACCCGCTGGATGTTTTCCAGATCATCGATGAATGAGCTTCAGGTTTTGTATTTGATGGTGCAACCGTACGCCTGGGTGGTCGCCACACTGAGTGGTTTACCAGACAGCAATTCGTCCAGCCCCTGTCGAATGTAGTTGGTGGCACGTTCGATATCGCTCACCCGTGAAGTGGCGATGCTGTCGATGGCGCCGGCATAAACCAGTACCGCATCCGAACGAATGATGTACATGTGGGGTGTGACGCGTGCCCGGTAGGCGCGGCCCGTGGTGCCGTCTTCGTCCATCAGCACGCTGGTGGCGGCGGCTTTCTGGTCTCTCATCCACTGAGCCAGTTGGGCAGGCTCCATGTAGTCGCTGCTGGCGGTTTCGGTGGAGTTGATCGCCAGCCAGGCCACGCCTTTACCGGTGTACTCGCGCTGCAGGGCCTGCATGTTGCCCTGGTAATGCTTGCGCACAAAGGGGCAGCCGGGATTCAGCCATTCGAGTACCACCGCTCTGCCCCGAAAGCTGTCCAGGCTCACCGTCTGGCCGGTGGTGTCTTTCAGACTGAAGGTGGGTGCGACCTGGCCAATCTGCGCTGCACCTGCCATGCCGGGCCAAAAAAGCAGTGGGGTGGCCAAGGCGCCCGTCAGACCCAGGGTGAATTCGCGTCGTTGCATGCAGAACCTCCGGTCACAGTTGCTGAACCGCCGATCGCACCTCGTCGACGGTGAGGATTTCAGACAGTACCAACGGCGTTCGACCTTGCGCATGCAGCACGTACACCGGCACGCCGTTGCGCCCCAGTCGGGCCAGGGCTTCGGTCACGACCGGGTCGCGGCTCGTCCAGTCGGCTCGCAGCAGGGCCACGTTGCGCGAGGCCACGTCCTGGAGAAAACCGGGGTCGGCCAACGCATTGCGCTTGTTGAACTGGCAGGTCACACACCAGGCAGCGGTGTAGTCCACAAACACGGGCCTGCCCGCTGCCAGCAGTTCTGCCTCGCGCTGCGGGCTCCAGGCTTCCCAGATCACCCCTTCCACTGCCGTGGGAGACGAATACGCCAAGCCATCCTGCAGGCGGGTCACGTTGGGGCCAATGGCCCAGAGCAGCCAGGCCAGCCCCAGCACAGAGAGTGATCCGATCACGGAACGCACCTTGCCGCTGCGGTTGAGGGACCAGATCAGCAGCGCCAGCACCACCAGCAGCATCAGCAAGGCCGCGGCGCCGTCGATGCCACTTTGCTGGCCCAGTACCCACAACAGCCACACCACCGTGGCGAACATGGGGAAAGCCATCAACTGGCGGAAGGTTTCCATCCAGGCGCCGGGTCGGGGCAGTGCCCGGGCGATGGCGGGCACCCAGCTGGCCGCCAGATAAGGCAGGGCCATGCCCAGCCCCAGGGCCGCGAATACCGCCAGCGCCTGCCCGGTGGGCAGCGCAATGGCCAGCCCCAGAGACGCGCCCATGAACGGCGCGGTGCAGGGCGATGCGATGGCCGTGGCCAGCACGCCGGTCAGGAACGAATCGGCGGTCGGGTTTTTGGCCTGCAGGCTGGCCACCGAACTGGGCAGGATATGCCCAAACTCGAACAGTCCAGCCAGGTTCAGCCCAATGACCGTGAACAGCACCGCCAGCGCTGCCACCACTGCCGGGTTTTGCAGCTGGAAGCCCCAGCCCAGTTGTTCGCCTGCAGCGCGCAGTCCCAGCAGCACTGCACCAAGCGCCACGAACGACAGCACCACGCCAGCCGTGTAGGCCAGCCCGCCCATGCGGTGGGCGCGCTGGTTGTCGCCGTGTTGCGAAAAAGCCAGCACCTTGATCGCCAGCACGGGAAACACGCACGGCATCAGATTGAGGATCATCCCGCCGATGAGGGCGCCCAGCAGGGCCGCCCACAGCGTGAGTGTCGGGCCACTGGCGGTGCCCGCTGCGGCCCGCGCTGCATTTTCAGCCAGTGCGGCCTGCAGCGCTTCCGATGCCCCGGCACCTGGAGCCGCAAGGGCCGGCCAGCCGTCGGGTACGGGCACTTCCATGCGCACACCTCGCAGCCCTGGGCCTTCGCCGGGTGGGTTGGCTGGGGCCACCACCAACGCCATCACCGCCGGACTGTCGCTGCGGAAGCGCGACAGCGGCACCTCGGCCTGCCAGACATTCGCCGCCCACTGCTGCTGCCAGGCAGCGCCAGGCTCGATCAAGCCCGGCATTTCGGGGAAGAATTCGAGTGGGCGGCCGCGCCATTCGGCGGGCAAACCGTCGATCTGTACTTGAAGGCTGTCTGGCTTGGCCACAAGGCGGCTCGTGCCTGCTCCCTGTACGACCGGGGCGGCGGCCCATGCCATCTCAAATGCCTTGGCATGAGCAGCCGATGAAAGTTGTGCCGGAATGCTTATCTGGAAGCTGGCTTCTTCGGGAATGCATTCCTTGCGGCAGATCAGCCAGGTGGCCAGTACCTCCACACTCAGTGTGTTGCCCTGGAAATCGTCCCCTATACGCAATGGGATAGGCAGCAGCACCGTTCCGTCGTAGCCGTAGTTGGCCAGATCGCCCAGTGGAAACTTGCGCGGCGTGGGCCACTGGACTTCACCGGGTGTCACGCCTGGGGGCAGTTGCCACTCCATCTCGGTGGGCAGGCCCGAGTCGCCCGGATTTTTCCAGTAGGTGTGCCAGTCAGGGGCGTGCTGGATCTGCAGGCCCAGCCACAGCGGCTGCCCGGGTGTCACCCCGCCAGGGGCATGCACCAGCAGTTCGGCGCGGGAAAACTCGCTCTGCACCGCAGGCGACACCACAACTCCCTGGGCGAGGGCGCCACCGGCTGCCAAAAGCACCCACGCAACGAACAGGGAAAACAGGCGAAAAAACATCAGAAAATGGCCATCAACGAATAAGTTCGGAATACCTCAGGCGGTCAAAGTTCCATCGCCCAGGATGTGGCCATGGATTGTCCTTCAAGTGATGGAGAAGTGCATCGGCTGTTCAAAAACGAAGACCATGTCATCGAGGCTTTCGTGTCGGCGTTTCTCCTGAGATCATCGCGCATCGAGGTCACTATCGCTGCACGTCCATCGTGACATTTCCACTGATATCCTCTCATCATTCTTTGTCTACCCAGGCTCATTTGTCATGCTCTCAGTGAATGCCTCCGTCCTGCCCCGATGGGGCGATCTCTGCACCACCGATTTTGCGATGGTCGATGTGGCGCGAACGGTAGCCGTTTTACCGGTTTCGGCCACCGAGCAGCATGGGCCACATCTCCCGTTATCGGTGGACACCGATCTCCTCGAAGGGGTGCTGGCGGCTGCGGGTCGTTCACTGGGTGCAGGCTGGCCGGTTTATGTCTTGCCCACCCAGGCCATCGGTCTGAGCCCTGAGCATGAGCGTTTCCCTGGCACGCTGTCCCTGAAGCCAGAAACCATCTTGCAGCTCTGGAACGACATTGGCGCCTGTGTTGCCAGATCCGGCGTGAGGAAACTCCTCATCTTCAATTCCCATGGGGGGCATGCTGGCCTGATGGACATGGTCGGACGAGCGTTGCGTGGTCGTCATCACCTTCTGGTGTATGGCGCCAGCTGGTTCAATCTACCGTTGATCGATGATCAGGGCAACGATCTCAATGCGCGAGTGTCTCCTCAGGAGCACCGCTTCGGCGTGCATGCAGGCCTGGTCGAGACCAGCATGATGCTGGCGCTTAGGCCAGACTCGGTTCGCATGGATCGTGCGGCGCACTTTGCTTCAACCGCTCAGATCCGCGCCGAACGCTGGCCCATTCTGGGCAATGGGCGCAGCGCCAAGCTGGCCTGGCAAATGCAGGATTACAACCGGGCTGGCGCCGTGGGTGATGCCTCTGGCGCGGATGCGGAGTTGGGCCATCAACTGGTCGAGGCCGCTGGGCGCTCGCTTGCTGCACTCATGCGTGAGTTGTCTGAACTGCCGTTGGACACCCTGGTGAACGGGCCTGATCAATCGTGATCCGATCGGCCTCATGCGTGGGTGATCCAATCCTGATAGGGTGGTTGAGCCAAGTGGGGAAGGGCATTGAAGCTGACGAGCGTGTGACGCTTCACGTTGTATTGCAGTTCGGTGACGGATGTATTGCGCAAGCGCATGTTCAGTTCAATGGTCGTTTCGGGCGAAGTGCCGAGCAGGTGGCCCACAGCAGTTGAGATCGGCCCACCGCTGGTCACCATCAGCACATGGCCTTGGTGATGCGTCCGAACATGTTCGAGTGATGAAATCACGCCGTTGACAAATGCTTCATAGCTGGGCATGCCTTTGGGTGACACGACGCCCGCCATCCATTGACGGAGTGCATCCCTGAGCAGGCGGAAGTGTTGTCGGTAACCTTCTGACGTCGTCAGCGGATCGGATGGCACCGCGTGCAGGGTGTCAATCAAGGCGGTGCTGTCGTATTCGTTCAGACCAGGCCATTTCAGCGGTTCCACGGAACAGCCCATGCCCCGGGCCAGGTTTTCCCAGGTTTGTTCATGACGACGCAGAGTACCCGTGATCACGGCATCCCACTCAAGGCCCAGTTCCCGAAAATGCTCTCCCAGACGCATGCTCTGCCGAATGCCTAGCGGGCTCAGCTGATCGTAGTCTTCGGCGCCAAAAGACGCCTGGCCATGACGTACCAGATAAAGCGTTCCCATGCAGACGATTGTCCCGATCGTCGGGGCACCGCACAGTCACCGCGGTGACGGACTAGGTCCGATCCCTGTGTTCCCGCACCGCTTCGGCCAGAGCCGCCACGCCTTGGTGTATCTGATCCACCGTCGCTGTCACAAAAGACAGGCGGAGTGATCTCGGGTCAGGCGCATGAGCATAGAAGGCGGCGCCTGGAACAAACGCCACCCCCTTTTCCACGGCATGAGGCAACACATCGATCGCACTCATGCCTTGGGGCAGTCGCACCCACAGAAACATCCCGCCATCCGGGCGATTCCACGTCACATCGAGTTCGCGCATGTTGCGGTCCAGCGCTGTCAGCATGGCATCGCGTTGTGCTCGATACAGTGAGCGAATGGTGGGCACATGTCGATCAAGAAACCCGTCTTTCAGCACTTCGGCCACGACTCTCTGGTTGAAGCTGGGCGTATGCAGATCAGCGGCCTGTTTGGCTTGCAGCAGCTTCGGATACAGATCGGGAGGCGCCACCAGGAAGCCCAGACGCAGTCCAGGCGCCAGAACCTTGGAGAAGGATCCCAGATAAATGCAGCCGTTCGGATGCCTGGATGTCAACGTGGCAGGAGGCGGTGCATCGAACCACAGATCCCCATAAGGGTTGTCTTCAACAATGGGCAGACCCAGCGCCCAGCACCCCTCGCTGATTGCCTTGCGCCGAGCCTCGGTCATCGTGCGGCCCGTGGGGTTCTGAAAATTCGGCAGCAGGTACATGAACCGAGGAAAAGTTCTGCCTGGCTCAAGGTCTAGCTGCAGCAGACGCCGCCGGGCCGGCTCTGTTGGCGCGTCCGTTGGGTCGGTGTCGACGCCGAGCTGGTGTTGCAGATCCTGCAGGAGGGGCCCTTCCTCATCGCAAGCCAGACCGATCACTTCAGGTTCCATGGGTGCAAAGGCCTGTAGCGCGCCCAGGTAGGTGGGGGTTTCCACGAGAATCCGGCTGCCTGGATCGATCAGCACCTTGCCAACCAGATCGAGCCCTTGCTGGGAACCCGTCGTGATCAGGACCTGTCCCGGATCGACCTCCCATGGCAGCATGGCGGCCACCTGTTCACGCAACGCCACCAGCCCTTCACTCGAGGCGTACTGGAGCGCAGAATGACCATCCTCTTTCAATACCTTGGCGCAGGCTTCGGCAAACACCTCGACAGGGAAGGTCTTCGGGGATGGCAATCCACCTGCAAAACTGATGATCCCAGGTCGTTCGGTCACTTTCAGAATTTCGCGAATCACCGAAGGATTCATTTTTTGAGCCCGATGGGCAAGTGTCCAGTGCATGATTCAGTCCTTGTCCAATCGGGTGATCCTACCGGCGCCTGATGGTTTGCCCAAGAATCAAAGTCCCGTTGCCAGCAACCAGAAAGCGGTGAAGATGAGCGCGACCGCCATGCATCGGTTGAACCAGCAAAGCCTTCGCTGGCTGGGTTGTCCATGGATCACAGGGCCACTCAGCCAGCCACGCAAAGCGGCCCCCATCCAGGCATAGGCCAGATTGCTGGCGAACGCAAAAAAGACCATGACTGGCACCACCAGTCCATACCTCTGCATGGCATCCGGATGCCCGGCAATCCAGCCTGCCACGATCGAGAGGGCGAGCATCCATGCCTTGATATTCAGAAATTGCAAGCCCACGCCCCGAAAGAATGTCACCTGCAGACTGGCTGGGTGGGCGTTCGACAACGACTGGCTTCCAGCCAGGCGCCAGGCCAGCCAGAGCAGATAGCCACATCCGCCCGCCACGATGGCGCCTCGAAGCAGAGGGGCGGCCATGATGACGGCGCCCGCCCCCGCTGCACACAGGGTCAGGAGAAGGGTCCATCCAACGGGTACCGAGCACACAAAAGGCATGGCTCTTCTGATGCCGAAGTTGGCAGCCAAGGCCGTCGACAAGGTCGTGTTGGGCCCGGGTGTGAAACTGGTTGCTGTGGCCAGTGTGAGCAAGGCGCCCAGTTCGGTGGCGGTCATGGTGGTCGGTTGTACTGTGATGCCATCAGGCGTTCTGGCTGAGCGCTTCCCAGCGTTCCAGGGCTTCCATCAGGGCCGTTTCGATTTCCGCATGGCGTGCGGCCAGCAAGGTGGCGCGTTGCACATCTGTTCTGTAGATTGAGCCATCGGCCAGCAACTCATCGATCGCTTTCTGCTCTTGCTCCAGTGCGTCGATGGCGGCAGGAAGGGCGTCGAGTTCCCGCTGCTCCTTGAAGCTGAGCTTGCGCCGGCCTGGGGGGCGCGATGGCTCTGAAGACGTTGGAGGTGTTGGCTTGGTGGGGGTTGCACGAAGCGGCTCTGGATGCCACACAGGTGCGCGGCCGTGCATCCGGGTCGATTGCATGATCCAGTCTTGAACGCCCCCTTCGTACTCACGCCACTGGCCATCGCCCTCGAAGACCAGCGTGCTGGTGACGACCTGATCGAGGAAACGTCGATCGTGGCTGACCAGAAACACGGTGCCTTCAAAATCCGCAAGCCGTTGTTCCAGCAACTCCAGGGTTTCGATATCCAGGTCGTTCGTCGGCTCATCCAGTACCAGAACGTTGGCTGGCTTCGCAAACAACCTGGCCAGTATCAGTCGGTTGCGCTCTCCCCCGGACAGGCTGCTGACGGGTGAGTGGGCCCTGGCTGGTGAAAAGAGAAAATCGGCCAGATAGCTCTTGACGTGAGTCCTGCGCGAACCGATCTCGATCCATTCACTGCCGGGACTGATGTAGTCTTCCAGCGTGGCGTTCAGGTCGAGCTGATGGCGCATCTGGTCGAAATAGGCCACCTCTATCGTCTGACCAGTCCTCACCTGTCCTTCATCAGGCTCTATTTCGCCGAGGATGAGTTTGAGCAGCGTTGTCTTGCCGGCGCCATTCGGTCCGATCAGTCCGATCTTGTCACCCCTGAGTATCGTGGTGCTGAATCGGCTGACCACGGTCTTTCTCTCCTGACCGCTTCCAAAATGCTTGCTGACGTTGGTGAGTTCAGCAATCAGTTTGCCGCCAGCGTCGCCCCGTTGCAACTCCATCCGAACCTGTCCAACCACCTCCCGGCGGCTCGCTCTTTGATGGCGTAACACCTTTAATCGCTCTATACGGGCTTGCGCCCTGGTTCTTCTGGCTTCAACGCCCTTTCGTATCCAGACTTCTTCCTGGGCCAGCAGCTTGTCGGCTTTCGCCTGCACCACCGCCTCCTGTGCCAGTCGTGCCTCCTTCTGCTCCTGAAACTGGCTGAAGTTCCCTTCATATGACCACAACTGCCCCCGGTCCAGTTCGATGATGCGTGTGGTGATGCGATCGAGAAAATCCCTGTCGTGACTGATCACCACAATCGCCCCCTTGAATGACTTCAGCCATTCGGCCAGCCAGTCGATCGCATCCATATCCAGATGGTTGGTGGGCTCATCCAGTAGCAGCACGTCTGGCACGCTGACCAGTGCTTGCGCGAGAGCAACACGTTTCCGAACACCGCCCGACAAAGCGCCGACCGATGCCTCGGGATCCAGGCCCAGTCGTGTCAGGCTCTCCTGTACGCGCTGTTCCCAGTTCCAGCCGTCCAGCGCTTCAATCTCGGTCTGTATGGCATCCAGGTCGATACCCGGCTCATGATCCAGGTAGGCCTGTCTCAGGCGCTTCACGTCATCCAGTCCACCACTGACCGATTCGAACACCGTCATCTCGTTGTCGAGTGCTGGTTCCTGAGGCACGTAAACCACCCGAATGCCTGACTGGTGCTGAATCCGGCCATCATCAGGTTGGTCCATGGCTGCCAGAATTTTCAGCAGCGATGATTTGCCCGAACCATTTCTTCCGACGATACCCAGGCGCTCACCCGATTCCAGCGCCATGGATACCTGGTTGAGAAGAGGGGCTTGCCCGAAGGCCAGAGAAATGGCGTTCAGATTGATGAGTGACATGATGCCGTGAGCGTAACAGTTCAACGGCCCGTTTGCCTCGGTCGGTTTCGCGCTTGGCATCTTCTCTTTGACCTCAAGCGCATCACCTGCTGTCCCGGACGGGCCCACCAAAAAAAACCTCACTGAGCTTGCCATTGCGGGAAAACCCGATATACAATCTCGCTCCTCACACGGCTGCTCGCCTTACAAGGTCGGCAGCAGGCGAACAAAGCCTCGAAGAAACATTTCGAAACTTTGACAAGGCGCCAAAAGTTGTGTCATAATTCAGGGCTTCGCTGATCGCGGCG